>CAZAXA010000043.1:0-21022 GCA_964488965.1 uncultured Phaeodactylibacter sp. | reverse complement strand
GTGGGTATATGTTCGCCTGTGCCCGGGACGAGCGCCTCATCCGGCCGGCCAGCGAGGCCATCCGGCAGTCGGCCTCCGGGATGGCTGCGCTGCCGGTCCGCAACTGCTATCTCGAAGCTGAAGAACTCCTGCTTCCCCAAGTGGAGCGGGCCGCCGAGGACGCCCAGGGGCTGATCGTCTTCGGCCTGGACGAGTTCCTGCGCGGCCCCGATAAGGTGATCTCGTTCAACTTTGCCCGGGAAGCCCTCAACAAGCTGGGCATACCCCTGCTATTCTGGGCGTCGCAGGATACCCTGGCCAGGCTGGGCAACCTGGCCACCGACCTGTATTCCCAGCGCCGGGGCGTGAATATCTACTTCGACGAAACTGCCGATATACCCGCGCCGGACACCTTCCTGGACAGCCGCTTTCCCGAACACCTCCGCAGCACCGAAGAAACCGCCCGGCTGGAACTGGCCCTGGAACTGCAAAAGAAACAACTGCAGGGCGCCGTCGAAGCCCGGCTGTCGCCCCGCCGTATCGCCCTGGATTATGCCCTGCCGCTGGCCAGGGCCTACGCCGATCTGGACGGCTACGGCGAAGCGCTGAACGTGCTGGAAACCCACCCCCCCGACGAGGGCCAGGGCTGGCCGCCGGATCAGCTTCCCGGCCTGGGCCGCATTTTCCGGGGCGCCCACCGCTATGCGGAAGCCATCGAATGTTTTGAAAAGGCCATCCGGCATTTTGAAGAAAGCGGGGAAGATCAGTCTGAACTTTCCACTGCCCTGTCCGAACTGGGAGATATTTATGAGGAACTGGGGAAACTGGAAAAGGCGCAGGAAACATACCTGAAAGACCTGGCGCTCTCCGAACAACTGGCCAAGGACAACCCGCATTCGGAACAACTGCGGCGCGACCTGAGCGTGGCCTATTACAAAATGGGCGTCATCCTGGATCAGGCCGGGAGGGTGGAGGAAGCGGAACAATACCTGGCCCGGGACCTGGCTGTTTGCCGGGCCTTATACCAAACTAACCCGGGAACGATACAGTATGCCCACGACCTGGCCATCTCGTATGAAAACCTGGCCGGCCGGCAACCGGCGCCTCCGGCCGCTCAGGAATACCGGCGGGAGGCGGCAAAATTATGGCGGGAGCTGCATATCAAGACCGGCAACCCTTCCTTTCTGGAAAAAGCGCAACGCATAACCGGCAGCGCTTCGGAGGAATGACCGCCTCCGCCCCCTTTGCCCAAACTCCCAAAACATTTATCTTTGCCCCTCGTATAATCATTCATTAACCAAACCAATTCCACTACCATGGGTAAAGGAGATAAGAAATCCAAAAGAGGCAAAATCTGGCGCGGTTCGCACGGCAACCCCCGCCCGAAGAAAGACAAGAAGAAGGACGAAGGGAAGAAGAAGAAGGAAGAGTAATGGTTGATCAGTTGATGGGTTGATGCCTCAATCAACCCAATCAACCCAACTAACCTAATCAACCCAACCAGGTGGAAAAAAAGCGCGACAAGCTCGTTATCCTGTACAGCCATTCCGAGCGGGATGAGCAGCTCACGGCCAGGCTTTTGTCCCACCTGGCCATCCTGCAGCGGCAGGGCCTGGTGCGGCAGATCTGGCACCGGGGCCTGATCCCGGCGGGCGAAGCGGCCGAAACGGCCCTGCAGCGCGCCCTGGGAGAGTCCGACATTATCGTTTCCCTGATCAGCAACGACTATTTTGACGAGTTCTTCGGCCTGCTGGAGGAAGCCCTGCGGCGGGAAGACAAGGGCGAGGCCGAGGTTTTTACCGTCGTGCTCCGGGATTGTCTCTGGGAGGAATACCCCCTCCTGCAGGGCAGGAAGGTGCTGCCGCCCGACGGGAAGCCCATCAGCAGCCGCGACTGGGACAGCGCCGACCAGCCCTACCGGAAAGTGGCCGAATATTTGCTCAGGCGCCTCCGCAGTGAGGGAAGCCCTCCAAGTGCCGCCGCCGTACCGGAGGAGGAGCTTGCTCCCCATGCCGGAGAAGCGGCCTACCGGCCGCCGGAAGCCATGGAAATCCGGCGTTTCAAAGAAAGCCTGCTGCGCCGCCTCGAAGGGCTGGACCGCGAGGCCCACTGGAACCCGGAAGACTTCCTGCCGCTGCAGGCCCTGGCCCAGCAGCAGAAAGGCAGGAGCTTCCAGAAGAAGGCCGTGAAGCTGGATAAGGCCATCCTGAAGAACCCCGCGGCCCGCTCCTTCCTGGTCATCGGCGAGCCCGGCTCCGGCAAGAGCGTGGCCCTGCGCGAACTGGCAAAGAGGCTGCTCCGCGATGACAAAGGGCAGAGCCTACCGCTCTACATCAACCTGCGCGACTGGTATGCTGCGGAAAACCGGGCGCCCGGCCAGCCTCCCGATCCCGGGAGCCTGGAGCGCTTTATCATCCAGGCCCTGCAGGAGGGCCAGCCGCCGGCCACGCAGGCTTTCGTACGCCGCCATTACCAGGGGTTGTACAACAGCGGCCGCTTTTTCTTCCTGTTCGATTCCTTTGACGAGACGCCGGCCGTCATCGACACATACGAGCACTCGCCCCTCATCGGCCAGCTTTCCGAAGTGATCTACCTGTACGGCCTCGACGGCGGCAACCGCCTGCTGCTGGCCTCCCGTGAATTCAAGCGCCCCTCGGGCCGCTACGCCGCCGATATCAGCCTCCATATCCGGCCTCTCACCGAGGAGATGGTCATTGAAAGCCTGGAAAAGGCCGGCTTCAGCGACGCCGCCATCAAGCAGCTGTACAACCGCCACAACCTGCGCCCGCTGATCAAGAACCCCTTCTCTCTTTCTCTGGTGAAGGACTACCTGAAGCATAATGCCGGCCAACTGCCGCCCAACCAGCTGGCCCTCTACGAAAGCTGCATCCGCTACCGGCTTCATCCCGACATGCTGGCCGAAGAATACCGCCTCAGCCCGGCCGACATCATCGACACCGCCCGCGCCATCGCCGCTTTCCTGTTCGACGACCCCCGCTACGGCCTCACCATCGAGCTGCAGGAGCTGAACCGCCGGCTGAAGGGCTACCCGCTGAACGCCGCCATCAAGCTGTTGCGCGACCAGCGGCTGGCCCGCCTGGGCAGGGGGCGCTTCAGCTTTATCCACCGCAAATTCCACGAGTACTTCGTGGCGCTCAATTTCCGCGAACAGCCGGAACAGTTGCCCGTCGGGGACATTCCGCTCGACGCCCGCAACCGCGACGCCCTGGTGCTGTACTGTGAGATCGCCGAGGAGGCAAGAGCCGACGAGGTGGCGCGCTATTGCTGGGAGGAGGCGCAAAAGCTCAACTACGAACCCAGCCCGGACGAAGCCTGGCTGCTGGATCCTGCCCTCAGCCGGAAAGAGCGCCAGAAGCGCCTGAAAAAGGCGCAAGCCCGAAAGATCATCATCGACGATCAGTACTATCAATCCGTAAATTGCCTGCGCTTCCTGGCGGATGGGTTCACCAGCCGCAAGCAGCTGCTGGCGCCATATACCGAAGGGCTTTCCGGCTTTATCCTGCTCAATGTAGAACTGGGCGACGACCTCATCCTCAAGAAGTTCCTCATCGAATCCATTGCCCTCCTGCCGCAGGAGGAGGCCGAGCGGCTGATCGTGCGCATCTTCGACAAGCTCACCCTGACGCCCAACCAATACCTGCAGGAGAGCCTCGCCAATGCCTCCCGGTACCTGGGCAGGCTCAGCAGGCCGGTGCTCGAACACCTGCTGCGCTTTTATTTTCTGCGCACCAAACAACTGGGCTACCCGACATCGAAAGAGGTCAAAGTGCTGAAGCTGTCCGATAATTTCCGCCCGCTGGCCCGTTTCCTGCAGGTGCGGGAGCTTGAAAAATGGCTTTTCGTGGCAGGAGTTATCCTGGCGGGCATTTTCCTGCTCGGCCCAACGGGCGTTGATGTCCGGGAGTTGCTGTGGATAGCCCCTTTGCTGCTGCTGGAGGGGGCGCTTTTCTTTTTTGTGGTCATCCCCTGGTTTTCCGTGGTATTCCTTTCTTATATGTTCTGGCTGGCAGATACCAAAACCAAGGGGTTTATGGGCACATTAGTGGGTTTGCTGGTGGCATACCTCGTATTTATCTCCCACATGGAGTCGGGTGATACCGGTTTTCTGACGCCGCCGGATGCGGCCATGCCGCTGGGTTCGAAGGTGGCGGTTTGGGTGTATAATATCATTATTGCGCTGGGGCTGGCCTGGGGTGTATTCTCCCTGTTTTACATTTCTTATCTCGGTTATAAAGAATACCTGCGGGACCTGCCGCGCTTCCGGAAGATCCGCCGCAAGCTGGGGCAAACCGTTCCCCGGCCGCTGATCGCCGAACATTTCCTGAGCCTGCGGTCGCCCTACTACCGCAGGAAATACATACAGCTGCTGCGGGGCCGGGAGGTAAGGCCTGCCGGCGAATGGCCGGGCGGCAAGCCTCCTTACGAGAAGGACGACGAGGCCAGCGGTATGCTGGCGCGGCTGGAGGAGCAGTGGCGGGGGTTGGGGTGAGTTCGTTGTTCGTTGTTTGTTGCCGGCTCCAACAACAAACAACGAACAACAAACAACAAACAACTTCCTCAACGCCATATCACATCACAGCCATACCCCTTATCGGCGGCTTTCGTCAAAACATCCGCTTCGAAGCTTTCCTGGCTAATGATATTTTCCTTACATTTAAACCGAAGCGAAAACCATCATAATCTACACCCTGCATGAAGGTATTACACGTGAGCGCGGAATGTTATCCCGCGGCAAAAGTAGGGGGGCTGGGAGATGTCGTTGGCGCCCTTCCGAAGTATCTTTCTGCTGCGGGCGTCCCTACCGGCGTCATCATTCCCAGGTACCGCCTCAAGTGGATCGACGAGCATCAGTTTCACACGGTTTACAAGGGAGCCGTCCGGCTGCACAACCACTATATTCCCTTTACCATCCAGCAGGAAAGCGCCAATGCCCTGGGCTTTCCCTTTTTCGTGGCGGATATTCCCGGCAAGTTCGACCGGGCCGGCATATACGCCGGCCCCGGCGGGTACAGTTACGGCGACGATGTAGAGCGTTACCTGTCCTTCCAGCAGGCCGTCCTGCAGTGGATGCGCAACAGCCCGGGCCGCCCCGGCCTGCTCCACTGCCACGACCATCATAGCGGGCTTATCCCTTTCATGCTGAAACACTGCCCGGAATACCGGGATCTCAGCTGGATGCCTACCGTTTTCACCATCCACAACGGCGTCTACCACGGTGCTTTCGGCTGGGATAAGATGTACCTGCT
The DNA here is from genome assembly GCA_964488965.1 of uncultured Phaeodactylibacter sp. Taxonomy (GTDB): domain Bacteria; phylum Bacteroidota; class Bacteroidia; order Chitinophagales; family Saprospiraceae; genus JACJXW01. Next base: position 15,776 of record CAZAXA010000043.1, on the reverse strand, counting down.
GCCTGCCTTCGAAGCGGAAGCCCGCGGCCTGCTCGACTGGTCGAACTACATCAACCCCCTGGCTACGGCGGTGAAATGCGCCTGGCGGGTGACGACGGTCTCTCCCAGCTACCTCAGGGAACTGCAGGAAAGCTCCAACGGCCTGGAATACCTGCTGCAGCACGAACAGCACAAGTGCCTGGGGATCATCAACGGCATCGACGCTCAGGTTTGGGACCCGGCTATCGACAACTTTATAGCCGCTCCTCTTCAGAAAGATATTGCCGCTTTCAAGCATTCCAACAAGGAAGCGCTTTGCCGGCACTTCAGGCTGGACCCCGGCCGCCCGCTGGTTTCCTTTATCGGCAGGCTGGTGGGGGAGAAAGGGGCCGACCTGCTTCCCGACCTCGTTCACCGGGTGATGCACAGCGGCGCCGGCCTGGCCTTCGCCGCGCTGGGCGCCGGCGAGCCGTGGATGGAGAGCGCTTTTCGCCAGCTCAGCCAGCAGTATCCCGGGCGCTTCAACGCCGCTCTGGAATACAACGAAGGACTGGCCCATCAAATCTATGCCGGTTCCGACTTCCTGTTTATGCCTTCGCGGGTGGAGCCCTGCGGGCTGAACCAGATGTACGCCATGCGTTATGGCGCCATTCCCATCGTCCGTTCCGTTGGGGGGCTGAAAGATACGGTGCCGGATATCGGCGAGCCCAATAGTGTTGGCCGGGGCATCCGCTTCAACCTGTTTAACCTCGATGACGGCCATCTGGCCCTCTACCGCGCCGTGCAGTTGTTCCACAACCAGCCTATATTCGAAGAGGTGCGCAAGCGCATCATGCAGCTGGACTTTTCCTGGGAGCGATCTGTCGCCGCTTATATAGAAATTTATAAAGAGATGGGTATAACCAACTAAATCCAATTTATCCTATGATCAAAATGATAAGCCTTATCCTGGGGGGGGGCGCCGGCACCCGCCTCCATCCGTTGACGAGCGTACGTTCCAAGCCGGCCGTTCCCATAGGAGGTAAGTACCGGCTGATCGATATCCCCATTTCCAACTGCATCAACTCGGGAGTCCGCCGCATGTTCGTCATTACCCAGTACAACTCCGCTTCCCTGAACCAGCACATCAAGAATACCTATAATTTCGACATGTTCAGCCACGGATTCGTAGATATCCTGGCCGCCGAGCTGACCCCTTCCAGCGATAAGTGGTTCCAGGGCACCGCCGACGCCGTGCGCCAGTGCCTGCACCACCTGGAAAGGCATCCCCATGACTACATCCTCATCCTGTCCGGCGACCAGCTCTACCAGATGAATTTTGAAGCTATGGTTAATTACCATCTCGAAAAAGAGGCGGAACTGACCATCGCCACCATACCCGTTATCGACAAGCATGCCCCCGGCTTCGGCATCATGAAGGTCAATGAACAAGGCTATATCGAAAATTTCATCGAAAAGCCGAAACTGGAAGAACTGGGCGAATGGCAATCGCATGTGGAGGAAAAATACCGCAACCAGGGCCGGCATTACCTGGCCTCTATGGGGATTTATATTTTTAACAAGGCCTTTCTGCACAAACTCTTCAATGAACATCCCGAAGCGACCGATTTCGGCAGGGAATTCATTCCTATCGCTATCGAACGGGGCCACAAGGTAGCCAGTTTTTCCTATGACGGGTACTGGACAGACATCGGGACCATACGTTCCTTTTACGAGGCCAACATTGCCCTGACGGATAACATCCCGGAATTTAACCTGTTCGACAACAAAAAAGGCGTCTATACCCGGCCGCGCCTGCTGGCGCCCTCCAAGGTGTTCGGCACCTGGTTCAACCAGGCCGTCCTTGCTGAAGGCTGCATCGTCCATGCCAAGAAGATCGAGCGCTCCGTGATCGGCATCCGCTCCCGCATCGGCGAAGGAACGGAAATTTCCAATGCCGTTATCATGGGCAACGACTCTTACGAAACCATCGACGAGATGCAACGCTCCGGAAAGATCCCCATGGGCATCGGGAGGAATTGCAATATCCGCAACGCCATTGTCGATAAGGATGTACGGATTGGTAATGAAGTAAGCATCCACGGCAGTATCGCCCTGCCGGACGGCGAAACGGATACCCATGTCATCCGGGACGGGATCATCGTCATTAAAAAAGGCGTGGCCCTTCACGACGGGACGAGGATCGGGCTGGGGGCGTGATGGGCGGACGGTAGTGATTTTTGATTTATGATGTGCGATTGGGCTCCGGCCCGCCCATCGGAGCAAATCATAAATCATAAATCGAAAATCAAACGGCTGCCCGTTTACGCGAACCGCCCCTGTTCCCCCCACACTTTCAGCAGCCAGCTGCGTTCGGCCAGCGGTTGGGTATGTAATATCTCTTCCCGGACTTTGCCTCTTTTCCTGGGGTCGTTTTTCAGCGCCTTAAACAGCAGGTTGCAGAAATTCAGGTAGGTCTTTTTCAGGCCGGGGGCGATCTTTTTATTGCGCCTCAGGAAATTGGAGAAAGAGGCCAGCAGAGAAAGCAGAGATTCGATCTCATCATTTTCATAATAGGTCTTGATCAGCACCGTCCGGGAACCCATGTGGTAGAAGAGGTCGGAGAAATTGAGCTTGCTGAGGTGGGAAAGCACCTCCCCGAAATCCTCTTTCTGGTAATACAGCTCCGCCAGGTTGAAATGCAGGGCGTCGGCGCGCGTTTGGGGAGACAGGTTATCGCTGAATGCCTTGATAAAGGTTTCGGCCTGCTGGAATTCCTTCTGGCGAAGAAATAATTTTACGACGTTGGTGTAGGTCCAGTGCGAAAGGTATTCTTCTTCGAAGAGAGATTTGTCCCGGATGCCCCGCAGATAGAGGTTGAGCACTATGGATACGTACTCATCTTTGCCCTGGCGGATTTTTCGGGCGCAGAAATTGATGGCGTACAGATAGATCACCCGCTTTTCCGCCTGTTCAATAAATTCGCTATGGGTTTCGATCAGCCGGATCAGCCGGGAGAAGTGCTCGCCGCTGTCATTGGCCAGCGACAGGTAGACGTGGAAATATATATCGATGAGCGGCGGCCGCTCCGGCAGCGCCAGAAGGTAGTTTTGCACTTCATCGATGAAGGACAGTTCATACGTTGTGGAAACGATGGCCTGCCGGTTGAGCATTTCAATGCTGTACTTCAGTTTCTGCAGGAAGTACAACTCATCCAGGGCAACGACGGCATTCTGCAGCGTGGGGTCATAGCTGCGTACCTGCTGGCGAATGAAATGCTGGCTGGCCACTTCCGCCAGGGTATGGCGGAACTCGAACTGGCTTACATCAGACCGGGCGGCGTCCAGTTCCTCCTTCGCTTTCCGGTACAGGAAGTTGTAGTGTTTCTCCAGCCCCCGGTGTGAATACTCGCTGAGGATGTCTCCTTTTACCCGGAGGCTCTGCCGCTGATAGTGCCGGACACTGATAAACGTTTCGGCAAGTTGCAGCAAGTAATTCATAAGATACCCCATCTGCCTGGCGTCGAAGGGGGCGCCGGGAAAAACGGCGTCGTGCCCTTTCTCCCTGGTGAGGCCAGGCGCCGAAAAACCGGGGGCAAACCTGCCCAGAAAAGTGCATAAACGGTTGAGATCCTCATTCCTGTTGAAGTACGGAGAGGCCACAAAGGCCTCGAATTGACGCCATTCGTTCGCATCAAATGTCCTTAGCAACTCAATAAGTTTGCTGCTTTTCATGAATTTGGCGACTTTTACAGGGGTGAATGGTTACCGGATTTCCGAAAAAATACAACTAAAACATATTTTTTTATATAAAATGAAATTTTATAAACATCTGTCTGAAAGATATTTGTGCTAAATATTGTAAACATAACTCAAGTAATGGCCTTTATTCCAAATCCGAAAATTACAAAAAAATGTATTTGATGCACGCTTCCCGCCGCTCTATATTTGTATCAGAAACGCAAAAGAACAGATCTTTGACAGTTTGGATGATTAAAACAGTTGCTGCCATTTCGATAGGCATGTTGATGGGTGTAACCAGCCTGGAGGCTCAGCAGGTTTGGCCTGGTGATGTCAACAATAATGGTATAGTTAACAACATCGACGTGCTGTACTGGGCTTTCGCCAATGGGGCGAGCGGCCCGAACCGAACGCCGCCGAGCAGCGTCTGGGCGCCTCAGGGCCTTCCCGAGCTGTGGGCTGAAACCTTCCCGGATGGACAGAATTTTGCCTATGCTGATTGTGACGGCAACGGCAACATCAATGCCAACGACCTGAACGTCATCAAAGACAATTTCTGGCGCACCCAGAGTATGGTAATGCTGGATGAGTATTTCACCGGCGTCATCGGCCAGGATCCCCAGCTGCGGATGGAAACCCCGGATCCCATCACCGAACCGGGCGCTGAGGAGCCGGTCGCGTTGAGCCTGGGGAGCGAGCAGATGCCCATCGATTCCTTTTTCGGCATCGCCTTTACGCTGAAGTTTGACACCCTCAACATAAAGCCGACTACGAACATGGGGGGCAATGCCGGCGTTCAGCTCGACATCGCGGACCCCTGCTGGATCAACGACCCTATGGGCATGGGAACCAACCGCTCGGAGGTATTTATGGAAGTGCTCGACGAATACGCGGTGGCCCAGGTGGCTATCTATCGCGGCGAGAATGCCGGCCCGGCCTCGGGTTTCGGCCCGGTGGCCAACTTCAGTATCGTGATGGAGGACATCATCGTCGGGTTGGTCGGCCTGGAACTCGACAGCATCCGCCTGGCCAACAACCTCTTCGAAGGTACGGAAGTGGCGCCTTCCCGCCTCCTGTTCGCCCTGCCGGAAGATTCGCTCCTGCTGCAGGGCAGAACGCCCCGGCTGCCGGAAGAGGCCGTCCGCCTCTATCCCAACCCGGCCAGCGGCTGGATGACAGTGGAACTCACGGATAGCAACGATGAAATACTGGCAGTGGAACTATACAGCGCAAGGGGAGAATACCTGGGCAGCCTGAACGCCCCAAGGCCGGCACAGGCAGCCAGGTTCAACTTTGGCAAATACCCCGGCGGGCTGTATATGCTGAGAATAAAAACGAAAAAAGGCATACTGGCTAAAATGGCCGCCAAAATGCACTAAAACAGCGGGGATTATAATTCCAAAAAAGCAACGGCCTACATAGTCCCATGACAATTTCAATCCCATGAACAATGTGCCTGAATTGAAGGCAAATTATCCGATTCTCATGAATAAGGGGGGCTGGGATGCCAGCCCCTTTTTTTACTGCGATGAATTATTTCTAAACAGCTGAATTATAATCCAATGAAACTAACAATTGCACGCTTTTTGTTATTGGCCCTCCCCCTTGCTCTCCTGAACCCGGGCTGTAACGAGGGCAACGACGACGCCCCCCTGAACCATATGTCCTTACTCACTGTAAAATTAACCGACGCCCCCCTCGATGTCGACGAAGTGAACATCGACCTGCAGTCCATTCTGGTCAAAGGGCCGGGCGGCTCCGAGGAAATAGCCCTGAACACCAATGCCGGAATATACAACCTGCTGGACCTCCAGAACGGCATCGACGTGCTCGTCGCCAACGCCATGCTCAGCCTGGATGAAATCCGCCAGGTGCGCCTGGTGCTGGGAGAAAACAACACCGTGGTAGTGGACGGGGAGGAGTTTGATCTGAAAATACCCTCCGGGAGCGAATCGGGCCTGAAGATACAAGTGTGCCTCGACCTCGCCGGTATGCCCAGGTACGACCTGATCCTGGATTTCGACGCTGCCCAGTCAGTCTTCCAGACCGGCAACGGAAGATATATGATGCATCCGGCGATCCGGGTGGTAAACCCCGACGCCCGCTGCAACTAAGAGTAAAACCTGGAAACTCAACCAATTCTCTGCCCACTGTACGGGAGCATTTTATCAGTGGGCAGCTTTTTTTATGGCCTTAAGCTGTGAATTGTAACATAAAGGGCCGGCCTTCTTTCGAAGCCGGCTTTTCTCATTTCCGGAGGGAATATTATCTGCGTGGCTTTACTCCCAAAAATCCTTATTTTTGAGGCCATTCACTCCCCGTCCTCGCTACGGCCCGGCCGGGTAAAATTCACTCATTCACTTGTTCCCATGTCTCTCAAACCCACGCAACGCAGCCGCGCCCAGGAATCAAGAGCCGCCATCCAACGCCTGTACATCGCCATGCGCCACCTGTTTATCCGGGGCAGTTACAAGCCGTTGGGAGTATCCGGCGAGGCTATGATCGAGGCGCTGACGCAGTTGCGCCCGGAGATTTACGGCTCCATCAACGACCCGGAGCGGGTGGAACTCGATGGGCTGCTGTATATTTTCCAGCGCCTGCCCAAAGGCATTGAAGAGTGCCGCTATATACGGCTCATTTCCCGGGAAGGGTTTGAGAACAGCAATTTCAAACCCATCGTCCCTCCCAAGCGCCGCCGCAACAGCTACCGCATCGACGAGGAACAGATGTTCATCGAAATGACCCGCGGCCGCAGTGACATTTACGATATCCTCACCCATCTGACCTTCCTGTATATCGAGGCCGAGAAAATCCGCCGAAACAGCGAAGACCACCGGGGGCGCAAGAACCGGGACTGGCAAATGCTGGAGGAGATCGTCCGCAGGGAAGAACATGGGGAAGATTACAACCGGGACATTGCTTTTACCTACCTGAGCACCCTGCTGGGGCGCACCTACGAGGAAACGGCCGATGCCTGCCGCCGCTTCGGGGAGGCGCCTGATGTGAACAGCCTCTTTCATATTACCTACTGGATGGGTAAACTGTCGGCCGATGAGGTCAAAGACAGCAACGACCGGGAGATCAGCTTCTCTTCTGCCCTGCGGGAAAAGGTCGGCCACCACATCTACGGAGAACAGTGGGCCAGCAATATCAAGAAATACCTCGCCGGCAAAGGCTTGCTTCGCCGGCCTTTGCACATCATCAGCGCCAACCCGCATAGCGTGATGAACAGCTTTTTTGCCCTCAGGGCCCTGGGCCGTAAGGACGAACTGGAAGACCTTGCCCGGGAGCTGAGCATCGAAAGCAACGAAAACCTTCGCCGGCAGGTTCGCGACTATGCCCTGAAGAATGGCATGTATGAACTGGAAGACCATTCCGGCACCAGCATCACCGTTCAGGTCTTCGATACGGTAAAGATAAATCCGGATATACTACCCGCAGAGCTGAAATGGAACAGGGAATATATCGACGCCGGCCAACCTGTTATCCTCGTCATGGACTATGCCTTCGGCGAGCAGGCCTACGAAACCATGGACGAGTTGCTCAAGCCCTACGAAACAGGGGGGAAGGAAGTCCCCCTCGATGTACAGTCCATTTCCATTATGGGTAAAGCCGGCATCCTGGAAGGAGAAAAAGGCGACATCATGGTGCCTACTGCCCACGTCTTCGAAGGTACCGCCGATAATTATCCCTTTCACAACAACCTCAACGCCGCCCTTTTCCAGGGCCAGGGCCTGCGCGTTTTCGAAGGGCCTATGATCTCGGTACTGGGCACCTCCCTGCAGAACAAGGATATCATGCAATACTTCCTGGGTTCTTCCTGGAAGGCCATCGGCCTGGAAATGGAAGGCGCCCACTACCAGAAGGCCATTCAGTCGGCATCCAAAATCCGCAAGAGCATCAATGAGAATGTGGCGCTGCGCTACGCCTACTACGCTTCTGACAATCCGCTGGTCACCGGCCATACCCTGGCCTCCGGCAGCCTGGGGGTCGACGGGGTCAAACCCACTTACCTGATCACGGTGCAGATTCTGAACCAGATTCTGGATCCCGGGAGTGAAGGAATGAAGGAGTGAAGGAATGAAGGAGTGAAGGAATGAAGGAGTGAGGGAATGCGAGGGGCGGCCCCCTGTTCATTCCCTCATTCCCTTAGAAATTCGGGCAGTACACCCCTCTGCGTTCCAGCCCGCAGATTTTATAGGCCAGGGCGAATTCGAAGCCGCCGTTGGAGTTGCTAGCGGTGCGCAGCGGGGATACGTTGATATCGTAGCTGAAGCCGAGGCTGAAGTTTTCGTAGTCAAAGCGGGTCGACAGGATCGCGGCGTCGTTGAGCACGCCGGTTTCGATCTTGTTGGAAATGCGCGTCCAGAGGCCGAACTGGAAGGCCTGGTAGGACTGGCGGCTGCCCAGCAGGAATTTAAAGCTGGTGCCGGCATTGACCTGGAAGGACGGCCCCTGGCTCATTACGATGACGCCCGGCACGATGCCGAAGCGGTCGCCCATCATGAATTCGCCGCCGCCATGGAAGGTGAAGCGGCTGTAAAGCAGGTCTTCATCATTGCTGTTGAAGGACTGGTTGGAGCGGTTCAGGTGGTGGAAAGAGCCGCCGAGATAGAGGCTGTTGTTCTCATCGAAGACCATGAACCAAAGCAGGCCGGCGGCCAGGTCGGCAAAGATGAAATTGTCGCGGTCAAAGACGCCCTCTTCGCCCGTGGGCAGGGTGGGGTCGAAGGAGCCTTCCCCGTCGTGCTGCAGGCCCCAGCGCAACTTCAGAAAGTCGATACTGCGCTGTGCCACGCCCGCTTCGGCGCCTACCACCAGGTAGTTGGCCTGGCTGCGGTAGCCGCCCATCCGCTTGCTGTAGGAAGCGGAGAGCTTGCCGGTCAGGGTGGAGAAATTGGCCTCGCCGGCGCGGTCGCCCCAGAAAGTGCCCCCTATGCCGAAATAGTCGTAACGGCCAACGGGTATGCGCTGGTCGTAGGAAACGGAGTAGGTATTATAAGCATTTGACCTCAGCACGCTCGCCCATTGGTTGCGGTAGTTGGCCACCAGGCGGATGTTGCAGTTCATCACCCCCGTCATGGCCGGGTTGAGGTTGAGGGGAGACAGGTAGAACTGCGAGAAGTGGATGTCCTGAGCGTTCATGGACAGAACGCCGAGGGCCAGCATGCAGGTGATCAGTATCGACTTGAAATTTTTCATACAAGCGGTCATTTGTAAAATTGCTTTACTTAATACTTCCGGTTTGGTTATACAGGTTGATTCGCTTTGTTCAGGGCTTGTCCAGAAAAGGCGTGGTTCTGTCAAAAAGTGATGTTGCCGAATCGTTATTTGAAGTGCAGGCCGTTTGGCGAATGAATGAACTGCAGGGCTATTACCCGCCAAACCCACCTCTTTCGTATCAGGACACAATAATAACGAATGTTATGCAAAATCGCCGAATATTTTGTGTTAAAAGACGGCTGCACCGCTAAATAGCCCAATGGAAGCTGGCCTGAATGGAGTGGTAAACGCGGTTTGGAGGGGGGATATTATCGGGAGATGTGTAAATGTGTGAATGTGTAAGAAGCTGTTTGAAAAAAAACAGGCGGCTCAGGAATGGGCCGCCTGCAATCTACCTGTATTACTGTTAATATTCACAGCGAACTCCACACAGGGTGAACAAGCCCGCTCAAACAGGAGGCCGAGTCGCCATTATTTACTCAGCCTCATAAAACAAAGGGACGTTACGGATTTATTTACTTCTGAGTTACGGTAACGGTATTGTCGTCAGACCCGTTGAGGATCGCTATGTCGCTTTCGCTCCAGTTGCCTTCCTGAGAAACTTCAACGGTATTGCCGGAACTGTCATCGATAATTCCAACGTAGGATTTGTGGTTCCTGTCATCCTGCTCGACATCCACCGTGTTGTCGCTGGAGTAGAGGCCGATCTCTATTTCCGAATCCAGGTATTTGCCATTCTGATCGACAGAGACGATGTTTGCTCCGGAATGAACATAAATGGAGACATCCGATTCATTGCCTTCGCCATCCTGCTTAACCTCTACGGTATTGCCGTCGCTCATGTTGAAGATGTCCACATCCGATTTATTGCCTTCTTCTTCCTGCAGGACTTCAACGACGTTGCCCCAGCTGCCTTCGATATCGACTTCGGAGTCTTGGCTGTCTCCTTTCTGGGTGGCGTACACCACGTTGTCGAGGGATCCGGAGGTAATGGAGACGTCGCTTTCGTGCTCCTCTCCTTCCTGGTTGACAACCACTTCGTTTCCGGAGGATTCGTCAGAGACCTCCACCTCGCTGTCCAGGCTTTCTCCTTTCTGGATAATCTCGACTATGTTCTCGTCAGATTCCTGGGAAATGTCGACCTCCGAGACGTTGAGTTCGTTTCCCTGCAGGGTTTGCTTAACGGTTACTTCGTTCTTGTCGCTATCGTCGGAAATGGAAATATCGGACTTGTTCTCGGTTTGGGCCATAATGGCGCCTGTAACGAAGAGTAAGGCCGTGATGATCAAAGTTGTTCTTTTCATGACAATAAGTTTTTAGATTATGAAATGATATCAGTAAGTGCAACTGCAGAACCGGGAGCTACGAAGAGGCGCTCAACACAAGCCTTGCCCAGGCCGATATCTCAGCACAGGGCGGGCCGGCAACCACTTACCTCCATCCGAAGGGAAAGGGGATCCTTACTCAAAGCGACGGCCATGATTTCAAAATCTGGTAATAATGCCTCTCTGATAGCTCAGGGATATTCAATAATGGGGGGGAGTTATTGGAGGGGGGAAGTAAATTGTCCAGCCTTAAAAGGGCTTGTTTTGGCTGATACAGTCGTTGCTAAATCAAATATAGGCGAAATCCAGCTCACTATTCTGCCAAAATACCCTGATATCCTGCCATGTGCCCTGTAACATATGTTTGATCGAAGCATTTCGAACCTGTTTTGGCCTGATCAGGGCGCTTACCGTTTTACAAACCGCCCCGCAGGCCTTTTGGCGCCTTCAGCCTATTTCCATATATTACTGCCCAGGCACATTCCCGTACAAAATACATTTAAAATGCAAGTTTCAAGGCTCCTTCCTGTATTGGGCGCCCTCCTCCTGGCCGCCCCTTCCTGCAACCGAAAATTGAGCAGGGCCTCCGGGCCGGAAAAGCAGGCGCTGCCTATCCTGGCGTATTACGTTCCGGAGCAGGATTACCAGCCGGAAAAACTTCCCCTCGACAAGCTGACCCACATCATTTTTTCATTTGCCAAGGTGATAGACGGGGAAATGAAATTCCGAAATGAGGATTACGGCGCAAAACTCCGCCTGCTCGTTGCCCGGAAGAAAAACCACCCCCACCTCAAAGTCATGATCGCCTGTGGCGGCTGGGGCGCGGATGGGTTTTCGGATATGGCCTATACGGAGGAAAGCCGGCAGAAGTTCGTCAAAAGCGCCATTGCTTTTATAGAAGAATACCGGCTCGACGGGCTGGATATCGACTGGGAGTATCCGGGGCTTCCCGCCGCCGATACCAAATACCGGCCGGAAGACAAAAAAAATTTCACCCTGCTGATGAAAGCCCTGAGGGAACAGTTGAACACCCTGGGCCGCAGGCAGACGCTCACCTTCGCCTCTGCAGGCTGGGAGCGGTACTATGATCACATCGAGCCTGGCGAAGTCATGAAATATGCCGATTACATGAACATCATGACCTATGACCAGTTCGTTGGCAATACCCCCTATACCGGGCATCATACCCCGCTGGGGTGGATAGCCAGAACAGATATCAGCGCCTATCCTGTATCGGAATGGTACAAACAGCAGGATGAAGAGGCCGCCGGCAGTGGTTATACCCCCGGGCCCGGCTCCGTGGAAAAGATCGTTGCCTATTGCCTGGAACGGGGCGTCCGCCCGGAACAAATGGTGGTGGGAGCGGCATTCTACGGGCGCGCATGGAAAGGCGTACCGCCCGAAAACAAGGGCCTGTACCAGCCCAATGAAGGCCCTCACATCGGCTGGTGCCCCTATTCCCGGATCAGAAATGAATTTGAGGATAAGAACGGTTATCAAAGATATTGGGACCCTGTGGCAAAGGCGCCGTATTTATACAACCCCGCCGATAGCATTTTCATTTCCTACGACGACCCTGCTTCCGTGAGGCTGAAAACAGAATACGCCATTGCCAATAAACTGGGAGGCATCATGTTCTGGCAACTGGGCAATGACAGCAAGGAAGAGGGCGGCCTGCTGGATGCTATCTACGAGGCCGCGCAATAAGAATTTCCGATTGGAAAACATAAGCTAAAAGTACGTTTATACATGACATGAGATTGCTGATTACCCCCTTGCCTCCCTGAACTTTGCGTATGTCCGGTCGGGCCTTAGCCAACTCCCGGCCATCATAGCTGCCAGGCTGGCCAGGCCGCCCCAGATCAGGCTGGGAAAGGCCGTATTGAGGGCGAACTCGCACAGCAGCCACACCGCCATGCCGCTGAGGATGGACGCCAGCGCGCCAAAGTTGGACGCCCGTTTCCAGTAAAGGCCCGCCGTGAGCGGAATGAACAGGCTGACCAGGCTAAGGGCCGACGACTGGCCCACCAGCTCGTAGATGTTGCGGTTCCAGGCGGCCATCGTGGCCGCCGCCAGCGCCACCCCGACTACCGACAGGCGCATGATGTGCAGCAGGCGCCGGTCTGAAATGGACTTGAAATAGGGGCGTATCAGGTTCTCCCCGATCACGGTGGCCGGCGCCAGCACTGCCCCGGAAGTGGTGCTGAGAATGGCAGAAAGCAGGGCGCCGAAAAACATGATCTGTATAAAGACGTTGCTGTGCTCCAGCACCATAAAGGGAATGACCATCTGGGTATCGCCCCCGTGCAGGTCGTCCGGATACAGGATATGGCCACACAGGCCGATAAACAGAGGTATGAACCCTATAGTGAGGTACATAAAGCCTGAAAGATAGGAAGCCGCAACCGCCGTTTTGGCACTGCGCGCCGACATGACGCGCTGGAAAACGTCCTGCTGCGGAATGCTGCCCAGCCCGATGGTGATCCAGGCGGCGATGTAATGAACGACGCCTTCGAAGCTGGCCTCAGGCAAAAAGTTGAAAAAACCCGCCGGAGTTTCTTCCAGCACCTTCCCCACTCCACCCGCCGCCGACCCCACCTGAAAGGCTACCAGCAGCAGGCCGATGACGATCATGATGGTCTGCACAAAGTCAGTTACCGAAACCGCCCACATCCCGCCGATATAGGTATAGATCACCACCACTACGGTGCAGGCCATTATCCCCTCGAAGGGCGCGATGCCCGTGATGGCCGTCAGGACGATGGACATGGCCACCATCTGCGCCGCGATCCAGCCGAAATAGGAGGGCACCATAAAAACGGCAGAGATGAATTCGGCGGCACGGCTATAGCGCATCCGAAAGAAATCGTTGAAAGTGAGAATGTTCAGCCGGTAGAGCGGACGGGCAAAAAAAGCGCCCACCAGCACCAGGCAGAGGGCCGCCCCGAAGGGGTCTTCCACTACCCCGATCAGGCCGTTCTCCACAAACTCGGATGACGCCCCCATGATGGTTTCCGACCCGAACCAGGTGGCGAACAACGCGCAGGCGGCCACGAACATCGGCAGGTTGCGCCCGGCAATGACGAAGTCCTGTGTGGAATGTACCCTTGTCGAAGCCCACCAGCCGATGAGCAGGGTCACCAGAAGGTAGAGGATGATAAATGCTAAAAGCATGGCGGTTTTATGTTGTGTATCAGTGTATTAGTGTATTAGTGTATCAGGGAGGAGTATATTAGGCTTTTCAACGGCTGATACACAAATTACTGCTCTGATATGCATGCGAAAAGGCCTTTGAGATTGCTTATAACACCCGGTTTTGTGCAACCCAAAGAAACGCAAAATTTGAAAAAGACGGTAAGATTAAGAGTTTGTTTGAAGGCCGCTTTTGGAGATAAAAAGTGTCAATTTTTTGATGAGGCAAGGCGGGAAAACCGGAGTTTAGCCTCAGCTATACTTAACGGCAACAGGTTTGGGTTTATGAGGTTTCTGATTGCTGAGTTTATGATTGGCCCGCCATGAGTTGCTCAGTCAGGGCAACCAGCAAACATCCCCCCTCATTCCTCCGTCAGCCCGAAAAAGCGCGCCGCCCAGTACGAAGAATAAAAATCCACATCCCTGGCGAACTGCCCCTCGGCGCCGCCCTGCAGGGCCCCTTCGCCCGGGTCGACAGCGATGGCGTGGCCCAGGCCGCCGAAGTCGTAACGGAGGAGGACAGTGGCGCCGGCACTGTCCCGAAAAACCATTTTTTTGATCTGTTCATTGCCGTCTGCGAGTTCCACCTCTGCGGGCGTTTCAGGATCGATGTCGTAAAGGGCAGCCCACTGTTTGGCCAGCTCATTGGCGTTGATGATGTTAACCACGGGGTCGTCAACGCCATGGAAGATGGCGAGGGGGGGATAAGAGCCCGTGAAGCCCTCATTCTGGCGGCGCACCCGGGCCTCCCATTCCCCGGCCGGGAGCGTGACCTCACCCTTCATCGCCTGAAAGCCGGTGGCCATGTCAGCCGCAGCGGCATAGGGTATGCCCGACATGACCGCCCCGGCCCGAAAATCTTCCGGATACGTAGCCAGCATGACGGCTGCCATGGCGCCGCCGGCCGAGATGCCTGTGATACAGGCCCCGGCACTGTCCAGAGCCAACTTTCCCGTCACATAAGACATCATTTCCCGGATGGAGCGGGCCTCCCCGCTGCCCTTACTGATGTCTTCCGGCACGAACCAGTTGAAGCAGTTGTTCAGGTTGTTGGTGCGCTTTTGCTGCGGGTAGAGCACGGCAAATCCGTAGGCATCCGCCAGGTGGTTCCAGCCGCTGAGGCGGGCGATTTCGGCGGCATCCTGAACGCAGCCGTGCAGGACGACAACCAGCGGGGCGCCCTCCGGCAGGCCCTCCGGAGCATAGTAATAGCCGTCCAGGTTGCCTGGATTGTCGCCAAAGGCCCGAATCTCCACCATGCCTGTGTCGATAGCGGGTTGGCAGGCGGCCATGACAGTGGCCAGGTAAAGGCTGATAGCGGGAATGTTGATCATTGTGACTTTGGTTTTTTATATATGTTTTATCAACTCCGGCCGAAAGGCCTGAAAGCTGACCGTAACGATATCTCCCGGCTGCAGGTGTTGAGCATCGCGGGCTGAAGTCGGCACCCGCACCGCATTATTGCCGATCAGTATGTTGATGGCGAAGCCGGCGCTCTCCTCATCGATGCTCAGCACCTCTCCGCTCAGGCGCACATCGCCCTCCCGGCCGCTGGAGAAAAGGGCCGCCGCCGGCAGCTCAGGCTGAATGATTCGCCCCTGCTTAAGGGCAACGACGCGGCTGGCCAGCTTGAAAATCTCGCGGTAGTCGTGGCTGACGAGTATGGTGGTAAGCTGAAATGCTTCATGCAGGCGCAGGATGTAATTTTGCAACTTAGCGCGAATGCCCGTATCCAGGGCGGAAAGAGGCTCATCGAGCAACAGCAGCCGGGGCTTCCGCACCAGGGCCCGCGCCAGGGCCACCCGCTGCTGCTGGCCTCCGGAAAGGGTGGCGGGATAGGAGCCCTCCAACTCCGCCAGTTCGGTGATAGCCATCAGCTCGTCGACAATGCTGTGATCTTGTTTTTTTGCCAGGGCAAATTCCAGGTTCTGCCGGACCGTCATATTGGGGAAGAGGGCATAGTCCTGAAAGACAAGGCCGATGTTGCGCTCCTGCGGGCGGCGGCTCATACCGCGCCGGGTATCCAGCCACGCCTGGCCGTCGAAGTGAATGAATCCCTCATCTGCCGGCGCCAGGCCTGCCAGCAGGCGCAGCAGGGTCGTCTTCCCGCTGCCCGAAGGCCCGGTAATGGCCAGGAACTCGCCCTGCCTGATCTCCAGATGGATGTCAAGCTGCAGGGGGCCTTCGCCCGAACTAAGCAGTTTTTTTAAGCGGATTTCGATCATAACCTTGCCTTTCTCACCGGATCGGGTGGGAAGATACGGGAAAATGGTGGATTAGTGTATCGGGGTATCGGTGTATCGGTGTATCGGGGTATCAGTGTATCAGTGTATCAGTG
>CAZAXA010000042.1:6875-21175 GCA_964488965.1 uncultured Phaeodactylibacter sp. | reverse complement strand
CCGGCATCGGCGGCTACGAAGACCTCCTGCTGGTGCGCCGCAACCGCAACTGGATTCCGGTGATGGGCGAACTGATGAAGGTGAAACCCGCCTTCTTCGCCGTCGGCGCCGGCCACCTGGGCGGCGCGCAAGGAGTGGTCGCCCTGTTGCGGGAAGCAGGTTATTCGGTGAAGCCATTGAAATAGCCTGAATACTGAATTTGTTATCCTTTCCGGCACATATTTCCGGCAGAAAGCCTATTTTTATTCCGGCACATCTTTTTTCACCTTTGTAGTGATTAAAAAATCCCAAAGGGGTTTTTTAAATGTTCCTTAACCTGGCCGGCAGATCATTTCTGTGAAGGCAGCCTGCCTGCCACAAAACCCAACTCGTATGGACCTGCTTTACATTATCGTCATTGGCGCTGTGGCCGGCTGGCTTGCTGGCCTCATCTGGAAAGGCGGCGGCTCCGGGCTGCTGTGGAACATCATTCTCGGCATCGTCGGCTCATTCGTGGGCGGCTGGCTCCTGGCTAAATTGGGCGTGGCTATCAAGATCGGAAGCCCTACCGTGAACCTCATCATCACCAGCGTCATCGGCGCTGTTGTGGTGTTGTTTATCGCAAGTTTGGTGCGGAAGCGGTAGGCTGTGCCTGAAGATACATCCATTCGCATGCACCTGCCCCTCCGGCAATGGCCCGAAGCGGAATTTTGCCAGGTATCCGGCAGGTGCTGCGAAGTTTCTGTGAAAGGTGTTCCTCCAGGAAATTAACCCTGGCCATTGACGAATTGCAATTTCTGACAGGCAAAAAGCAACTGGCCTACTACTGCCGCAGCCTCGGCCTCTCCACTGGTATTTATCTCGTCTTCTGCCCCAACAACATCCACTACCCCGACGTCGTGAAGGAGGTTGTGGAAACGATCGAAGGAACAGAGGTGCGGACTTACCTCGTTGAGTATGACGAGGAGAAGTGGGAGTGAGCAGGGCCTGTCCGGCAACATTGTCCCCAAGGCGCCGGAAGGCCGCTGTTTTAAGCCGGAAGTGCGAAGTCAATCCAAAACGACTATTTTCCCCCAACTCACTTCCTTTCGTGTGGCAACCCTGTAAATGAACGCGCCCCCTCCCGGCAGTTGGAGGCTGGAAAGCTGAATCGTGGCATTGCCTGCAAACAGCTTGCACGTGTGCAAATACACCCGGCGCCCCGCCAGGTCGAATATTTCCAATGCTATGCGCTGATCCAACGGCGACTCTATTTCAAAATAGACGGCTTCCAAGAAGGGGTTGGGATAGGCCTTCACCTGCAGGCCACTGGCCACAGGCGCCTCTTTCGCAGCTGTGGTTCCGGGCAATTGAGACACCAGGGTGTTTTCGGTAGTGTTGGTCATGATGGGCGGGTTGCTGTCGAAATAGATGCCTGCCCGGTTAGCGGCAAGCGTATTTTCGGGCAGCCCCGCCCGAGGCGAGAGAGTGTAGCTGACAAAGCCCTGGCTGGCCACCTCATTGGCCGCGCTGTCGGGCAGGTTGATGTCTCTGAACGTGAATATCAATACGCCGGTGTGCTGGTCCAGCACGAATTCGTAGGGATGGCTGGAGCTGAAAGGCTCGAAAGTAGCCCAGTCCAGGGCGGGATCCAGCGTATCCCGGAGCACGACGGTAAAGGCCGTATCGTTGCCCGTATTCTGAAAGCGGATGGTGTACTCCAGTTTTTCATCGAACAAGGTATAATTCATGCCCTCTCCTCTGGCGGGCTGCGCCAGCTTGTCGTTGGGGTCATAGGCGCACAACAATTCGGGGGAATAGATATACCGGGCGCAGAAATTGAGTTCTTCCTGCCCCCAGGGCCCCTGGATATCCGTCGGGCCGATGGGGGTGCAATTTTCTGAAAAGACCAGCATTTCAAAGTTCATTTCCATGCCTAAAAACTCGGGCCCTCCCAGCTGAAAGGTCAGTTCCCAGACGGCGCCCTGGCCGGGGATGACAGGCTCGAAGGCCCACCACAGAGTGTCTCCGGACACCTGATCGGGCGGCTGGCTCGCCGAGGCGAGGCTGGCCATGTTTTCGTCCCTGATAAGGGCTATCCATCCGTTGTTGGGGCGGCAGGCGGTGTTTTTCAGCGCCAGCCAGAAAGGCACTTCCTGGTTGCAGCGGGTTGGCCCTGAGGCCATGCCGGCTGCGAACTCGGTATCATTGGCGAAGATTCGGTTGAACCCGAAATTCCGGGTTTCTTCTTCTTCTTCCTCCAGGGCAATGGCATAAACGGCGGAGTCGGTGGTCAGGTACCAGCAGGGGTCCTCCCGGACTTCGAGCTGGTAATCGCCCGGCGGCACATAGAAGGCGAACCGGCCCTCAGCGCCACTGGCGGTCAGCAGGCCTGCCGGAGAGAGCGTCAGCGGGCGGTTGGGCAAGGGGGTTTCGTCATCGTCCTGTATCCCGTTCTCGTTAGCGTCCCAGAAACAAATGCCGCTGACTTGCTGGCCCGCCTCGTTATCCGCACACCCCTTGACGACAAACCGGAGCACCCGGTAATCGGCATATCCCTGGCCATCAACGGCCCGGATCGTCATTTGATAGGGTTGCTCCCGTTCCTGGGCCCCGGTTACGATCCAGAGGAATGCTGCCTCGCCGCTGGCCGAGCCGGTGTAGGAAAACCCTTCGGGAGCCGTGAGTATTTCGTTGAACCCGCTGAAGAATTCCAGAGTGGCTTCCTCTCCCGCATCTTCATCCTGAGCTATGAAGCCCAGTTCGAGCGTGTCGCCAACCGACAGGCAGTGAAGGTGGGATTCGGTGTAGGCAGGGCTGATGCTCAGCATAGGCATGGCATTGCCATTGCTTCCGATCAGTATTTCCAGGTCGAGGATCGTGGCGCCGATCTCCACCCCATCCCGGAACGACCGGATCAGGATGGCGAGGCCGTACAGGCCCGGCTGTTGGGGGGAATCCCAAACCAGCTTGCCGGTATGCGGGTCGAGGGACAAGTGGTTGCCCGGCCCGGGGCCGATTTCCGTCAGTTCCACATAGTTGGGGACGGCCATTCCACTATCCTGCAGGGGAACCGTCAGCTCGAAGCTCAGGCTGTCCGCATCGGGGTCGTAGGCTTCCGGGGCGTAAACGAAGGGCTGAGCCAGATGGCCCAGCAAGATGGGGCTTGCCAGCACGCGTGGAGAATGGTTTTCCATACCTCCCTCAACATCCAGCAGCGTTACCGTGGTTTCGATATGAAACATGATCTGGTCGGAGTTTGGGAAATTGACGTTGAGGACGCCGCCATTCCGGTTGGGGTCGGTCATGAAGATGGTGTAAACGCCCGTTTGACTGTAGGTATGGATGGCAGTGTAGTAATTTCTTTTGTAATCAAACCCGATGACATCCCCCTGCGGCGGCGAGCCCGGGCCGTTGGAGCGGGCTACCCGCTCGCAGATGCCGTCGCCCCAGCAGAGGGTGAGGGTATCCCGGTCGGCCGGCAGGGAGCTCGCCCTCGTCCAGGTGACTACGGTGGCTTCTACGGTGAGGTTGCCGGCCTGCCGGTAGAAGATGTAGCCGGCCCGGTTGTGGGTGGCCAGGGCGGCGGTGGAGAGGAGGGTTAGGAGTATGGGGAGAAAGGTGTTTTTCATGGTTAAATTTTTAGTAACTGTATAGGTCAACTATAACTGAAATGATGTTTGGAGATGGCCGTTTAGCCTGCGTATGGCCTGGTTCCAAACGCCACCTCCAAACAAGCACTAATATCACACTATTCCGCCAACCTCGTGAATGATAGCAAAGGACAAGCGATCTCCTCCCGGCAGTTCTGTCCCATGCTCATTGTCATGCCAGGTGCCTACCAGGTTGCCGTTTGTATTTACTCCGGTAATTCCGAATTCTCCACGCTTTAATTCAAAAGATTCAGGTATGATATTGGCCCCCCAGGCGTCGAGAATGCCACTTGTCCACTTTCCTTCAACGTATCTGACCACCAGAACGTCAGGATGTTCGCCGTCAGTGAGGGCAAAGATGGCTTTATGAGCTTCCGAATATTTTAGCGTACCCTTTTTAACAGCAACATTCGGGGCAATGATTTCGGTCTTGTGGCCGCCATTCCAATAGGCTCTGATCAACTGATTGAATTTATTGATAAAGAATGTTCCGGTTTCGCCGGTCTGGATGATATTGGATACGGCCAGGTGTTCTTCGGCAAATTGTGCGTTGTTGCCGGATGGCTGAATTTCGTTATTCGCCACAAAGGTATCGATAACTGACCTGAATGCACTTCGCAGGTTATTTCTATCTAATAGTTCATTCGGGGCCCTTTCAATTTCGGCCTCAATGTATCCTCCATAAATGGTTCTTCCATTTCCTATTCCAGCCCCCTGAATAGTGGCCGTATGCTCAATGGTTTCGTGAGAAGCAGCTATTTCATTAGCGTAATTGCGGTACTGAGAATATTTTGTTTCCAGGTCCGCTTTCAATTCAGCGAGCTTATCCCCTTTATAACCTAATTCAGCGGCAAGGTTGATGGCTTCACTGTATTCAGCGCTCAGGTCCGACTGCGAGACAAATTTTGCGCCTGCAGAGATTTCCTGGATTTTGAAACTGGTAGGCCCCAGCCCGTCTGTCTGAACATGCTTGTAATTCTTTATGTATTCCCCTGGGTCACAGGTGAAGATAGCAGTTTCAGTTTTCTCTTGGTTCCTGCGAGTTTGCGTTGGAAACTCCAGATGCAATTGACAGACATCTCTTTTCATTTTTCTAGAATTTTGGATCATTATAGTGATTCTCCTCACAAATTGAGGTTCTGCATCCTGGACAGAGAAGCAGGAATATAAATTCCTGCGTGCTACGCGGGAATCTATATTCCCGCTTCTCGGGCATAAACTCAGAAAGTAGGGAGAAACACTATTAAATAATAAGGTTTTTTACTCAAAACAGCATTGCACAATGCAGTAAATTCAATACCCCACCCCAAAACCCCCCTCCGTCAGCGAGGCCTCGCCCGGCCCCAGAAACTCCCTGGCCTCGAAGCTGAAAGTACCTTCGATCACCTTATTCACCTTGTCGTGGCTGTTGATCTTCAGCGTGCCCGAATCGGAGGTTAGGGTGGTTTGCGTATTGGGGTTGTACTGGGCGGCGTAATCCGAAGAAAAAGGACTGCCCAGGGTATAAGTGCCGGGGGAAATATCGGAAGGGATGTAAAGCCCGACTATCCGGGAGGCGTCCGCGCTCGTCCCGCTGATGGTGAGCTTGCCGCCGGTGGCAAAGCCCGCTACCATGGCAGCCTCCCAAAGGACGCCGTCTATTTTTACCTTCAGGAAATTGTCGCCAACCGGCGCCGCTCCGATCTGGTATTTTACATCCGTAAATATGCCATCGACAGCGGTTACCGTATCGCCGGAAGCGGGCTCCTGGGCCAGGAAGAAGAAGGCGCCGGAAATAAGCGTGTCCTGTTCGTCGACTTCTTCGACTATCACCCGGCCAATGCCCCTAGGCGCATTGGTGGCGTAGCCCAGGGCGCCGGCGGAGGGCTGCCACACGCAGACGTTGGAAGAACCGGAAAAGGAGTTGTACTCGCCCGCTCCAAAGCCGTCCAGGCGCAAACTGATGGCGGACCCGTCGGCGGCAATGCCGGAGATGCCGAATTGCCCTTGTATCATGCCGGCGCTTACGGTTCTGGCTTCCCATCGTTCGCCGCCGACGATGGCGCTCATCCGGCCCTGGCCATCGGGGGTGGGGGCGTCGTCGTTGTTGCAGCTAAAGATGGCGCATGCGGACAGGGAAATGGCGAGCAGGAAAAAGAAATTGCCTGATGTTTTCATGGTTGATTTTTTTGTTGATGTACTGAATTACCAGCCCTTCAGGGCGGCCGGCCCGAAGAGGATTTTTTCGTTGCAGTGTTTGATTTTGTATTGCCCTACAAAGGTAAGCGGAAGGGAAGGGCTTGCCTATAGAACTTTAGTTATAGTCAACAACCGGCAACAAACAACAAATAACGCCTCCTTCACCCCTTCGAACTCAGGTACTTGTGCACCGCCTCCGTGCGGTTGTTCACCTGTAGTTTTTTGTAGATGGCGTAGTTGTGTTGCTTGACCGTTCCTTCCGAAATACCCAGCCTGTCGGCGATCTCCTTGTTGAGCAGGCCCTGAGCAAGCTGTTCCAGGATGAGCAGTTGCTGTGGGGTCAGGATCTCGAAGCCTTCCTTTGGCCTTTTGTTCAGACTGTGAAAACTGCTGAGGACTTTCCTGGCAACGTCCCGGCTCATGGGAGCGCCGCCCCGGGCGTATTCCCCGATGGCATCCAGGGCGCCGCCGGGCCCGTCGCTCTTGAGTACGTAGCCGACGGCGCCGGCTTTGAGGGCGTCGAATACAGTCTCGTCATTGTCGAAGACGGTGAACATCAGGAAGTCGACCTCCGGCGCCTGCATTTTGATGCGGATCATGCACTCCACGCCGTCCATCCTGGGCAGGCCGATGTCCATCAGCACCAGATCGGGCCGTTGGCCGGGAATCTTTTCCAGTGCGTCCTCCGCATTGGTGAAATGGCTCAGGCAGATCATGCCTTCGGCGCGGCCGATGCGCCGGACGAGGCTGTTGAGCACGTCCATCTGGTCTTCAACTACGCTTACCCGGATCATACTTTTCAGGGTTTTTAGAGTGCCATGCGGCAGGAACTCTGAACGAACAACAAACAACAAACAACTCAGGTAAAAGTACGTCAAATTCAGCGCCCAGGCTATCTAACCATCGTTATAGCGGCACGCTCAGGCACAGGAGGGTTCCCACTCCCGGGGCAGACTGTACCTGCAGGCGCCCGCCGATCGCCTCGGCCCGCCCCCTCATATTATTAAGCCCGTGGCCGGCGGAGGCTAACGCCTGTTCGTCAAAACCCCGGCCGTCTTCCTGGATTTCCAGCACGATCTGCTGCTCTTCAAGCTTTAGTGCCACCCGAACCTGCTTCGCCTGAGCATGTTTGACGGCATTATGAAGCGCTTCCTTGGCAATGAGGTAAATGTTGCGGCGGCGCTCGCCGCCCAATACGTATAAATCCATTGAAGTAACGGGGAAATCCAGTTCAAAGCGGGCTTTATTGTCGGTAAGGAAATCCGTAGCGAAAGCCCGCAGGCGGGCGCTCAGGTCCTGTAGCGTGTTTTTGTCCGTATCCATTGCCCAGATGATCTCCCGCATGTTCTCCAGGGAGCTTTCGGCCAGGCTGGAGATGCGCTGCACCTCGTGTTTTTGGCCGCTGTCCTCGTCAAGCAGCAGGTCTTCGCTCAGGAAGAGGATAGAAGACAGGCTGCTGCCCATATCGTCGTGCAGTTCTTTGGCGATGCGGTTGCGCTCTTCGTTGAGGGCCTGCTGGCGTTCCAGCAGTTCCCTTTGTTTCAGCAGCTTCCGGCGGTAGTACGCTCCCACGATGCCCGCCACAAGCAAAAGCACAGCAAGCACGCTGCTGGTTTTAAACCAGAGGGTTTGCCAGAAGGGGGGGTGGATGCCGATGGCCAGGCTGTGTTTAGGCCCGGCCTGCCCGTTGGCGTTGAGGGGGAGGATTTCCAAGGTGTATTGCCCGGGGGGTATTTTGGTGAAGCGGGCGTAGCCGCCGTTGGGGGCGCTGGCCCAGTTGTCGTCGTAGTTGAGCAGGCGGTAGGCTAATGAATTCGATCCGGCTTGATGGAAGTTTACCGCCTTTAATTCAAAAGACAATGTATTTTCCAAATACCCCAGGTTGAGGGCATCCAGCTCGCTGATGGCCGTTTCTGTTTCAAAAGGCACATTATTCACCCAAAATGCCTCGATATGAACCCTCGGCGCCGACGTGGCGGCCCGGATGGAATCCGGATGAAAAACAGTAAGCCCTTGGTTATTGCCCAGCCATAATCGGCCGTCCGAAACTATGAGGTGAGCATAGGGGGAGAACTGGTCGCTGGAAAGGCCATCATCCTGGTAAAAACTCGTCAGTTGTTGAGCGCCATACTGAAACCTTTTCAGGCCGAGGCTGGTAGACAGCCACAAATAGCCGGGCTTAGTTCCGATCACTCCGAATACAGCGGCGCCGTCCAGCCTTTCCGCACTTTGAAGCACTCGTGTTATCTTTTTTTGGGCATAGAGCATCAACCCGATATTGGCGCCAACCCAAATGGAATCGCCAGACGGTGTGAGGCAGCCGCTGTAGGTATCCCCTCCTATTTCCAATTTCTCGGAAATGGTTAATTTTTTCTCTTCTATTCTGGCAACCCATAGTTCATTACTTTCAAAAGGTATCAGTACAACCTCATCACTCAATTTGTAAAAGTGGTAAAAATGAAAGCCAGGATAATCTTTAAATTCTTCACTGGGCCGAAACACATATTTCCCATCAACCTCTAAAAGGTCGAAAACCCCTTCTCGCGTAATGAGCAATATTCTTCCTGGTATGCCGAGAAAAACAGAAACGAGTTCTTTGGGGGAGGAAAAAACCTGTTCCCATTTCTCATCCGTGACGGCGGCCTGATCTTTCAGGCGATAGGCCGACCTGTTTGTGATCGCCCAGATCGCTTCGGAATGTCCTGTTCCAATATGTATAATCGGGGATTTTGCCGGCGGGGAACGAAACGGGGCCAATGGAGCGCGCCCTTCAGCGGATCGGTATATCATGCCTTCGCCGGTTAAGGCCCAGATGTTTTTTTGGTTATCCTCCATAATAAAACTTACCGCGGCGGAGGCCTTGAGATCTGAGGACAGGGGATTCCTGAATTCACCCTGGCTGAAGCGTGTGAAATCTACTCCATTCTGCTTATGGCCAATCCATAATTGGCCGGCTTTACTCCAAAAGAGAGCCCTGGGGCTGTCACTCGCCAATTGTAAAGTTGGGCGATCTTCCCTTTTCCAGTTCCGGACAAAGCATTTTTTTTGAGTATCAAAAGCCAGCAGGCCGTTGCTGTGCGTGGCCAACAACAAAAACCGGCCCTCTGGCTCGTATATTCCGGCAAACAGGTCCAGCGCGATGTTTTCCTGAGTGTGGGTGTAATGGGCCAGCAGGTTCCCGGAAAGAAAGTTGAATTCTAATAAACCGGTTTTGGAAAACAACCAGGCTGTGGAATCGCTTTTTACGAGCGCCGACCGGACTTCCAACCCGGCGTCCAGATAGTCCTCCGAAATCCAGCTTCCATCATCTTTCCTACAGCTAACGGTAACAGGCCCCTTCAGCCAAAGGCAGGCAATGATTGTCCTGACTTCTCCCGAATCATCGGGGATGGCGCAAAACCGAATGCTCTGGCTGGGGAACTGGGCTTCCCATCGGCCACCCTCTGTATCGTAGGCCCATACCTGGCCGCCAGCTCTTAACCATAGCCGCCCGGCGCCTTCTTCCTTATGGAAAATGTGGTAGGAATGATCCGCTTTTTGGCCATTGGCCTCCAGCACTCGGAAATTGGAGATGGCACCCCTCTGCCGGTTTAGGCAATGCAGGGCGTTATAAGTGGTAAACCACAAGTTTCCATGGCGATCTTCCCAGAATCCACTCTGTATGAGCTGGCCAGAGATGAAGGCATCTCCTTCATTTACAGGAATTAAGAAGTGTTTGAGTTCGAGGCCGTCATAGCGATAAAAACCGTTGAGGGAACTGATCCATATAAACCCGCGGCTGTCTTCCGAGATAAAGTAATTTCCAGTATTATTGGCCAGGCCCTCCTCCTTCCCAAGGTGCTGAAACCGGAATTGCGGAACCTGAGCGGAAAGGCCCACATCAGCTAACAACCAAAGAAGCATAAATGGGAAAAAGCGGATCAACACAGTGTTTGCCAGTTATGGAAATTTAGAGTTCCACAACAATTTACCACTTTTCGTTAGCTGAACTTCCTTTTTCCCGAAAATATTCTGGTGATGAAATAACCGTATATCCCGGCTAGGGTTCATTTGATTATAACTGGGCTAAAGCTTTAGTTCTCCGGGTCATTGTCAACTTCCTCGCCGCCGGTAACGCGGACGACATAAGTATTCCAATCATCCCAAAGGGCAGGGATCAGGGCGAACAGGTTGATATTGGGATAACGGCCCATAATCTCACCCAGGGTAACCAGGAAGGTTTCCCATTTCGGGGGGCAGGGGTGCCCGATGGCAATGTCGGCGCCTTCCGTCGCATTCATAACCGTTCTGGATTTTGCATCGGAGCCTTCGTTTACTCTAATGTTAGATGTGGCGCCGCTTCCTTCTATTTTCAGTGAAAAGCTGCCTTCCGGGAATCTTTTCTCTGCTATCTCGGCGTTCAGATCAGGATGATGCAGTTTTCTACCCATGTTGAGCTGGCAACCGGAAATGATGAGTTCGTTATAAAAATGGGTAAGGAACCGCAACTGCCCGACGGAAAAATATACGAAGCCGATACCTGTATAAAAATCGAGCTTCTTATACAACTGTATGGTTTCGGTTTGGGGCGGAGGCACGAATTGCACCAACGAAGACCATTCCTCTTCCGAATTGGGATCCTGGTTCACAACAACAGAGTAAGTTTCTTCCAGGGTCAGCTGAATGTGATTGCCATCGAAATCATCCACCCTTTCAAAATAGGAGCCATTAAGCCCGGGAGCGCTGTTAAAATAGACCTGGGCAAGCCTCAGGTGTGGCAAAAGCGGCCAGGATGAACCTTCCTCAGGATCGACGACCTCCGTTCTGAACTCTATCTGCAGGCCGATCAGTTCACGGGAACTCGTATCGGTGTCCTGATCTTCCACCAACAGCCCCTCGATCTTGGATGATGGTATCTTATAAGCGATAGCAAACGGCGTAATGATCGGCCCCGGCTCTGGATCCGGCCCCTGGATTGTTTTGTTCGGAGTAACAAATTGGGGCTTTTTCGTCTTTTTGCCTGTTTCTCTCATGGTTATGGGTTTTATGATGACTAATTCTATGGCCCTGGCCTTGTCCGGATTAAACCTTTGCCCGTCTTCCGGGGCGAAAATCTGCCGGGTAAGATGCCACATTAAAGAGACATCTCCAAAATCCCGAGGCCCAAATCCCTGGGTTTATAACCAAAGTTACAGTTGCGGCAATGCTCCGGCCTTATCTTATACGAGCCTGTTAGCGGATAAGTTGCTTAAAAGATTCCGCTGGCAGGCCGCCAATTAAATCCCTACTCCCCTCCCTTCACAAACCTCCTTATCGGAAACACCCTATCCCCGGTTTTCACTTCCACCAGGTACAAGCCGGACGGCAGGCCCCGGATGGGAAGGCTTAACCTGGAGGTTCCCGCTTCAAACGCCTGCTTCAGGACGAGCCGGCCCGCCAGGCCGTACACCCACACTTCACCATGCCCGGTGAGGGGCGCATCGAATTGAAGCGATACCTCGTCCAGGGCAGGGTTGGGGAAGAGCGTGAAGCTTGCTTTGGCATCTGCTACATCGGAAACAGGAAGTAGAGTGGGATGCTGGCCAGGGCGCATGGCGCCGCAGGGCACGGTTGCCGAGATGTAGGCGGCGCCGGCGAATGTTCCGTTTTCATTGCTGTCTCCAACTGCTCCGATGATCGTATTTTCTCCTTCATTGTGGACACTCCAGCCAAAATAGTCCTCTGGCTCTGCATCGGGTTCTCCCGCCGTGATCCTGGGGAGGGCTTGCCATTCATTGCCGTTCCACTGAAATGGATAGGCCGCGCCGGAGAAATTGCCGCCTCCGTTGGTTTGGTAAGGGGCGCCTACCAGGGCCATATCTCCGCTGATGGAAACGCTGTAGCCGAATTTGTCTCCGTTTTGCCCGTCAGCGGCGGTGAGCCTGGGTAGTTGAGGCACCCAGGTGCTTCCATTCCAATGAAACAGATAGGCGGCTTCTCCTTCTTCCGTGCCGGCAATGGCCCGGCATTCATTGCCGGAGATGGCGCTGATAGAAACGCAGTGGCCGAAGCGTTCTCCTGCGGCCGGCGCATCGGCGAAAATTTTGCTATAATACATCCATTCCGTCCCCTCCCATCGGAATAAATAGGCGGCGCCAGATTCATTTCCATTGTCGCTATTCCCTTTAGCCCCTGCAATAGCCCAATCTCCACTGATAGAGACACTGCCGCCAAACTGCTCGTAAGCCGCAGGCACATCAGCGGTGATTTTGCCATATTGTGCCCATTCCGTTCCATTGCGGTGGAAAATATAGGCCGATCCATGTTGAGAGCCAAATACGAGATCAAGATCAAGATCATCTTTAGGGGCGCCGACTATGGCCTTGTCTCCGCTGATAGAAACGCTGTATCCAAACTCATTGGGGAAGGATGCGCTGGCGCCATCGCCTGCGGTGATCTTGTCGTTTTCTACCCAAACGCCTCCTTCCAGGTGAAATAGATAAGCTGAACCATCAGTATAGTTGCCTGGCGACTGAGCTAATCCCGGGGCCCCTATGATAGCCCATTCTCCATCGATGGCGACGCTCCAGCCAAACCATTCGCCATCGGCAAAGATCGGGCCATGAATATCAGAAGGAGTAACCTTTTGCTTCTGTACCCAGGAGGTGCCTTCCAATTGGAAGAAGTAAGCTGCTCCGAGGCCGTTCACATTGTTGTCTCCAGCAGCTCCGACAATAGCCCAACTTCCGCTGATGGAGACACTAGAACCGAACGCATCACTGCCAAATATACTCGGCATATCGTCATCTTCAGCGATCACTTTTTCCTCCACCAGCATATCCAACACCCCCCCCTCATCCACCTCCCCATTGCAGTTGTTGTCGATGCCGTCGCAGGTTTCCGGGGCACCAGGGTTGACGGCGGCGTCCGTATCATCGCAATCGAAACAATAGGTATAGCCGTCATCATCCTGGTCTATGGGCAATTCATCGATCAGGCCATTGCAGTTGTTGTCCATGCCGTCGCAGAGTTCTCCGATCCAGGGGTTCACGTTTATTTCCGCCGCGCAGCTTGCGGCCTGCCCTAAGTCTGTAGTCACAGTGAGGGTGACTTCCATAGTGCCGACATCGGCGCAGCTGAGCACAGCCGGGCTTACCGTCATGCTGCTTATGCTGCCGCAAACGGCATAGCTGCCTTCATCGATGTCGTCAGGGTTAAGCGTCACCGTTCCGTCGGAACCCAGGGACACGCTTAGGTTGTTATCACAGAACGCCAGCGGCGGCGGCGCAACTACGGTGATGGTGGCCCTGCAGCTGCGCCTTCTTCGGCTTCCGTCTCCGGTATAGAGCAATACCGTTACCGGATATTCGCCGGCAGAGGAGCAGCCGCTGAAGATCATCGGCAAGGGAGGCAGGGCCGTATTGCCTCCCTGGAAATAG
Organism: uncultured Phaeodactylibacter sp.; assembly: GCA_964488965.1. Taxonomy (GTDB): domain Bacteria; phylum Bacteroidota; class Bacteroidia; order Chitinophagales; family Saprospiraceae; genus JACJXW01. The sequence continues at coordinate 7,989 of CAZAXA010000042.1, read as the reverse complement.
AGCGCATAGCCGCTGCATGGCGGCACAAAGGAAGCTACCTGATCGGGGAAAACATAAGCCTGCAGCGTAAGGGGGTTGAGCTCTACCGTAATATCCTGGCAGGCGATGGTTGGCGCCGTGGGGGCTTGCAGGGTGACGGCCACCTCATCCGTGCAGCCCGCCGGCGATGTGCCCAGGATGTAGTAGGTGCTGGAAGGCGAAGCGGGCGTAACCACCGGCGAGGGCAGCTCATTATCGACAGTTGCGGGGCTGCCGGAATGGTAGGTCAGCACGGCGCCCGTGTTGTTGGCGTCGCTGACGGCGAGGGAAGACAGGTCGACGCTCGTTCCCGGGCATACGGGGGCGGCGGGCGCTACGGAGAGATCGGGGGCGGTATCTACTATTAAAAATGGATAGGCGGCGCCGGCATTCAACCCATTCTCATTGTCCTCAAGGGGGGCGCCAACGGCGGTCCTGTTGCCGCTGAGCGCGACGCTGTAGCCAAAACGGTCCCCGCCTGCCGCATCAAATGCCGCCAATTTTTCCTGTTCGGCCCATTCCAGGCCGTTCCATGCAAATAAATAGGCGGCGCCGGCTGAAGATCCGCCGTCGTCTTCCCCTAAAGCGCCGATAAGAGCAGCATCCTCGCTGACGGAAACGCTCTTGCCGAAATAATCTTCGCCTGCTGCGTCAGAAGCAGTGATCTTTTGTTGTTGCACCCAGTTAGCGCCGTCCCAGTGGAACAGGTAGGCCGAACCGGAATTGCTCCCATTGCCATCATCCTGATGTGCGCCCACTATGGCCTTGTCCCCGCCGATGGAAACGCTGAAGCCAAAAAAGTCTGTGGCTGTGCCGTCAGCAGCGGTGAGCTTTTGTTGTTGCACCCAGTTGGCGCCGTCCCAGTGGAACAGATAGGCCGAACCGGAATTGCTCCCATTGTCATCATCCTGATAAGCGCCCACTATGGCCTTGTCCTCATCGATGGAAACGCTGAAGCCAAAAAGGTCGCCCGCTGCGCCGTCAGCAGCGGTGAGCTTCTGTTGTTGCACCCAGTTGGCCCCATCCCGGTGAAACAGATATGCCGAACCGGAATTGCTCCCATTGTCATCATCCTGATAAGCGCCCACTATGGCCT
>CAZAXA010000042.1:0-6775 GCA_964488965.1 uncultured Phaeodactylibacter sp. | reverse complement strand
TATCCCCGCCGATGGAAACGCTGAAGCCAAAAAGGTCGCCCGTTGCTCCGTCCGAAGCGGTGAGCTTCTGATGCTGCACCCAGGCGGCGCCATCCCAGCGGAACAGGTAGGCCGAACCGGAAGAAGATTCATTGTCATCATCTCTGGGGGCGCCCACTATGGCCCAGTCTCCGCTAATGGCGACACTTTGGCCAAAATAATCGTCAGAGTTCCCGTCACCGGGAGTGATTTTATGCTCTTCTTCCCAATCGAAGCCGTCCCAATGATAAATATAGGCCGAACCGGAATTGCTCCCGTTGTCATTATCCCTGTAAGCGCCGGCAATGGTTCTTGTCCCGCTGATGGCGACGCTGTAACCGAAATTCTCGTTGCTCTCTCCGTCCGAAGAGAGGAGCTTCTGCTCCGGATCCGGGCAGGGCCCCGTGACGATAACCGTCACTATGCAGGCGGCAGCATTGCCTGCCTCATCCACCGCCGTGACGGTGGCCTCCGTACTGCCCTGCGGGAATACCTCCGGGCTGATGCTCATGGTGGCCTCGGTGCAGTCGTCGGCAGCGGAAAAGCCCAGCGCGGACAGGCCGGCAATGGCCTCCACCCCATCCCCTTCCAGGTCGATCAGCTCGATGAGGCCCGGGCAGGCGAGCTCGGGAGGGAAGAGGTCGTTGTCACAGCAGGAGGTGGGCACGAGGATCAGGCGGTTGGTGGGTTTGCCCGCCGGGGCACCGTCGAAGGCGTGGATGTAGGCAAAATCGTCCGGGTCGTCCGGATTGAGCCGGAAGATGGCGCCATTTTCGTTAGCGAGCCCAAAGGTGGCGCCGTAGAGGTAACCGTCCGGGCCGTATGTCAAACCGGCGTAGGTTCGTTGTACGTATTTAAAGACTTCATAGGTGTCGGCCGGGGCCGGGGCATCGGGCCGGATGCGATAAACGACGCCAGAGCCAAATGCTCCTCCCTGGTTGGCCGTGCCGTAGAGGTAGCCATTTCCTAAAGCTATCGGGGCTGCCCAGGGATGTCCTCCGGTAGGGATTTGAAAGGTGTACAGCTTCTGGAAAACGAGCGTTCCGGGATCGAAGCGGAAAAGGGCCCCGTTGGCGCCGCCGCCGCCGGTCGCAATGCCATACAACCAACCGTCTTCGCCCATGATGAGTTTATCCTGAGGATTGCTGCCATCATCATCACTAAAGTCATGGAGCACCTCGACTATAGCTTCTTCTCCATCCGGCGGGGGCAGGAAGCGATAGATCACCCCGTTGCCGCCTGAGCCGCCACGATGTGTAGTGCCATACAGAAAACCATCATTGCCGGCGGTGAGGCCGCTGTGGGGCATCCAGCCATCCGTTGAAGAAAAGCGGTGGACGACCTCGTACAGGCCGTCGCTTTGCCGGTACCGGAAAATAATGCCATAGTTTTGGGTATTTATCCCACCAACCTCCGCTGTGCCGTAGAGGAAACAATTTTCAAAATCGATTTCGCCACAAATGGCAGAATAATGCAGGTTCGCTTTGAAGTAAGGCTCAGCGCCCAGGACACCTCCGTCGAAGTCGTGCAACAGCTCGTAACCGCTGCCATCCGGCCTGACTTTAAAAATGGTTCCGCTGCCGTAGGCGTTGGCGCCGACGGGCGTACCTCCATATTCCGTAATCCCATAAAGGAATCCGTCCGGCGCAAGGATGATGTTAGGCGAACTGAAGAAGTCTCCGCCAAGGTCTCCGCCAAAATCTTCAAAGCTGAAGCCGTCGTAGGCTACAAAATCACTGCCATCCGGGCGCATGCTGTACAAGCTGCTGCCGCCCAGGCTGCCCGTGCCATAAAGCCGGAAGCCCTGCCCCACCGTCACCTGCGCCGTACAGTTGGCCGCCTCGCCGTCATCATCCATGACCGAAAGGGTGACGGTGTTGATGCCGACGTCCTCGCAGGTGAACGCCGCCGGGCTGACGGACAGAGCGAGCGCGCCGCAGGAGGCGTAGCTGCCGAAGTCCACATCCTCCGGGCTGATGCTGGCCTGCCCGTTCTCATCCAGTTGCACGAAGATATCCTGGCAATGGGCTTGCAGAGGGCCAGCTACCACACTGGCCGTCGCCATGCAGGAAGAGGTATTGCCGGCGCCGTCTGTAGCAATGAGCAGCACGCTGGTGGCATTGCCGGTGGCCAGCGGGGCGCCGTCCACCCAGGGGGTATCCTGTATGAGGCGGGTGGAGAGCGCGCCGTGGTTGTCGTTGGCGGAAGCATCGGCGGCGGCAGTGCTGCCCGGGCCGTCGTCCAGGGGCCAGTAGCCGGCCAGGCCGGCCTCTGTACCGGAAAGCCGATTGAAGCGTGCGCCTTGTATTTCCAGGGCGGAGCGGGTCGTATTCCAGATGCGCAGTTCGTCGGCCCTGCCCATCCAGGGTCCCTGGCCGTTGGTGGCCGTGCTGAAGCGGCGGCCCAGTTGGAAGGCATCGGTTACGAATAAATTCACATTGGCATTGGCGGGGGAAGTCCACTGGGATTCGCCGTCGAGGTAGACAATGGCCATATTGCCTTCTTTCACTATGGCAATGTGATGCCATTGCCCGTCCCGGGTAGTAACGGGAATCTGCGCCAGCACATTGCCCAGGCCGACGTAGAGGTGGCCTTCGTTGTCGAACACTTCCAGCCCTGTGCCCAGCCAGCTGATCAGATAGGTGGGGAAAACGTCCTGCATGTTCTCATTGACGAACCAGGCCTCCAGCGTAAAATCGGCATAGCCGGTGAGAGGGGACATGATCTGCACGTACTCCCTGCGGTTGCCCAGGAATTCCAGGGCATAGTTGGGGTCGGAGGAACCCAGGTTGTTGCAGTCGAAGAGGGTATGGCTGAGGTAGGTGGCGGGCGGGCCGCAGTTGTCGGACAGGCCGGGGGCGATCATTTCAGGGGTGAGGGCGGCCTGGCCGGAGGCGTCCAGGGTTAGGGTGGCGTTTTGGCAGATGAGCTGCGGTGGCAGTTCATCTGCCAGCGTGACATTAAAAGAACAGGAATTGACGTCCACCCCATCCGTCACCGACAGCATGACGGGAACTGCCTCCGGCCCGATGTCGCTGCAATTGAAGTTTGCCTGGCTGACCGACCAGGTGAAGGGATCGGTGGGCGGGGCGGCCTGCGGATCTACCATATCGGGGGTGAGGGTAGCCTGGCCGGCGGCGTTGAGGGGGAGGGTGATGTCCTGGCAGTTGGGGGTGGGGAGAGGCAGGGCATTCACTGAAAGCCGCACGGTATTGCCTCCGGGATAAGAGAGGTTATAAGAACTGTAGGCAATGCCGGTTATCTCGTCGCAATCGGGATAGTTGGCGGTGAAATTATCAATATCCGTCTGGCTAAGGAAAGCGATGAAGTTCGAGTTCGGGCATGGCTGGGCGAAAAAGGCCGGATGGCCGAATGAAAGGAACAAGGACAGAAGCAGCCAGGGCAGGCGCGGGATCAGGTGCTGGGGTTTCATGGCCAATTATGATTTGGTGCATTAATATGGAAAAATTAAGCCCTTTTCCTCAGGGCGCCCTGTCCATTGTCGATCCGGCGGGTTTGGCTGTAGATTCGGCAGGTGGGGATGCAAATTCGGCAAGAGGGAGATTAATCACGGCAAAATTGCTATCGCGGGGGATGTTCACCTATGAGAACTACCTTTAGCGATGGGTATGATGTGTTCAACAGAAAAGGAATCTGGAGAAAAATCGGCTTGAGAACGGCAATATTCACAACAGAAGCCGGCGCGCTTGCCGACTTGTTCTTTTAGCGATTTGCTGATCCGTTTAGGCATTTGAACCTGCCTTAATACCCAGGACGTTCATTACTTCTTTTAGAGATACCTGTCTCAATTTGGCCAATTCTATCAGGTACTTCATTCGTTCGGCATTGGTTTCTTCAATCTGGTCAGAAATCCGGATAAGCTCTACATGCTCTTCCGGGTCCAATTGTTCACTATCCCGCAAGGCTTTGAGGTAATTGTATCTTTTCCAGGTGGCCACCGGGATGCCCAGGTTGACCTTTTGTAGTAGCCTGCGCTCTTTTTCTTCCGGGCTTAACTCCCCGGAAGCCCCCGGCTGAACCTTTCCTTTCAGTATTTCGATAACGTACTGATCGATATCCAAGCCTGTCTCAGCGGCTGATTCTTTAAGCCTTTCTTCTAGTTCCGGGGAGATTTGGATGGTAATTGACATCAGCAGTTTTTTCGTTATTTTATAACAAAAATAGGGAGAAAAAGATACTTATGGAAATATTTTCAGGCGAGAAAGAAAGCCTTATACTTCCCTTCTATACTTTAACCCTCACCACCCCGGCAGCCCCTTCCATCCCTCCACAGTAGCTGCGGTGCGTTCCTGTTTTTCCTCGCCGGCGTAAAAGACGATATTCCTGCCCGCCTGCCGGGAAGGCGGCGCAACGGAGCGGAAGGATCGGAGGCCTTTGAAAAAATCCGCTTTGACGGTATAGCTGTATTTCATTTCATACAAATGGGTTTGGAGGCCGTCGATCTCGATCAGGTCGACTTCCACTTTGTTGCTGTCCTGCCAGAAATAGAAGGGAGGGCGCTTGTCAGCATTCCAGCGGTTTTTCAGCAACTCCACAATAACCATATTCTCGAACAGGCTGCCCCGCTGGTAGAATTGCTCTACCTGAGGCGCTATATCGATGCCCAGCAGATGCACCAGCAATCCGGTATCGTAGAAATACAGCTTGGGCGATTTAACGATGCGTTTGTTGAAATTCTCGAAAAAAGGAGGCAGGCGAAAGATGATATAACTCGCCTCCAGGATGGAAAGCCAGTTTTTTACCGTAGGTGTCGATATCCCGGCATCCGCCCCCAGCGACTGATAGCTCAGGGGCTGCCCAACCCGCCCGGCACAAAGCCGGATAAAGCTCTGAAAGGTATTCAGGTCTTTAACGTTGAGCACGTTTCTGGCATCTCGTTCTACGTAGGTTTCCAGGTAATTCTGGAAGAAACGGGAAACAGGCAAGCCACGGCTGTAAAGGGCGGGATAGCCCCCCTTATAGATCATTTCCGCCACCTCCGCTGAGCGAAGGCCGGGGCTGTGGGCTTCCATTTCGGCGTGGCTGAGGGGCAGTAAACGAAATAGGCCTACCCTGCCGGCCAAACTCTGGGAGATTTTTTCCAGCAATAAAAAATTCTGAGAACCGGACAACAGATACTGCCCCATCAGGCGGTCTTCATCCGTTTTTACCTGAAGGTATGAAAACAGATCCGGCACGCGCTGTGCTTCATCGAAAATGACATACTGATCGTACTGTCTCAAAAAACCCCGCGGGTCCTCCTGGAAAAAGCGCCTGGAATCCGGTTCCTCAAAATTCACATAGCGGTAGTCAGAGAACATATCTCTCAATAAGGTGGTCTTTCCACTTTGGCGAGGCCCCGTAATGGATAAGATGGGATATTGCCCGATCGTTTTCCGTATGGCTTCCGAAAGCTGCCGATGGATCATGTTTTTTATGTAAAATTAAAACTTAATTTTTAAAATTGCATAAAAATATGCTGAGGTTTTAAACCCGGCAAAAGAAACAAATTCTCCCGCATTTTGCCGTATATTACACAGGGAAAGAGGCTGTTATGCCAGGATGCGGCCGCTTCAAAAAAATAATGATTCACCCATACATCAGGCTGATTGCTCCTGAGCATCAACAGTATCAACAGCATCCCTGACAAATAAAAACACCGGCTCAATCATACCCCATGAAGCACCTCAACTCAATATTCTTTTTCTTCCTCGCCTGCTCCGCCCTCTCCGCCCAGCGCAACCCCCAGCCCCACTTCCGCAACTACTCCACCCAGCACGGCCTGCCCAGCCCCGAGGTGTACTGCGCCTTCCAGGACAGCCAGGGCTATCTATGGTTCGGCACCGACAACGGCGCGGCCCGCTTCGACGGCTATGCCTTCCGCACCTACGACGCACAGGACGGACTCACCAGCAATGTGGTGTTTGACATTTACGAGGACGCCAAAGGGCGCATCTGGTTCGGGACGATGACGGGGGAGGCGTTTATCCTGGAGGGGGATACGATCGTGCCTTACCGGTTCAACCACCTGGTGCAGCGGTACCGGGGGAAGCATCAAAGTGTCGGGCTGGGCCATCTCGGGCCGGATGAAACCGCCTGGTTTGTGCTGGAATTCCTGGGCATTCTGCGGATCGACAGCAGCGGGCTGGACAGCCTTATCACTACCGAACGCCCCGTTTCCAGATTGATCGTGGAGGTGGAGGGCGCCGCCAAAGTGCTGCCCAATTTCATCGCAAGGCGCTATGAGGACAAATATGAGTTTTGGAGTGAGTATTCCAGCAGGCGCCGGCGCGTGCCAATAGATTTTTTTTCCGAAAAGGGAAGCTGGCAAAAAGAATTTTTCTATCAGGAGCCGTGCAAAGGTGGTTTCAATGCCGAAAAACTATCCGGCGGGCAATTGCTGATCTTTAGCTGCAACCATTTGTTTTGCCTGCAAAATGAAGAATTGGCCTGGTCCATCCCTTTCGATATCCTCGTCAATGAGATCATCGAGGATGAAACGCAGTCCATCTGGCTCTGTGGGCATTACGGCAAGGGGCTGCGGCGCTACCATGATCTGGAAGCCTTGAAAAATGGAAAATACGACCTCTTTCTGGACGGATTAACCATCAGCAATTTTTACCGGGATGCGCAGGGCGGCATCTGGGTGGCCACATTGGAGGAAGGCATTTTTTATTGCAGCGACTTCCAGTTGTTGAGCTATGATACCCGTTTCGGCTTTTCTGACGATTTTGTCAGTTCGGTAGCTTTCAAAAAT
>CAZAXA010000041.1:14433-21630 GCA_964488965.1 uncultured Phaeodactylibacter sp. | reverse complement strand
GCGCCGTTTCGGCAAGAGCCTGCTGCTGTCCACTATGAACGAGTTGTAGAGCGGCATCCGCGAGCTGTTCGTAGGGCTGTGGGTGGAAAAGCGTTGGGACTGGGAGGCGAATCGGCGCCCGGTGATCTGGCTGAAATTCAGCAGCCAAGGCGTAAGAACGATAGGCCTGGAAGCCGCCCTCCACGCTATGACTACAAATGGTTCACCTCTCCGGGGTGAGGTCAGATCCGGCGGTTCTTGCGATGCACGCTGCAGGCATCCTCATAGGACAAATCCAGGTGCATCCAGGTATAAATTACACCACATAGGCACATAGTCCGAAAATTGTTGAAAAAAATTTTCGGGCGCTTCTATTGTGCCCTATGTGCCTATGCGGTGTAAAAAACCGCTATTGTTTGCCTGCCCGGACAGCGCCGCTTTGGAGGTGAATCGACCAAAAGGCTCCTGTTTCATTTGGAAATAACGAAGTCTGGGCCACAAATCCATTTTATGGGGCTCGAGGTACTTTTTTTGCAGATGCCACAGTAAACATGACGGCCCTATCCCTCCAACTGCCAGGCAATTCCGGATGATACAGGAAAAAAACCGGAAGCGTCCAGGTTGATAACAAACCAAAAAACCTGACGATGGAAAAAAGGAAGAGCCATGCGAATATCTATTCTCACGGTTCTTCCCTGATCTTTTTCATGGCTTTATTTGGGGCATACAGTAAATCGCCTTACTGAGAAGCAGAATGCCCCCTCACACCGCTTCAAACTTATACCCGATGCCATATATCGTCTTAAGGCAGCCGCCGTAGCCATGGGCGGCCAGCTTTTTCCGCAGGTTTTTGACGTGAGCGTAGATGAAGTCGTAAGACACGGCATTTTCCATATAATCGCCCCACAGGTGCTCGGCGATGCTGTCTTTCGTAACGACCCTGTTCTTGTTGCGGGCCAGGTAGGCCAGTATTTCAAACTCCTTTTTGGTCAATTTCAGAGGGATGTCGTCGGCAAGGACGATCCGTTCGTCCAGCTTCAGCACCAGGCCGCTAAAGTCAAGGTCTTTGTTATAACTACCGGTCTTCCGGCGCATCACAGCCTTTATGCGGGCGTGAAGTTCCCCGAAGTGGGCCGGGCCGGCCATAAAGTCGTCGGCGCCTTCCTCCAGCCCCTGTATGCGCTCCTCGGCACGGCTGTGCGGCGCATAGAGGATGATGCCGGTCTGGGCGTCCTCCTCGCGCAGCAGGTGCACCAGTTTCAACCCATCCGGGCCCTGGTGCGCCATGTTGATCAGGACACAGTCGTAATCATAATTGTTGAGTTTTCTGTATCCCTCCTGATAAGTAGAGGCATGTTCGCATACATAACCCTCCCGCTTAAAGAAGCGAAGCATCTGCGACAGCAGGTTCTGGTCATCCTCAACGATCAGGATTTTCATCGAGAATTACGGAATGAATGAGCGGTTGATTGAAATTAATTAACTGATCTTCAAATTTTTATGTCCTGTAAAGCTCTGAATATACAAAATATTGGCCTTACCTTAAAAAAGAGAAAAACCGGCCTTCGGGCATAAAATTCAAATATCTCGGTTTTCTTCAGGATTCCTTCAGTTTTTTACCCCTCTTTTGCAGGAAAAAAAAAGCACGCCGGAGAAAAACTCAGGGTGCGACGGCCAACATGGACACACTGGTTCAATCGAACGAACAATTTTTCGAAACGATCATTACCGGTATTCTCACCGAGGGTTATGCTGTGACTGATGATTTTCTGCCTGCTGCCGTAGTGCGGGATATGCTGGAGACGGCCTCCGGCTATTATGAGGAGGGGGGATTTCATATTGCGGGCATAGGGAGGAAGCAGCATTATCAGCTCAACCAGGATATTCGCAAGGACCACGTCCTGTGGATCGGCCATAACAGCCCGCCGGCAAGCTGCCAGCCGTTTTTCAGCCGCCTGCAGGAGATGATCCGCTATTTCAACCGCAGCCTCTACCTGGGCATACGGGATATGGAACTGCATTTTGCCGCCTATCCGGAAGGGGCTTTTTACAAGCGCCACCTCGATGTGTTCCAACATACCAGAGCAAGAAAAATTTCCGTTGTTTTTTACCTGAATTTCGGCTGGAAAACCGAAGATGGCGGCCAGTTGCGCCTCTATCTGCCACGGGAAGACGGTTCGGAACAGCAGCTCGATATTCTCCCGCTGGCCGGCCGCCTGGTTTGTTTTAACAGCCAAACCCTGGAACACGAAGTGCTGCCGGGCCGACGAACACGGTACAGCATTACCGGGTGGCTGAAAGACGAACAAGTCTTATTTTAGCTCAATCCCCTTGCCAGGCCCGAAGCAGGCCCCGCAAGGGGATCTTTTTTTGGAAATCATTCAAATCCATAACCTTTTCACCTCAAATTGAGATCATGATCCATCCGCACACACGCATTCAGTTCATCAATGACGAGATGGGCTACGGTGTATTCGCGACTCATTTCCTGCCCAAAGGCACCATCACCTATGTGAAGGACAGCCTGGAGATGGAGATCACCCCCGAGGCATTCGAGCAATACTCGGCCGAAATGCAGGAAGTGATCGAAAAGTACTCCTACATCGACGAAAAGGGAACCCGCATCGTGAGCTGGGACTTTGCCAAGTACGTCAACCACTGTTGCAACTGCAACACCATGAGTACCGGCTACGGCTTCGAGATCGCCATCCGGGACATTCAGCCCGGGGAGCAGATCACCGATGAATACGGCATCTTTAACATCAGCCGGGAAATGGAGCTGCAGTGCCACTACAGCAATTGCCGGCGCCGCCTGAGCCCCGGCGATTTCGAAAAATACTACCGGCAGTGGGACGAGCAGTTGAAGGCGGCCATGGCCATTATGTTGTCTGTGGAACAACCGCTCATGAGCCTGATCGAATCCCCTGCCCGGGAGGAATTTATGGCCTACCTCCAGGGCAGGGCGCCCTACCGGTCCGTTTACAACCTTAAGTATTTTCCTCAGTTTGCGGGCAATGGAGTGCCGGCAGGAAAGGTGCGCCATTAGAACCTGCCTGCAGGCTCTTTCGGAGGGCTTAGCCGGGTAATTTCTTTATAACTTATTCCGGTGGGCGCTTCCGGCGGGCGCTACAGCATGCGCCCCCGGGGGATTTTGGAAGCAAACCCGGCCTTCGGCGCTGAATGTGCGGCAGCGGAGGGTAGAAGTTTTTTGCCGTCGAGATAAAGCAACCGCTACCGGCGCCCCCCGGGCTGTTTGCCCAGGCTTACCACTTCGCCCGGCTTTTCTTCCAGGATCAGGAAATAGGCGCCCTTATAGATATAATTGAAGTGCAACTGCTCGCGCAGTACTTCGAATTGTCCTTCGTTTTCAGCATAATCAGCGATCCATTCTACTGCTTCGAGCCGGTCTTTGAATCTGATCTTCATGGCGGTAATTTTAAGCTAAACAAAGCCTTTTACTATTTGATGTCAATCCGGGGTAAAAGATTACTAAATGAGGCCCGGATTAACACTTTTTTAATATTGCCTCCTTGTTGAATACACCTCTCTATTTCATCACTTTGGGCCGGAAGGGCAAAAATTTTCGGCCGAACGGGAAGATTTGATGGTTGCAGGAGTAATGGCCGATGACGATATAATTCCTATTTTTGCAGTTTGATCAACACTGGCCGGCCCTTTGTGGTTATTATAGCTGTGACGGGAAAAACAACTATGACGAAAGACAATTCCAACGGTATCGGCAGCTACGAGCATGCTGTGGAAAGCGATTATATCGAGGTGATCGGGGCGCGGGAGCACAACCTCAAGGATATCGAACTCCGCATCCCCCGCAATAAGCTCGTGGTCATTACCGGCATCAGCGGCAGCGGCAAATCCTCCCTGGCCTTCGACACCATCTACGCCGAGGGCCAGCGGCGCTATATGGAAACCTTCACGGCCTACGCCCGGCAGTTCATCGGCGAGATGGAACGGCCCGATGTGGAGAAGATCACCGGCCTGAGCCCGGTCATTTCCATCGAACAGAAAACGACCGGCCGCAACCCGCGCTCTACGGTAGGCACCATCACGGAAGTGTACGACTTCATGCGCCTGCTCTTCGCCCGCATCGGCGAAGCTTATTCCTTCGAGACGGGCAAGCGCATGGCGCGCTATACCGAGGAGCAGATGAAAGAGGCCATCCTGGAGCAGTTCGAAGGTAAGAAAATTCTGCTCCTGGCGCCCCTGGTGCGGGGCCGCAAAGGCCACTACCGCGAACTGTTCGAGCAGATACGCAAACAGGGCTACGCCAAGGTGCGCGTCGACGGCGAAGTGCAGGACATCACGCCCGGCATGAAGGCCGACCGCTACAGGGTGCACGATATCGAAGTGGTGATCGACCGCATCAAAGTGTCCGATGACCGGGCCAACCGGCTCAATACCTCCCTGCAGACCGCCCTCAAAATGGGCAATGGCCTGGTTTTTATCATGGATAATGACACCGGCGAGGCGCGTGGCTTCAGCAAACACCTCATGGACCCCGATTCGGGTATCTCCTACGAGGAGCCATCCCCCAATTCTTTTTCCTTCAACTCCCCCTACGGCGCCTGCCCTCATTGCAACGGCCTGGGGCAGGTCAACCGGGTGGATTACGAGAAGGTCATCCCCGATGACGGCAAGAGCATCAACGAGGTAGGCATCGTGCCCCTTGGCGAAGTACGCCAGAACATGACCTTCCAGCAACTGCGCGCCATCGCCAAAAAATACAAGTTCACCTTCTCCACCCCTATCCGGGAGATTCCGGAAGATGCTCTCAAGGCCATCCTCTACGGCGGCGACGAAACTTTTGCGGTAAAGGCCAGCGATACCAGCGACTATTCCTACAACCTGGCCTATGACGGCCTGTTCAATATGGTGCAGCGCTGGTATGAGGACACCTCTTCGGAAAAAATCCGCCGCTGGGCCGAAGAATTTATGACCATCGATACCTGCCCCGAATGCACTGGCTACCGGCTAAAGAAGGAATCGCTGCACTTCCGGGTGCACGACAAGCACATCGGCGAGCTGGCGCAGATGGACCTCACCGAGCTCGCCGCCTGGATGCGGCAGGTGGACGAGCACCTCAGCGAGCGGCAGCAACTCATCGCCCGCGATATCCTCAAGGAGATTCGCCTGCGGCTGGGCTTTCTGCTCCATGTGGGCCTGGATTACCTGAGCCTCAACCGCCCGGCGCGCACCCTCTCCGGCGGGGAATCCCAGCGCATCCGCCTGGCTACTCAGATCGGCTCCCAGCTGACGGGCATCACTTACATCCTGGACGAGCCCAGCATCGGCCTGCACCAGCGCGACAACCAGAAGCTGATCGAGGCCCTGCGCGAACTTTGCGACATTGGAAACACCGTCCTGGTCGTGGAACATGACAGGGACATCATGCTGGCCTCCGACTACATCATCGACCTGGGCCCCGGCGCCGGCAAACACGGCGGCGAGCTGGTCGGCGAAGGCCCCCCAGCCGAATTTATCAGGGCCAATACGCTCACCGCCGACTACCTCAATGCGAAGCGCCGGATCGAGGCGCCGGAAAAGCGCCGTCCGGGAACGGGCAAGTTCCTGGAACTTCGTGGCGCCGCCGGCAACAACCTCCGGGAGGCCAGTGTGAAAATCCCGCTCGGCACTTTCTGTTGTGTTACCGGCGTTTCTGGCAGCGGCAAGTCCACCCTCATCAACGAAACGCTTTACCCCATCCTGCGGCAGCATTTCTATAAAAGCCTGAAAAGCCCCATGCCCTACCAGGAGGTCAAAGGGCTGGAGCACGTTGATAAGGTGATCGAGATCGACCAGTCGCCCATCGGGCGGACGCCGCGTTCCAACCCGGCCACCTATACCGGCGTTTTTACCGACATCCGCAAAATCTTCTCCGACCTGCCGGAGGCCAAAATCCGGGGCTACAAACCCGGGCGCTTCTCCTTCAACGTGAAAGGCGGCCGCTGTGAAACCTGCCAGGGTTCCGGCATGCGCGTCATCGAGATGAACTTCCTGCCCGATGTACAGGTGGAATGCGAAACCTGCCTGGGCCGCCGCTACAACCGCGAGACGCTGGAAGTGCTCTACAAAGGCAAATCTATAAACGACGTGCTGGACATGACGGTAGAAGAAGCGGCGGAGTTCTTCCAGCCCATCCCCAACATTTACCGTAAGCTGAGAACGCTCAATGAGGTGGGCCTGAGCTATATCACCCTCGGCCAGCAGGCCACCACCCTCTCCGGCGGCGAGGCTCAGCGCGTCAAGCTGTCCGAAGAACTGGCCAAACGCGACACCGGCAACACCCTCTACATCCTCGACGAGCCTACCACCGGCCTGCACTTCGAAGACATCCGCCACCTCCTGCGCGTGCTCAACAAGCTGGTGGATAAAGGCAACACCGTCATCGTCATCGAGCACAATATGGATGTGATCAAAGTGGCGGACTACATCATCGACATGGGGCCGGAAGGGGGGCATCGGGGCGGCATGGTGGTGTGTACGGGTACGCCGGAGGAGGTGGCCAGAGTGGAGGGCAGTTATACGGGGCAGTTTTTGAAGGGGGAGTTGTAACGCCAATAGTCCGCCAAATTCTTTTTATATTTGGACAACAAGCAGCGCCACACATCACCAACCGCCTTTAAAACCTATGAGAAAGTGGATCAACAAGGCCTTCAAATGGTACTACCGGCAGCGGTACAAGGGCATCCGTCATTTTATGGAACAACCCCATGAAGTACAGCGCAGCCTGCTGAAGAACCTGCTGGAAGCTACCAAACATACGGAATGGGGCAAACAACACGGCTACCGCGGCATCCGCCGGGCGGAGCAGTTCGCCGAGCGGGTACCCGTACAGGACTACGAAAGCCTCAAACCTTACATCAACCGCATGATGCACGGCGAGAAGGATGTGTTGTGGAGCGGGCAGGTGCGCTGGTTCTCCAAATCGTCGGGCACGACCAGCGAGCGCAGCAAGTTCATACCCGTCACCAGCCAGAACCTGAAGAAGTGCCACATCCGCGGCACCTGGGACACGATGACGCTCTTCTACCACAACCGCCCCGACGCCCGGCAGTTCGAGAGCAGAAATATGATCATGGGCGGCAGCCTGTACCGCTTCGAGCCCTACCCGCGCACCACTATCGGCGATGTATCGGCCATTATGACCTATAACATGCCCATCATCGCGCGGCCCTTCTTCTTTCCGGACGTTAAAACGGC
>CAZAXA010000041.1:10985-14423 GCA_964488965.1 uncultured Phaeodactylibacter sp. | reverse complement strand
CTGCTGGACGACTGGGAGATCAAGCTGGAAAAACTCGCCCAGGCCGCCGCCCGCCAGGAGGATATGGCCATGATCGGCGGCGTGCCGACCTGGACAGTGGTCCTCTTTCGCCGCATCCTGGAGATCACCGGCAAGAAACACATGCTGGAAGTATGGCCCCGCTTCCAGGGCTACATCCACGGCGGCGTCAGCTTTACGCCCTACCGCAAGCAGTTCGAGGCCTTCCTGCCCTCGCCCGACATCAGCTACCAGGAGATTTACAATGCTTCGGAAGGCTACTTTGCCATTCAGGACGATTTTTCCAGCGACGACATGCTGCTGCTGCTCAACAACGGTATTTACTACGAATTCCTGCCCATGGAGGAGTGGGATAAAGAGCACCCCCGTGCCATCCCGTTGTCGGAAGTGGAAAAAGGAAAGAACTATGCCCTGGTAATCTCCACCAATTCGGGCCTGTGGCGCTATACGCCGGGCGATACGGTCATGTTCACCTCCACTTATCCCTACAAGATCAAGATCACCGGCCGGACGAAGCAGTTCGTCAACGCCTTCGGCGAGGAGGTCATGGTGGAAAATACCGACCAGGCCCTGGCCCGCACCTGCCAGCAGACGGGGGCCATCGTGGCGGAATACACCGTCGCGCCGGTCTACTTCCAAGGCTCGGGCAAGGGCGGCCACGAGTGGCTGGTGGAATTCGAAAAGGAACCGGCCAGTGTCGAAGCATTCGCCCGCCGCCTGGATAAGAACCTGCAGGCGGTCAATTCCGACTACGAGGCCAAGCGCACCAAGAATATCGCGCTGGAACAACTGCGCCTGCACCCCCTGCCCCCCGGCGCCTTCCATAACTGGATGCGCGCCCGCGGCAAGTTCGGCGGCCAGCACAAGGTGCCCCGCCTGGCCAACCACCGGAAGTACGTTGAGGAGATACTGGATTTTTTGAGCAATAAGGTTTGAGAACCTTCAGCCAGGCCTCAGCCGGATAGGTTCTTAAACCTGCCGGAAGCCTCTGCCAGCCGCCGGTTTGAGAACCTTCAGCCAGGCCCCTGCCGGATAGGTTCTTAAACCTGCCGGAAGCAGCCACGGCAAAAAGAGCTGTCCCATCATCGTTCTGGCACTTTTCACTCACCCGATCTCCCACATATCCCCCCACAGGCGCGAAGCGCCGTCGACATAGAGCGTTTCCCCGCTGATATATTTTGCCAGGGCCAGGAACAGCACGGCTTCCGCCACCTCGTCGGTAGTGCCCAGGCGTTTCATCGGCACAGTTTTGCTCACCTGGGCCACCAGTTCCGGCGGATAGTTCTCCAGGCCGGTGGACTGGATGATGCCCGGCGCCACGCAGTTGATGCGGATGCCGCGGTTAGCCCACTCTACGGCCAGCGACCTGGTGAGGTTGTCTACTCCGGCGCGGGCGGCGCCGGTATGCGCCATGCCCGGAAAGCCGCAGTGCAGGTCGACGATGATGTTGACGATATTGCCCTGTTCCTGGGGAAAGAAGAAGTGCTGCGCCATGGCCTGCGTCATGAACCAGGTTCCATTGAGGTTGGTATTGATGACGGCCAGCCAGCCCTTGGGGCTGATACCTTCGGCAGGCGAGGGGAACTGCCCGCCGGCATTGTTGACCAGCAGGTCGAGCTTGCCGCTCTTTTCCCGGATGAAGGCCGCCAGTTCTTCGATCCGCTCGGGCTCCCGGATGTCCAGCTGAAAAGGATGGCAGCTTCCGTAGGCGCTGAGCTGTTTCGCCGCCTGTTCCAGGCGTTCCTTTTTGCGGGAAGCGATGTACACTTCCGCCCCGTATTGCAGCAACTGCCGGCTGATGGCGAAGCCGATGCCGCTCCCGCCGCCGGTGACCAGGGCGGTTTGCCCCGAGAAAATACCTTCTTTAAACATAGGCGTTGATCTTTTCGGCCGCTAAGATAAGAAATATTAGCCGGGGCGGCGGACGGCGGCCATTCGTGCATCGTCATCGTACACCGCGCACATCGTACGCGGTTTCAGGTATTGCCGGAGTGATGGCCATTATTTGTTTTCAGGCCTTACGTTAAAAAAACTAACTTTGAGGCCATGGCAATCAAGATCGAGATCGTACCCTATGACCCCGCCTGGCCGCAGGCCTTCGAGCGGGAGCGCCGTCAACTGGAAGCAGGGCTGGAGGCGCTGCAGGCCAGGGTGGAGCACATCGGCAGCACTTCGGTGGAAGGGCTGGGCGCCAAGCCCATCATCGATATTATGGTTGGGGTGGACAGGCCGGAGTCGCTCGCGGCGGCAGTGGGGCCGCTGCTTGAGATAGGGTATTGCTATTATCCCTTATACGAACCGGAAATGCCGGAACGCCGTTTCTTCGCCCGCCTGCGCGATCAGCAGGGCCAGGTGTACGAGCGTTTCGATCAGTTGCCGCCCCGGGGGCAGTTCCCGCCTACGCACCACCTCCACCTCGTTGCCTGCGATTCTCCTTTCTGGCGGCGCCACCTGGCCTTCCGCGACTACCTGCGCGCCCACTCCATGGCCCGCGACGCCTACCACCGCATGAAGGTGAAACTGGCCAACGGCACCTGGGAAAGTACCAATGATTATGCCGAGGCCAAGACGGGCTTTATAAGGCGTATTGAGCGGCTGATCGAGTTGATTGGTTGATTAGGTTTGTTTGTTGAATGAGTTGACCGGGTTTCCTTGATGGCCTACTCAACCAATCAACCCAATCAACTACATATGGATCGCCCTGTCTCCCGTAGCGGCGAGGGCGGCTTCCCTGAAGGCCTCCGTATAGGTGGGGTGGGCGTGGCTCATGCGGGCGGCATCTTCGGCGGAAGCGCGGAACTCCATGAGGGCCACCGCTTCGGCGATGATATCGGCCGTTCGGGGGCCGACCATGTGGACGCCCAGTATCTCGTCCGTTTCCTGGTGGGCGAGCACTTTGATCATGCCCTCCGTGTCGGTGCTGGCGCGGGCGCGCCCCAGGGCCTTGAAGGGGAATTTGCCCGACTTGTAGGGAATGCCCTCTTCCCGGAGCTGTTCTTCGGTCTTTCCCACCCCGGCCACTTCCGGCCAGGTGTACACGACGCCCGGGATGAGGTTGTAGTCGATGTGCGGTTTCTGGCCGGCGATCACCTCAGCAACGAAAACGCCTTCCTCTTCCGCCTTATGGGCCAGCATGGCGCCCCGGATGACGTCCCCGATGGCGTAGATGTTGGGCACATTGGCCTGCAGGTGTTCGTTGACCAGCACGCGGCCCTTCTCGTCCAGCTTTACCCCTGCCTTATCGAGGCCGAGATTGTCGGTATAGGGGCGGCGGCCGATGGAGACCAGGCAGTAGTCCGCATCGATCTTGAACTGCTCCTCGGAATCCCTTTTCTGTACCGTGACGGCAACGCCTTTCTCACTGGCTTTGACGTCGGTTACGGCATGCTTCAGGTGGAACTTCATGCCGAGCTTTTTCAG
>CAZAXA010000041.1:0-10975 GCA_964488965.1 uncultured Phaeodactylibacter sp. | reverse complement strand
GCGCATCAGCTCCTTGCTGCAATCGCCGTCCATGCCCGGTATGATGCGGTCGAGGAATTCCACCACCTCGATGTCCGTGCCGAGGCGGGCGAATACCGAACCCAGTTCCAGGCCGATCACCCCCCCGCCGACGATGACCATTTTCCCGGGTACCGATTCGATATTGAGGGCTTCTGTAGAAGTGATGACCCGCTTTTTGTCATAATGGAAGCTTTCGGGGACGATGGGTTTCGAGCCGGTGGCGATGATCACCTTATCCGTCTCGATCGTTTCGGTGGAACCGTCTTTTTTGGCGATGCTGATCCTGTGGGCATCCAGGAAGGAACCATGGCCGTGGTGCACGTCGATCTTGTTCTTTTTCATGAGGAAGTTGAGGCCGTTGACGGTCTGTTCCACCACCTCATTTTTGCGGCGGATCATCTGCGGCATGTTGACTTTCAGGTTCTGAAGCTCTATGCCGTGCATTTCGAATTTTTCTCTGGCGTTGTGATAATGCTCGGAAGAATCGAGCAGGGCCTTGGAGGGGATACAGCCCACGTTGAGGCAGGTGCCTCCCAGAGTATCGTAGCGTTCGATGATAGCCGTTCTCATGCCCAGTTGGGCGGCGCGGATGGCCGCCACGTAGCCGCCGGGGCCGGAGCCAATGACGGTGAGGTCGTATTTCATTACAGCTTGTTGGTTTTACTTGAGAGATTATTGTTTCTTATTGGGGCCTTCGTTCTTATTGCCGCCCCCTTTTTTGCGGTTGCCGCGCCGGCGGGAGCGCCCTCCCCCCTTGCCCTTGTTATCCTGGGCGCCTTTGTCTTTTTTATCCGGGGCGCCTTTGCCGGGCGCTTTGGGCCCGCCGCTGCTCTTTGCGTTGGTATTTTTGTGCTGAGGAGGTATCTTCTTATCGCCGCCGCTCTTTTTACTGCGCTTTTTCCGGCGTTTGCGGCGCCGCTCTTCTTCGGGTAGTTCGATGGCGCCGGTGACATCTTCAAAGTCCATTTCCACTTCCTTCTCACTGTCCCCGGCCAGAGATTGCAGGCTGACGAGGTCGGCGGGTTTTTCCCCTTTCCTGTTCAGCTCGCGAATCTGGTGAGCGCGGGCGGTTTCGATGGCAAAAATCTTACCCCGGCCGTTTTCGTGTTCATAGCCGTAGTACATCAACCCCTTGAAAATATCGGTTTTGATCAGTACGGCAGAGCCGGCCTCGGTCTGTAGTTTATCGGCATTTCGGGGAAAGCGGTCCAGGGCGTCCATATAAGTATCGAGTTCGTAGTTGAGGCAGCACTTGAGGCGGCCGCACATACCCGATAGTTTGGACTGGTTGATGGCGAGGTTCTGGTAGCGGGCGGCAGCGGTGGTGACCGACTTGAAGTCCGTCAGCCAGGTAGAGCAGCACAGTTCCCGGCCGCAGGAGCCCAGGCCGCCGATGCGGGCGGATTCCTGCCGGGCGCCGATCTGCCGCATTTCGATCTTCACGCGAAACTCCTTGGCGTAATGCCGGATAAGCTCGCGGAAGTCAACCCTGCCGTCAGCGGTATAATAGAAGGTAGCTTTTCGTTTATCTCCCTGATACTCCACATCGCCGATCTTCATATCCAGCCCCAGCGTCCGGGCGATGGCCCGGGCGCGGATCATGGCCGGCATTTCCAGTTCGCGGGCTTCGGCCAGGCGTTCCAGGTCGCGTTCGTTGGCCCGGCGGATGATGTTGTGCAGGACTTCCTCTTCGTCCACCTTTTTCTTTCGCATCTGCATGCGCACCAGTTCGCCGGAGAGGGTGATGCGGCCGATGTCCAGCCCATTGCCCGTTTCCACCACCACCATGTCGCCCGTGATTGTGCGGGCATGGGGCGGGTTGCGGTAAAAGGCCTTTCTCGCTCCATTTTTGAAGCTGACTTCCGCAATATCAAAAGGTTCGACATCATCAATATCGATGGCCGACAGCCAGTCGTAAGTATTCAGGCGGTTGCAACCACCGGTAGAACAGCCGCCGTTATTCTGGCAGCCTTTGGGCGAGCCGTTGGAGCTCACCGTACATCCGGTACATCCCATAATTCGGTCAGATTATATTTGATACGGAAGCTCATCGGCTAAAAGATATTAGCGGCCCTGAGGCCTGTGTAAGCTTCCGTCAGTTTGCCTTTGATTATTTTATGCATCTGGATCGAGGCGTCGAGGAACAGCACCTTTGGATTAGCATTCCGCTCCACGGCATAGCTGCAGTCGGAGAAGAGTTTGGACAGCTGTTCCACCTGATCCAGTTCGAGTACTTTGGCCATATTCTGAGCGGTTTCCAGTTCTTTTTCCTGCAGGCGGGCCTTGTTCCGCCCGCCGCTCACCTTGAGCAGGCTGTATTCGCGCAGGAAATGCAGGGCATACCGCAGAAAGTGTTTCTGGTTTTCTCTGCCGAGCGTGGCAAAGGATTCCACCCAGTTTACCATATCGATGGGGTTGCCCCGGTAGCAATGCCTCATCCATTCCAGGAAGAGGCGGGCGTCGTTGTTGTCCCGCTGCCCGGCCAGCAACAGCGCTTCATTGTAATTGCCATTGGCGAGGTAGGCCACAGACAGGGCTTCCTGCCGGCTCAGGCCCTTCTGCCGCATCAGCCCTTCGCACACTTCTTCATCGCTCAGCGCCTTGATATTGATGATCTGGCAGCGCGAAAGTATGGTATTGAGGATGAGGTCCTGGTCTTCGGCCACGAGCAGGAAGATGGTATTTTCCGGAGGCTCCTCGATGATCTTGAGCAGGCGGTTGCCCTCCTTACCCAGGAACTCCGGCAGCCACATGATCAGGGGTTTATAAGTGTTCTCGAAAGTTTTCAGGCTGAGCTTCCGGATGATGCTGACGCATTCTTCCTTCGTGATGTTGCCCTGTTTGTTTTCCGCGCCGATGCTCTGCAGCCAGTGGTTGATATCCAGATAAGGGTTTTCGCCGGCCACCTGCCGCCAGTTGGCAATGAAGCTGTCGCTGACGGCCCTGGGCCCGATGGTGGGATAAGAGAAATGGAGGTCGGGATGAATGAGCCTGGCCGCCTTGTTGCACTGATTGCAGTGCCCGCAGGCATCCTCCGGGCCAGGGTTTTCGCAAAGCAGGTACTGCGCCAGGGCCATCGCCAGCGCCAGTTTTCCGCTGCCCTGAGGGCCGAGGAACAGGAGGGCATGAGGCATCCTGCCGCCGGAGGCCATTTGCCTCAGCAGCGCTTTTGCCGATTCCTGTCCGATAACCTCGCTGAATAGCATAATTTAGTTCTTGGAGGGGCCGCCGGAGCGTTATTGGTTATTGAGGCGGGAAAACACCCGCCAATAGGCATAACCTTCCGGGAGGCGCCACAAAGTACCGTTATCAGGCAGCTGAATCGAAGATGGTGAAAACGAAAGGAAGACGGAAAATGATGAGATCAAAGCTCCTGCCGCTCATAAATGGAATGGGGCCTTTGTTTTATCCCCACCTTCGCAGCTATGGGGAAATTGGCCCCATAAGCCGTTGTGCAGAATTCCTGTATCTCTTCATTGGTTCCCGGTTCCTGCCCGCCAAAATCGTCGCAGGGGAAACCAACGGCCACTACCCTATCTTTGAACTCCTCGCAGAGTTCCTGCAATTGCTGATACTCTGGCGTATAACCGCATTGTGACGCGGCATTGGCCACTATTATTTTTTTGCCCATGAACCGGGCAAAATCGATCTCCTCACCGCTTATTCCCTCTAACTTAAATTTATGGATAGAATTCACTGTTGACGATTCAGCTATCCGTAAAATGATATTGGGGGTAAAATTAAGGATTTTATTGGTTATTTACCAGTAAGTGCCGGAAAACCGTCCTGAAAGGCTTCGTCCCGGAATGGCCCGCTCAACTTATGTTTCCTTTCTTTGTTTGGATAGCGGATCCAACCATTCTGCAAGATGAGAATTTCTGCTTTCCGAAAGGCGCACTTCAATGCGGCGCACCGCCTGCACAACCCCCAATGGAGCGAGGAAAAGAACCGCGAGGTATTCGGGCTGTGCAACAATCCGAACTACCACGGCCATAATTATGAACTGGAAGTAAAAGTGTCCGGCGAGGTTGATCCCGAAACGGGATACCTGATCGACCTGAAATACCTGAAAGATATCATCAGCGAACATGTGGAAAAGCGCTTCGACCACAAAAACCTCAACCTGGATACCGAAGAGTTCCGGACGCTGAATCCCACCGCCGAAAATATCTGCTACGTCATCTGGACGATCCTGCGCAGGCATCTGGACGACAGGTACGGCCTGGCCGTCCGCCTGTATGAGACGCCGCGGAACTATGTGGAGTATCCGGCTTAGATAAAGATTACGGCTGGGCTGACCGCTTGCTGAGGCGGAAGGTCTTCACTATGTTGCCGTTCTTGTTGATCAGGCTGGCCAGATACAGGCCGGTGGGCAGGTCGCCGATGTAGTAGCGGCTGCCGGATGCCAGGTTAAAGGAACGCAGCTGGCGCCCCAGAACGCTGTAAATGGCCAGGCGGCCGGTATTCTGAGCGCCCCGCACTTCGATGTAGTCCGTTGCCGGGTTGGGGAAAACGGCGAGCCTGGCCTTTGAGGCGTTGCCCGTGCTGCTCAGCAGTTCCGCCGTGAAATTATAGGTTCCGGTAACGATGATGTCATCCGGCGCAGCGGCGCTGGCCACTTCGATCTGTATCTCAGCGGTACCGGCCACGCCTTTGGGCTGGATGTGGACATCCATGTTGGTCTGGGCGCCGGGCGCCAGCTCGACCGGCGCGTTGAGGCCGAGGTCGCCCGCTATATTGGAATAGACAACAGGGACATAACACTGGTTGAGGTCGCAGACCTGAACTTCCCACTCCTCCGGTTTTTCCACAAAAAACCTTTCCCAGCGGATGACAACCGTTTCGCTGCCCTCGTTTTTCACGGTAGCATAACCGACGATCTCGACAAAGAGGTCATTGGGGTCAGCAAAACCGGAGGCTTCAATCGGATTGGGAGTAAAGCTGAGGCTTACCTGTGCCCGGCAAACCTGGAAGGAGAAAAACAACAGGAAAAGATGGAGTATAATTTGCTTCATGAGTGCACTTTAACCATTTCAGAGAATAACATTCATTGCAAAAGTCCAAATATAATAAAAATAAATCAAGGCCCGGGGCCTTAAGGTTTTCTAAAAGTTAGTTAAGTAAGATTTGAGACGTTTGATGTGTGATTTTTGATTTACACGCCAAAGGGCCTGCCGAAGCAACATTCATTTCATGAAGGGAAATCGCAAATCAAAAATCACACATCAAAAATCACACATCAAAAATCAAAAATCCCCTACTCCACCACCACCTTCTTCACGGCCACCTTATCTCCCATCGTCAGGTGGAAGGTATAGGCGCCGGGCGCCAGGCGGGATCCGTCGAAGGGCAGGGTCATGGCGCCGTTGCGGCGGCCATAATCCTGAGCAGCTGCCTGCTGGCCGAGCATGTTGTATACCTGCAGCTGGATATCGGCAGCCTCTTCCAGGCTGACGTTGATGCTCAGCATGCCTTTGGCGGGGTTCGGGAAGATGTCCACCAGTTCGTTGGCGAATACTTCTTTAGCGCCGACCAGCACTTCGAACTCTGCCACTTCAGCATTCAGGATTTCGCCGGTGCTGCCGTCCAGCAAGAGCACTACGGCGCGCATATTGGCCGGGTTGTAGGCAATGGGAACCGTATAAGTGTAAGCGTGTGTGGCTACATCGCCGGCTACGACTGAGGAAGGAATTACATTGGCCGTGCCGTTATAACCGCCCAGCAGGGCGCGGGCCACATCCATATACACCATATTGGCGGCGGGAACCGGGTCGGGTTCGGCCTGCCAGTCGTGGCCGGCGCCCACCAGCGGCAGGTTCTGCGACTGGTAGCTGTAGTAATTGGTTTGATTGAAGCCGGAACCCGAGCCGGTGACGCTGTCCTGCATGACGACCACGCTGAAGCGGTAGTCGATATCGTCGAGCTTGGTGACGAACTCGGCAGAAACGGTGATCGCTGTCTTGCGGTCGTCCGGGTTCATGACGGCCTGAATGTCGGGCTGAACAGGTGCGATCCGCTGTACCAGCTGGTCGTGGTAACCTTCGAAGAGATCGGAAGAGACGCTCACGTCGAGCAGGACGCGGTCGGCATTACTGCCAGGGTAACCGGTCAGGCCGATGTTGTTGTCATAAGGGCCGACGACCATGGCGTCGCCATTGTGAACGGAGATGCCGATGAAGGTCTCCGGGAAGGTTTCCCGCATGTATTCCATGGCTACGTGGCCACGCGGGCACCAACCGCACCATCCGCCGGTGCCTTCTTCGATGACGACCTTCTTTTTCGGAACGAAGGTGACGCCGGAAACTTTGGCGCTGGCCATGTCGTTGGAATCATTTTCATCTGTTTCGCCATTGGGCGCGCTGACCCAAATGTCGATGTCATAAGTGACCGCTTCGGTAGCGACGAAGGGCGTGCCATGGGTAAAGTTGTACTCTTCGCCGGTGGCGATATTCAGGCCGGTGAGATCTTCCGAATAGGTATTCGTCCCATCCGACCAGTTGACGGACAGGCTGGTAATGGCCTCCGTGCCAAGATTGCGGAAGGCGCCCTCGATAACAATATCGGAATTCAGCTCATGGAAGCGGGTGGTCGTAACGCTGGCCATGGCCAGGTCGTAGGCCGGAGGAACAGTGACGACGACGTCATCCACGCAGTAACCGTAGTTCCAGGAGCCGCCATCCACATAATCGAAGGCGATCCAGGCCGTATCGCCGACATAATCGCTGATATCCAGGAAGATGCTTTGCCATTCGTCAAAGTTGCCGGCCAGGGAAAGCTCTTCGGCCCAGGTGGCGCCGCCGTCCGTGGAGACCATAACCTTGGCGGTTTCGTTGCCCTGGTAGTCGCCGTCACCAAAGAAGGCCTCGAAGGTGAGCACAGCCCCGGCAGCCTCGGTAAGGTCGATAGGCGGAGTGACGAGCTTGCCGTTGGTCGTCACCCCCTCGCCGGCAGCGTCGTCATTGACGCCGGCAATATTGCCGTGTTCAGGAATGGTAAAAAACTGGCTGGAAAGAGCGGCGGCAGTGCCGGCTTCCCAGTAGGCGCCCGCCGTCCAGTCGGCAGGAACGCCATTTTCAAAACCCTCAGAGAGGAGCACCGCCTGGGCCGACAGCCCGTGCAGCAGGAATAGGGCAAAAAGGAACGTAAAGCATTTTTTCATAACAGGAAGTTTGCGTTAAAAATAGTTTCGTCAATATCTCTGTAAGCAGGACAAACCCTGCTCAGGTGTTTTCTAGCTTCAGTTTTCCAAGGAAATCCGGCGATCTGTTTTGGGAATGCTTCTGGTTGGGAAATTTCAGAGCGTGAAAGTAGAAAAAAAATAGCACAGGCCGAATAGAATTTTTCGCCGGGCCGGCCTTTTGTTCAAGCGAGGGTAGTAAAAAATTCTCTATTTGTATAACAGGTGACAATCAAAAACAGCCGGAAAGCCTTTTGACTGTCCCGTGCGGGACAGTAGCGCCATTCTTTATTCTTTCCGGGCAACTATCCGGAATTCCGTTATATTTTCTACCTTGAAAGCATACAGAACAGCACATATAAGCCCAACCCTATGCGCATAGTCATTCTCGGCAACGGCATCACGGGCATCACTGCCGCCCGTTATATCCGCAAGCTCAGCGATCACGATATAACGGTGATCTCTGCCGAAACAGATCACTTCTTCTCCCGCACGGCGCTCATGTACATCTACATGGGGCACATGCGCTATGAAGACACCAAGCCTTATGAGGACTGGTTCTGGAAAAAGAACCGCATCAACCTGCTCCGTACGTATATCGGGCGCATCGACTTTGGCCAGAAAAAGCTATATGGCAGTAAGGGTGAAGAACTGGCTTACGACAAGCTCCTGCTGGCCACCGGCTCGGCGCCCAACAAGTTCGGCTGGCCGGGCCAGAATCTGGAAGGAGTCGGCGGCCTGTACAGCTACCAGGACCTGCAGAATATGGAGCGCTTCAGCCCCGGCCTGCAGCGGGCCGTTATCGTAGGCGGCGGCCTGATCGGCATCGAGATGGCGGAGATGTTCCACTCCCGCCACATACCCGTCGCCTTCCTGGTGCGGGAAGACAGCTACTGGGATATGGTGCTGCCGCCGGAAGAATCGGCCATGGTGAACCGCCACATCCGGGAGAACGGCATTGATCTGCGCCTGTCGACGGAACTCCGGGAGATCGCCGGCGACGGCGACGGCCGCGCCTGCGCCGTCATCACCAGCACCGGCGAGCGGATCGACTGCGGGTATGTGGGCCTGACTGCCGGGGTACATCCCAACATAGCTTTTCTGAAAGGCAGCGGCCTGGAGACGGAACGCGGCATCCTGGTCAACGAATACCTTAAAACCAACATCCCCGATGTTTACGCCGCGGGCGATTGCGTGCAGCACCGCAATCCCCGCCCTGGCCGGCGGCCCATCGACGCCGTATGGTACACCGGCCGCATGGCCGGCGAAGCGGCCGCTTATAATCTCTGTGGAAAAAAGATAGCCTACGATCCCGGCATCTGGTTCAACTCCGCCAAGTTCTTCGATATCGAATACCAGGTGTACGGCGATGTGCCGGCAAATCCACCGGACAACTACGCATCCATTTACTGGGAGCATGCCGGCGGCCGGAAGAGCATCCGCCTGGTTTTCGACAAGGAACAGGGGCACATCCTGGGTTTCAACCTGATGGGCGTGCGCTACCGGCATGAGGTTTGTGAAAAGTGGATTCGGGAACGCGCCCACATTGAGGCCGTGCTCCAGAATCTGGGCATCGCCAATTTCGACCCGGAGTTTTATGAGGAATACGAGGAGGAAGTCGTCCGGATTTACAACCGGCAGGCGGGAAGGAACCTCCGGCTGAAGAAGCGCCGGGGGCTTGCCGGGGCGTTGGGTTTTCTGAAAGAAAGAATATAGGCCGCGTAGCTAAAAATAGTTAAAGCAACATGAATACCCTGCAAAAAACAGGCCTCGGCCTCTTCATCACAGCCCTGCTCCTGTTCACGGCCGCGCTTGGACTGGACAACTACCGGCTTACCGAAAAAAGCCTGACGGAAGCCATCGGCAACCGGTATCATCTCGAAGAGGCCATCGCGCAGGCAAAAGAAAAAGGCATGCTGGGCAGAGAATACGGCAGCAGCTTCGAATTCGTCCCTGCTTTTAAGGAATTACTTCAGGCCGCCCAGCAGTCGCTGAACCAAAAGGCAAAGGACGGCCTGCCCGAGGGCGTCAGCCAGTGGGATTACAAGATGGGCGGCTGGCTGTTCAAGGATTACACCTTCATCGCCGTCAAAAAGAGCAGCGCCGGCCCGGTCGCCGGCTGCCCGCTGCTGTTCTTTTTCCTGACGGTGGGCCTGGGCATGCTGGGGGGGTTGTTGTATATCCTCCCGAAGTTTAAAGCCCTTCCCGGCATCAAACACAATGGGATTTATCACAGCTCCATGAAACGGGGATTAACCGTGGGCTGGCGGGGCCTTTTCCTGGGCGGCGCCATCATTGGCCTGCTGCTCTATGGGGTATATTACATGGATAAAAAATACTTCTGGCCGGGGGTGACGGTTGTTGTTGCCCTGCTCATCACCGGGCTGGTATTTTTCTACGAGAAACAGGCAAAAAGGACTCCTCCCCGCCCGGCAGGCCCGGAAGTGGCCGGTTGGCTGGGCATACTGACGGGAGTGTACCTCATCGCCTTCTACATTCTCCTCTACTGGGCGCCCCAGCACATCACGGCCTGGATACTTATGGCCGACCCCATCAGCCAGGCGCTGAACGGCGGGGAGGCCAGCCAGTGGTTCCTCTACGGCCTGTTGTACACTTTGGTTATCCTGGTGATGGGAGTGCGCATGTTCGCCAAATACAGGCACAACCGCTACCAGGCCATCCGCACCTTCTCCGTCATGTTCTTTCAGGCCGCCTTCGCCTTTCTCATCCCGGAGATCCTGTATCGGTTCAACCTGCCGGCCATGGACCTCAAGAACATCTGGCCGCTGAACTACACCTTTTTCTTCGACTGGAACATCAGCAACCTGATCGACAGCGGAGCATTGGGCATCTTCATGCTCGTCTGGGGCATCGTCCTGGTGATCGTCGCCGTGCCGGTGATCACGTATTTCTACGGCAAGCGCTGGTACTGCTCCTGGGTGTGCGGCTGCGGCGGCCTGGCCGAGACGTTGGGCGACCCCTACCGGCAGTTGTCCGACAAGAGCCTGCGCGCCTGGTTGTTCGAGCGCTGGATCATCCACGGGGTATTAGCCTTTGCCGTCATCATGACGGCGATGACGCTTTATACCTACTTTTCAGGAGAAAAGCTTGTGCTGGGCTTCAACAGCGGCGCCGTCCGCACCTGGTACGGCTTCCTCATCGGCTCGGCCTTTGCCGGGGTGGTGGGCACCGGCTTCTACCCCCTGATGGGCAACCGGGTATGGTGCCGTTTCGGCTGCCCGCTGGCGGCCTACCTGGGGCTGGTGCAGCGCTTCCGGTCGCGCTTCCGCATCACTGCCAACGGCGGGCAGTGCATCTCCTGCGGCAATTGCTCCACCTACTGCGAAATGGGCATCGACGTGCGCTGGTACGCGCAGCGCGGGCAGGATGTGGTGCGGGCGTCCTGTGTGGGTTGCGGGGTATGCGCGGCAGTCTGCCCGAGGGGGGTGTTAAGGCTGGAGAACAGCAGTGCGGATGTGCAGGAACGGGCGGAGGCGGTGCGGGTGGTTCATGTATCGATGGAAGGGGCGAGATTTGTAGGTTGATTTCTAATTTGCAGGTGCGGAAAGAAATCATTATGCTTCCAGGATCGCCTTGACCATGTCAATTACCTTTTGAAGAGTAGCTTCATCAAGAGTTGCCACCTTTTTGATGATGATATTACTATCGGCTGTAAAGATCCTGTTAGGCCGGATATAAGAGAGTTTTATTAAAGCACCACTTTTGAGGTCACCTGGAGTAACAGGGACAGCATAGGCATCTTTCTTGTGTTGACTG
>CAZAXA010000040.1:0-21686 GCA_964488965.1 uncultured Phaeodactylibacter sp. | reverse complement strand
GCCAGGAGAAGGACACCAGGCAGGTGTCCGCCGGAGGGCAGTTCAGGCATTTGAAGATTTCCAAATCGCCTTGCTGCACCTTGTTGTCACAGCCAGGGATACCGTCAAAATCAATGGTAATGCCATCGCAGGAATTGCCGCCGGGAACTGTGGGCACTCCCTGTATGCCATATATTTGCCCAAAACAGGAGGGCGGCCCGGCCTGGCAGCGGATATAATCGCCGGAGGCCCACATCATTTTGTCACATTCAGAAGGCCCTCCCAAAGCAGGGTCAAAACCGGAGTAGCCATAATCCACCCCGCCGGCGGCGGTAGCGCCCTTGCTGGGGTGGTTGCTGCCGGCCTTATACTTCAGATCTGCATCATAATCTGTAAAAGGAGTTGTCCCATGCCCGGGAGTCAGCACCCATTCCATCCCGTTGAATTGATATTCCAGGATTCTGGCCTGGTGAGAATACCAGTCAAACCAATTGGAGGCGGTCTGGGTCGCATCGCCGCAGTCAAACTGCATGGAACGTTCAGCGATGAGCATAATGCCTTCTTCGGAAAAGGCTATGTCGGATACAGGATTGGAATAATTTTGATAATTGGAGTTGTTGGGAAACTTACTGTCTATGTGGTCCGGCACTTCAATAACCATTGCATCCGGGCCTGCAAAGCCGCCGGTAGCCTGGTCGATCTGTACGCACCATATCTCGTTCTTTTCACTGGCGTTCACCCGGCCCCGGTCTTCATTCCACTTGCTGTAGTAAAGCTTGCCGTCCAGTTTGTTGTAGGCGATCCCCCAGGGGCGCTGGCCGAGGGCCACAAAATCCGGGTTGTTGTCAGAGACGGGGTTGGGGCCCTGGAATGGGTCGAAGAAGTCCGCTACCGTATTGCTGCCGAGGTTGATCCGGTAGATGAGGCCGTCGTGAAAGTTGGTGGCGAACAACTGGTTGTGGGCCGGGTCGTAACAGATATTGCCATAGCCTGCCCCATCGCTGGGGATGGCGGTTCCGCCAGGCACGAAGCTGCCTTGTTCGATCAGCGTACTGATGTTGTCGAAGGGGTCGATCATGTATATGCGGGAATTGCCGCTGGGCCCGAAGGCAGACTGGGCGCCGCCCGGAGCATTAAAAGAGCATCCGTAAATGGTGCTGGAAGCGGCATATATGTTGTTCCGGTTGTCGATCGCCAGGCCGAAGGCCAGGCCCATGCTGGTAAAATTCCAGTGAGCAGGATGGTAGATGTTTTGGCCGCTCAACCCCTCGGCATAGTCGCCGGGGTTATAAGCGCCCGGATTGCGGATATCCACGATCCCCAGCGCCGGGGAGGTAGGATGGACGCCCGCATTGGGGTTGCCGTTGACAAAATCCGGAAAACAGCTGATCACGGCCTCCCCGCAGTTCCGGCACACTACCGTTACGTCCATCTGGAAAGAAGAGGTATTGCCGCACTCGTCGGTAGCCGTAAAGGTGACGGTGGTAGTACCCTGGGGATAAATGCCGCTGGCATCGGCCTGGCCGGTATAGTCGTTGATGAGCGCCACCCGGGTACAGTTTTCCGATACTATAGGTATAGATATGCTGGCCTCCGCCGTGCAGTTCCCGCTCCCGTCAGGGCTGCCGGTCACGGTAATATCCTGCAGGGCAGTTATCAGAGGAGGGATATTGTCTCCGGGGATGGTAATGGTTTCTTCATAGGAGCAGATCCTGCCGTCTTCATATTCCACGGTGAGGCAAACGGGGAAGGTTCCTCCGCAGGGGCCAAATCCCAGAATGGGGCTGGACGAGGTAGATTCCGGTATGCCGTCGCAGTTGACATCCCACAGATAGGACGCCACCGGAACATTGCCCTCCGGCTGGGGCGTAAACCGGGCCCTGCCGCATCCGCCCAGCCGCGACCAGGTGAAGGCGATCTGGCAAAAAGCGCTGTTGCAGAAATCCCCGCACTCATAATTCAGCGGCAGGCCGCCTGTCAGTGTCGGAGGTGGAAGGATATGGGAGAACGCCCTCACATCTATGGGGCTGCCCTGCATATCGAAATTGCTTGCTGCGGAGTCCGCTTCCATCCGGCAGGAAGAAGAAAATTCGAGGTCGAAACTGCCTGTCAGCATATCCCAGTTCCCGAAGCCGCCGGCATCTTGCAGCCGGCCGTCGGCGTAAAAAATCTGGTCGAAATGAAAAGAAACCATCAGCCTGGGGTTCTCAAACCGGATGGCCTCGCCGGGCATAAAGCGGGCATAGTCCACTTCGGGTATGAAGGATGGCGTTATGCGGTGAATGATATTGAAATTATCTGCCGCCGGCCCGAAATTGGTAGGCCCGGCGGCGTAAAGCCTGCCCTGGATATCCATGCCTATCTCACGAAACAGTTCTACTTCCCCGAACCGCAGCGCCCAGACGCTGCTGAAATCATTGTTGAACAGGGATACGAATGCCCTGGAGTTGGCAAAATCGGCGCCGGCCAGGGCTATCTGGCTGCTGGGGAGTTCAATGCCGTCGTAGATATCATATCCGCTCGGGAACCTGAAAGCGCCGACGACCGCCCCCGTTTCACCATTGATCTTGACCACGATGCCGTCATTTACCGGGGAATCGTTGCCGGTAATGACAATATCTCCATTGCCGGGTACTCCGCCGTCAAAAACACCCACAGGGAAGAGGCCCCGGTGAAATTCGTCATCCGGCGCCATGGTGCCGTTGTAATCGTAATAATTGGCCCATTGCACCATTCCGTCGGCGTTGATGTTCAAAACAAAAACCCGGTCGGTAGCGGAAGGGGGCGGAGGATAAAACGGCGGGTTGGCAGGTGGGTTGACAGTGCCTGTGATGTAATAGGGAAAATCAGGATTCCTGGGGTCCGGATGGCGGATGATGCGGTTGAAATGTTCCCTGCCGGTTTGCTGGTACTTCCGGCCGAAGACCATCTGGCCGCTGTCGTCTACTTTCACCAGGATGGACTCGTTGTCCTGGGGTACTCCGTTGGCCTGAAAGGGTTCGGTGGCCCCGGCCAGCAGGCATTCGCGGGTTTGGGGGATGAACTCAAAATCGTGGAAGATGGAACCTTCCTGGAGCTGGAAGTCCCACTCCAGTTCGCCGGTCATGCGGTTGAACTTGCTGAAGGTAGCAAACCGGACGCCGCCCTGCAGGCGCGTGCCGGCGACGTAGAGGCCATCGTGGTTGGGAAAAGCCTTGATCCTGGTAGGGGTGTTGTGGGCGGTATCTCCGTATATTTTGGCGAGGAAAGGGGAAGGAGCGATAACGGAGACGTTCCCGTTATTGGTGTTCAGCTCGTAGGGAAAGCAGTCGCCGTCTACTACTTCGAAGGGCGTGGGTACTTCGGTAAAAGTGATGGTAGTATTATCACCGGCCTGGCCCACTATCCTGAACTCCAGGGCCATGATGGCCGTATTGTCGGGATAAGTCAGCCCGCTGAGGGTGTTGGAAAACCAGCAGACTGAAAGCTGGTTGCCATTGGGATAGTAGGCCTGAGGGTTCAGGCCGGGTAGCACAGAACCGGAAACCTGTTCGAATTCCAGCACCGATGCATCCCATTCCATAGAGAATTGCAGCCCGCTCACATCATTAAACCCCTGTGCGGTGATATCGACGGAGATCAAATCCCCGGGCTCGGCATCCATACTGGAAGCGGCAAGCGTCAGGAAAGGGGCGTCGGGCGCGTCGCCCACGCAATCGGTGGGGTCGCCTGTCTTTATGCCGATGAAATCTGCTACCCTGTCGCTTTGCAGGTTGCTTATTTGCAATTCCTCCGGGAAATCCTCGAACCAGGGGTTGGCAGGGTTCGGAAATTGATAGCCGGCATTCACGAAGCGCCAACTGGTATTGTTGGGGAAGCCGGCGTCCCTGCCGAGGACCACCCGCTGTATGGCGATGAGGTCGGAGGTGCTGATGCCGCCGGAGCGGTTCGCATCTGCCGCTATCATGGCGTAAGGGTTTTCCAGCAGGGCGACGCCCAGAATGTGCTTCCCGATGACGAGGAGGTCCCGCACGCTTACGCATTCGGTGGGGTTGATGTCTTTAAACGGCAAAACCAGAAGGTTGCTGTTAGCAGGCAGGTTGGAGAATGAATAGGCGCCGTTATTATCGGTGAGGCCGTTTGCTTCCACATCGCCGCCGAGATAGGTTATTACTTCCGGCACGGGCTGCCCGCTGAGGCGGTTGACGTGGCCGGTGATGTCGTAAGGCTGTGCATAAATACAGGAAGCCGCGGGGAAAAGCAGGATACAAGAGAAGAGCTTTTTCATCGGATCCGGAGTTTATTGTTTGTCACAGGGAATAATGGACAGGGTTGCCGTGTCGGAACAACCGGGTTCGGGGCCGGAAACAGTCAGGGTGTAGGTTGTCCCGTTTGCCGGCGGAATATCGGTTATGGACAGGGTATTGGCGGTTTGTGGCGCGCCGTTCGCATCCGTCCACATCCAATGGTAAGACAAGGCGCCTCCTCCGCAGCCGGATGCAGGGCCGGCAGCCGCCAGAGTGATGGGGTCGCCCAGGCAGGCGCATTCATTGGGAGGGAGGGGGCAGCTGATGGCGGCAGTTATTTCGCATACTTCCAGGCAGCAGGAGTTGGAACTTACGGTATGGCACTCGTTGGATGCCGTGTACTGGAAGCAGGTATTGCCCTGCAGGGTATATTCCAGTATTAAGGGGCTCTCCTGCAAGGCCAGCCCGTTTACGTACCAGGTATAGGTTACTCCGGGTTCGACAGCGGTGACGTATGGCGCCACCACATCGCCGGCGCACCACTGCAGGGGGTAGCAATCGATAAAGGCAGGCTCGGCGGGAGGCTGTATTTCCCTGATCTCGATGATATTGCTGCTGAAGCAGGGTTCGCAGCCCGAGGGGGCGCTCAGCGGATCGCATTTTACCCGGTAGAAAATGCTGGTGAAATCCCCTTCGATGATGAGGTTGGTATTCTGAATGGTATTGGAAGAACCGAGCGGGAGCCAGTCCTGCTCATCGTAGGAATATTCCCATTGCATCAGGCAGGTAGCCTGATCGAAGCCGATGGCCTCCAGAGTGAAGGCGCTGTTGGGGCAGGCCTCGTACACTACCAGCCCGGGTTCTGCTGCCGAGGGCGCCAGCGCCGGCGCTTTCAGGATGATGGTGTCACAAACCGGTTGAGGGTCCACGTTGATGCAGCGGGTGAAGGCCTTTTCCTTGCCCGCGCAGTTGCGCACCACCGCCTTCAGGCAGATATCTCCGGCAGGGGCGGCGGTAATGGGAAGGCCGAAGGCAGCCAGGCCGCCCTGATCCGGCAGTTCCACTTCATTCAGGAACCACTGGATGCTGACGAACTCGCCTGGCGGGCTGACAAAAAGGTCTTCCGGAAGCAGCTCGACATCCAGAGACAACATATTGCCTTCGCACAATCCAACGGCCAGGCCGAAGTCGTCTTCGGTAGCTACCTCCACCGAGGCATTGGTTATCGGGCAGCAGATGCGCAGCAGGTATTCGGTTGTGTAGTATTCACAAAAGAAAGGGGCGTCGTCAAAGGCGAGCTTTGCCCGGAAGGCCCTTTCCACGAAGCCTTCCGCATTGCCTGCGCAGTCGATGCTGAGCACCTCATGGCCGGGCGGCGCCGGGAAGGTGTAGTCAGAAAAAGGCGCCGCTGCAATATCCTGCCACACCAGGCTGTTGCCATCGTTATATTGCCATACCAGGCTGGTATTTTCAGTGGTCGGCAGGTTGAGTATGCTGAACAGAACCGGGTCGCCGCTGCAGATTTCCGCAACCGGTATTCCGGTGATCAGGCTCTGAATCTCCAGTTGCAGGCCGGTAAAATCCGGAATGCCGGCCACCTGTACTTCGAAGCTTTCCACATCGTGACAGCATTGGCTGTCCATCGGGTTGATATTGCAGATAAAACCGGGTTGGTAGTAGTAAGCTGAAAAGCTGACCGGCCCCTCAGCCCCTTCATTGATGCAAATATTGAAGGACACGGAGCTGGCCGAACCGGCGTAATGGGGCGGCGATTCCACCGGGGCGCCATCGAGTTCCGGCAACGGGAAAGGAGGGCCGGCCGCCGGCTGGGCGGTAACAGCGGCCAGGTTTTCGTGGCCGGCATACAGTACGACGCGGTGCTCCAGCGCCAGGCCGCCGAACTGAGCCGTCAGGGTAAAGCAGTCGCCCGGGCAGAGCGTATCCGCGGGGATTCCGGAGAGGGTAAAATCGCAGCTCAACGGGAAGTTGATCACTCCGGCATTTTCGGACTTCCTGATCTGGCCGTCAAACAACTCCGCAGTTTCCACCTGCCAGGCATACTGGCCGCCCGGGCTGAATGGCGGCCCCGCCGCCGGGTACAGGAAAGAAGTATCGCCGATGCCGCTTTCCTCAAAGAACAGGCCGGTGTCCGGCACCTCATCCGGCGCCGGCTCGCCGGGCGCCTGCTCTATAATTTTTATGCGATAAGCTCCGGTATAGCCTTCCAGCGCCGTCCATTCAAAAGAGAGGGCCTCCCCCGGCATC
Source organism: uncultured Phaeodactylibacter sp. (assembly GCA_964488965.1). GTDB lineage: Bacteria > Bacteroidota > Bacteroidia > Chitinophagales > Saprospiraceae > JACJXW01. The sequence goes on along the minus strand of CAZAXA010000040.1, from coordinate 15,216 downwards.
CAGTTGACGGCCCCGGTGGGGGAGAGGAGGTGGAACGAAAGATCAGCTCCCGATGCCGGCAGCCCTTCTTTTTCTTCCATATGGAAGTAAAACTCAAAAGGAAACAGAGCAAAAAGGACAATCAAAAGGAAAAAAGGAGAGTAGTTAGGTGTCGACATGGCTTGAGTTGTTAGGTGCTTTATAAACGGGTGCAATACCTTTGGTGGCCGGGCTGTAATTTCGCTTTTCAATTTACTCAAAAAACTGAGATAAAATCTTTTTTTGCGTAAATTTGGTTGCTCCCGGCAAAAATCCGGCATGTTGCGAAAAAAAATGGCTCCTGACAGCCGGCCAATGCTTCCCCGGCCCTGTCAGGCGGCAATAAAAAATCCCTGCTGTAGACAATATACCCGATCTATCGATTTTTAGTAACTTGTAACGACTTTCGATCCTATAAACAAACCAGGCGGTTCTTTACGTGGAACAGAGCATGAGGTACATCCATCGCAACGCATCCCTATACCTGTTGCTGCTCCTTCTCCCTTTACTCATCCAGGGACAGGGCAGGGGCAACAACTACCGGTTTGAAAAACTGCCGGCCGGGATCGGCTTCTCCAATACGGGCGTCAACGACATCCTCGAAGACCACCGCGGCTTTCTGTGGATGTCCACCTGGTCGGGCCTGGCTAAGTACGACGGCTACAGCGTGAAGATGTACCGGCAGCAGCCCGGCAATGCCAATGGCCTGAAAAGCAACAAGATCACTCAGATTTATGAAGACAGCAGGGGCAACCTCTGGGCCGGAACGAACTACACGGGCTTTTACCGCTACAACCGCGAGCGGGATATCTTCGAGCAATACTGCCACAAGCCGGAGGATGAGAACAGCCTGAGCAACGACAATGTCTGGGCCATTGTTGAGGACCAGGAAGGCGCCTTGTGGATCGGCACCGAGCGGGGGCTGAACCGCTTCCGGCCGGAGACGGGCCAGTTTGTCCGCTATGAGAATGACCCTTCCGACAGCCGGAGCCTGAGCCACGATTTCGTCTATACCATCGCCCGGACGCCGGACGGATCCCTGTGGGTGGGAACGGAGGAGGGCCTCAACCGCCTGCAGCGGCAGGGCGGCAAGGAGTACTTCATCCGTTACAACCTGGCGCCGGAGGGCGTTTCCGACGATGCCTTCCTGCCCCACAACTTCGTCTACAAGATTATCCCCTCCCGCTTCGAGCCGGATGTCCTCTGGCTCTGCACCAGTATCGGCCTGAAAAAGGTGCGATTCTCGCCGGGCGACCCCGCCGCCCTCGATATCCGCTTTTTCGGCCATGACGGCGGCGACCCCCGCAGCCTGAGCCACCCTTTCGTGCCCGACGCCCTGGAGGAAGACGCCGCCCACATCTGGGTGGCCACCTACAACGGCCTCAACCTGCTGGACAGCAGGAGCGGCGAGAGCCGCCATTTTACCTACCGCAAGGACGACCCCAACAGCCTGAGCAACAATGTGGTGATGTGCCTGTCGAAAGACCGCACAGGCAACCTGTGGATCGGTATGGACAAGGGCGTGAACAAGCTGAACCTTAACGCCAAGGCTTTCCTGAGCATCCGCCCGGATGAGAACGGCGCCACCTGTAACAACGTGACCTGCCTGGCGCCGGCTTCCGGCCATGCGGGCCTGTGGGCCGGCTCGCGGGGCGGCGGCCTCAATTTCCTGCCCACCGACAAGAGGGGCAAGCTTGGCAAACCTGCCAGAAACTACCGCTTCGCCGCACCTGAAATGCCACAACTGGCGGGCTTTATCTCCGGGCTGCTGCTCGACCGCGACGGCTGGCTGTGGATGGCCACCGACGGAGCGGGGGTCATCCGGATAAAGGAGAGCGACATCCCGGCACAGGGAGGCGTCCTGCAGCGCTTCCAGCAGTTTACCAAAAACAACAGGCTCAGCGACGACTACGTCATGTCGCTCCTGCAGTCGGCATCGGGCGATATATGGCTGGGCTACTGGGATAAGGGGCTCGACCGCTACGACCCCGCTACCGGCGCCTTTCACCACTACCTCGCCACCCGTGGCCATTCCGTGAACTTCCAGGATTTTCCCGTCGTCCACCTTGCCGAAACAGTAGAAGAGGGGCAGCCCTGCCTCTGGCTCGGCACGCGGGGCGGGGGCGTTTACAAACTGAAGTTTGACGAAAAGAGCAATACCCTGAGCCTGTTGCAACACTTCCGATCAGAAGCCGGCAAAGCGGGCAGCCTGAGCAACGATTTCATCAACGGCTTCCTGATCGACCGGAAGGGCCGACTGTGGATAGGCGCCGACAGCGGCCTGAACCTGCTGGACAGTAAAACAGGCAAATTCCAATCTTATTTCGAGCGCGACGGGCTGGCCAACAGCATCGTTCAGTCCATCCTCGAGGATGAAGAGGGCAACATCTGGATCAGCACCCAGCAGGGCATCTCCTGCCTGAGCTTCACCGCGGATACCCTGACAGTGAAAAACTTCGACGCCTATGACGGCCTGCAGGACAACTTTTTCAACGACGATGCCGCCGCTACCACCGCCGCCGGCCACCTGGCCTTCGGCGGGGTGAACGGCCTGTCCATCTTCCGGCCCGAAGAAATCCGCCCGGATACCATCCCTCCGAAGATCGTCATTACGGATTTCCGCCTGTTCAACCGCCCGGCGCCCATCGGCAAACTGCCGGACGGGCGCACGATACTGTCGAAAAGCATTTCGGAAACCGGCATGCTGCAACTGAGCTATCGCGACCAGGTCGTGTCCTTCGAGTTTACCGGCCTGCATTTCGGCGAGCCCGGAAAGATCCGCTACGCCTACCAACTGGAAGGTTTCGACCCCGACTGGGTGTACACCGACGCCAGCCAGCGCATCGCCCACTATACCAACCTGCCCTACGATGATTTTACCTTCAGGGTAAAGGCCGCCAACGGCGACGGCCTGTGGAGCGAGCCTGTAGAGCTGCGCCTCTGCGTGTCTCCCCCGTTCTGGCATACCGGCTGGGCATATGCCCTGTACGGCTTATTCCTGGCCTTTCTGGCCTATCTTGCCATGCGGGAAACGAGGTTGCGGGCGGAATTTCGCCACAGCCTGGAACTGGAACGGGTAGAACGGGAAAAACTGGAAGAGGTGAACCGGCTGAAACTCCAGTTCTTCACCAATATCTCTCACGAGCTCCGCACTCCTCTTACCCTGATCATCAGCCCGCTGGAGCAATTGCTGCAGGACCCCATCGACCGCAGGATGCACCGGCTGTTCACCCGCATGCACTTCAACGCCAACCGCCTGCTGACGATGATCAACCAACTGCTGGACATCCGCAAGAGCGAGGCAGGCCTGCTGAAGCTGCACGTGGCGGAGGGCGACCTGGCGGAGTTCGGCCGGGAGATCACGGCCTCGTTCAAAAACCTGGCGAAACAGCGCGATATACGGCTGTCCTTTTCGGCAGAACCGGAAGTGATTCCCGCCTGGTTCGACCATGATCAACTGGAAAAAGTGCTGTTCAACCTGCTGTCGAATGCGTTCAAGTTTACGAACGACGGCGGCCAGGTGGCGGTGCGCATCCGCCGGCCGGGGCCTGTGGAGATTACGGTGGCGGATACGGGCGTAGGCATTCCCGCCGGGCAGATGGAAAGCATTTTCGAACGCTTCTACCAGGTGGAAAAAAGCAAGGAGTGGGCGCGCAAAGGCGGCACCGGCATCGGGCTGTCGCTGGCTAAAACGATCGTAGAGAAACACCACGGAAAGATCGAGGTGGAAAGTGAAGAAGGTAAAGGTTCTACTTTCCGCATCAGCCTGCCGCCGGGCAAGGAACTGTTCTGTGAGGAAGAACTCAGATCCATTGAAAATACCGCCAATGGCATGCCTGCCTTCGCCCTGCCTGACCCGCCGGAGGAACTGCCGGCGCCGCCTTCCCCAAATGGCGCAAAACCCCTGGGCGGCAGCGCCGAAAAACCGCTCATCCTCCTGGTGGAAGACAACCCCGATATCCGCGCCTACCTGCGCGAGAACCTCGATGCCCACTACCGCATCAGCGAGGCCTCCGACGGACAGGAAGGGCTGGAAAAGGCCCTGGCGGGCTCTCCGGATCTTATCATCGCCGATATTGCCATGCCGCGAATGGACGGCATCGAAATGTGCGGCAGGGTGAAGTCCAACATCAATACGAGCCATATCCCGGTCATCTTACTTACCGCCCGCACTTCCCTCGTATTCAAGGTCGACGGCCTGGAAACGGGCGCCGACGATTACGTCACCAAGCCCTTTCACATGCGCCTGCTGGCCGCCCGCATCCGGAACCTCATCAACAGCCGCCGGGCCCTGCGCGAACGCTTCGCCAGAAATTTCGACCTCAGCCCCTCAGCCCTCGCGCTCAATTCTCTCGACGAACAACTGCTTTCCCAGGTTAAAACAGTGCTGGAAAGGCATATCGACGATAGCGAATTCTCAGTTGACCAGCTCGCCTCTACCCTCAATATGAGCCGTATGCAGCTGTACCGCAAACTGAAGGCCCTGGCCGGAAAATCACCCAACCACATCATCCGCAGCTTCCGCCTCAAACGGGCCGCCCAACTGCTGGAGTCGGGGCAGTACAACGTTTCGGACGTAACCTATATGGTAGGCTATAACGACCTCAAGTCTTTCCGCGACCAGTTCAAGAAGGAGTTCGGGGTGTGCCCGTCGGGCTATGGCCAGTGAACTCGGGTTTCAGGTTTGAGAACCTTATGCTGAGCCCCATACAGATAGGTTCTTAAACCTCTGATCAATAAATTATCATACAGGGCTGATCTAATGGCCTTAAAAGCTTTTCACATCATGAACATCAACGACACATACGACCCCGGCCGTTACCAGGCCAACCCCAGCCGCTACGACGCTATGAAATACCGCCGTTGCGGCCGCAGCGGCCTCCGCCTGCCGATGATCTCTCTCGGCCTCTGGCACAATTTCGGCCATAACGACGGCCTGGAAAACGGCAGGGCCATCCTGCGGGCCGCCTTTGACAAGGGCGTCACCCATTTCGACCTGGCCAACAACTACGGCCCTCCCTACGGCGCCGCAGAGGAGAACTTTGGGCGCATCTTCCGGTGGGACTTCCGCCCTTACCGCGACGAACTCCTCATCTCCAGCAAGGCCGGCTGGGACATGTGGCCGGGGCCTTACGGCAACTTCGGCTCCCGCAAATACCTCATCGCTTCTCTGGACCAGAGCCTGAAACGCATGGGCCTGGAATACGTCGATATCTTCTACCACCATCGCCCCGACCCCGAAACGCCCCTGGAGGAAACCATGGGGGCGCTGCACCATATCGTACAACAGGGCAAGGCTCTTTATGCAGGCATCTCGCAGTACGATGCGGAGCGCACTGCCAAAGCGGCGCAGATGCTGCGGGATATGGGTACGCCGCTGCTCATTCACCAGCCGCGCTACAGCATGTTCGACCGCTGGGTGGAGAACGGCCTGCTGGACGAACTGGAGCGGCAGGGCACAGGGGCCATCGCCTTCTCTCCCCTCGAACAGGGCGTCCTTACCGACAAATACCTGAAGGGCTTCCCCAAAGACAGCCGCGCCATCAAGGATGCCCGCTACCTGAACCGGAGCCAGATCACGGAGGAAAAACTCGGCAAAGTACAACGGCTGAACGCCATCGCCGAAAGGCGCGGGCAGAGCCTGGCACAGATGGCCGTCGCCTGGTTGCTGAAAGACGAGCGCATCACTTCCGTGCTGGTTGGCGTGAGCCGCCCCAGGCAACTGCTGGACAATATCGGGGCGCTGGACAATCTGGCCTTCAGCGCAGAAGAACTGCAGGAGATCGAGGCGGTTTTAAGGGAGTAAATAAAAAACACCGGGCCGCTATGGAGGCCGGCCCGGCGGGAACTAAAGTAATGTATGGTCCTAATGTTTCAGAAACTTCGCCGAATATATCTCCCTGCCGGTGTAGGCTTTCAGGACGTAAAAACCATTCTGCAGTTCGGCAATATCCACTGAAGAATAGGGATTGCCGACAGATTTGACCATCCTTCCGTTCATATCGAATATCTGGACGAGCTCGATATTGTCCAGCCCTTCGATGTAGAGCCGGCTGGAAACCGGGTTCGGGAAAACTTTCATGCCGGCGCCTGCGGGCGTAATGGCGCCGAGTATCACTTCTTCGTCGTCGTAGCTGGTGAGGTTGTCAAAGCATATGCTGCCGTTGGTAGTGGCGCCTTCCTGGGACAGTATCTGAAACTGAATCTCGGAGATTTGGCTCTGGTACAGGACGCCGTCGAAGGTAGTCAGCCAGGAAGGTATGTTGAAACTGCTGAAGGGCACATAGGCCCGGACCCATTCCCCGGAAGGGTTGGCCAGCACGCCGCCCAGCGTCCGGTGCCATTGTTCTACGCCTCCGGTGCTGTTGACGAACAACTTCACCACGAAGGAAAGGTTGCCGGGGGCGTCGGCGGGTTCAGGCACTTTATACCAGAAGCTGATGCCCAGGTGCTCCGTCATGTCCGGAAATACATCGGTAACGGTATCTGCCGGCAGAAACTGGATATCCACGCTGCCGCCCCAGCCCTGGTCGCCCACCAGGTGGTAGGTAATGCAGGCGGCGCTGTCCCCTTCTGCCGCGTCGGCGGAAGGACTGAGAGAGTAGGTGCCGCCGGTACTGTTCTGCCAACTGCCGATGTTGACGGAGGGGCTGTTGAAATCATTGATCTTGAAGCCTTCGTAGAGGGTTATATCGCCCGGCTTATAACTGGTCAGGTTGTCGAAACAGATGACGCCGTTGGTCTCAAGCCCCACAGAGCTGGTGACGATCTGTATCTCGATGGTGTGAATCTGGCCGAGGTAGAGGATGCCGTCGTAGGTAGCTTCCCAGGAGGGGATGGCAAAGTTGGTAAATGGCAGCTTGGCTTCCTGCCACTCCCCGGAGTTGTCGCCGATGACGTTGCTCAGGGCGGCGTGCCATTGTTCGGTCTGTGTTCCGTCGCCGCTGTTGATGAACAGCTTGACGTTGAGGCTGACCCCGGCGGTGACGCTGGCGGGCTGCGTAACCTTGAAGTTGAAACGGATGCCCTCATCTTCCGAAAGGTCGGGGAACAACTCGCCGTTATTGGTGAACTGCAGGTCCACGCTGCCGCCCCAGCTCTGGTCGGCAATGAGAATGTAATCGAGGCAGGCAGACCCGGCGCCTTCTACGGCGTCGGTTGAGCTGCTGAGGGAATAGCTGCCTTCCGTACTGTTGATCCAGTTGCCGATATTGCCTACCACGTCAAAGCTTTGAAGCAGGGCGCCGATGTTGCTGGACCCGGCGGCATAGGCGCTCAGGGCATCGATCAGGAGCTCTCCGGTAGTGGTGATGCCCTCGCCGGCGACGATCTGCATCTGTATCTCTCTGACCTGATCGAGGTAGAGCTGGCCGTCGTAAGTGGTCAGCCAGGAAGGGATGGCGAAGCTGCTGAAGGGAATCTTGGCCTGTACCCATTCGCCCGTCATATCATTGACTACTCCGGACAGAGAAGCGTGCCATTCCTCGACGCCGCCGGTGCTGTTGATGAAAATCTTGGTGGTCCAGCTGACCGAGGTGACGTCGCTGGCGGGAGTGATGACTTTATACCAGAAGCTGATGCCTTCGGCCTCGGACAGGTCGTCGAAGGTGCTTCCTGAGGGCCGCATCTGTATGTCGACGCTGCCGCCCCAGCCCTGGTCGCCGACGAGGTTGTAGCTCAGGGAGATGGAGCCGGCGCCTTCTTTGGCATCGGCCGAGCCGCTGAGGGTATAACTGCCGGCGGTGCTGTTCATCCAGTTGCCGATCGCAGCCGGGTCGTCAAAACTTTGCAGAAGGATATCCTGTTGTGCGCCGGCCATCGCGCTGAAGAACAGGCAGGCTGCCAGAATGCTGTAAAATCGCTTTTTCATAGGTTAAGTTTTTTGTTCGATGAATTGTTAACTTATTGAACCACGATCATTTTTGCCGTTCTCTGCCCCGCCGATTCCACCACCACCCGGAATGCTCCCCTGCCAAACCGGAGCGGGATAGTAGCCCGGGGCCCCGTCATTTTACCTTGAAAAACCTGCCGGCCCGCAGTATCGTATATGAAGATCCTGGCGGTGGAACCTTTCGTTCTTTCTATGCGCAATACGTCGCTGGCAGGGTTGGGAAAAACCCGAAAGGCTGGAGCGGCTGTTTGTACCCGGGCTCCGGTAACCAGCTCATTTCCCGTCCGCACCACCAGCATGTCGTTGTGCAGCTCTATCGTATCTGTCAGCACCTCATCGCCGTTGTCGATAGTGATCCTGTAGGTTCCTTTGAATCCGCGCAGCCGGAATTCCCCGCTGGCGTTCGTCAGCCCGCTTTCCTCCGTCCACCATTCGTCGAAAACCATATCGATGAAGGCCAGGCCGGCGGGTTTGAGCGTCCAGTCCTGATAGAACAGGGGCGCGTTATCGTGCCAGTGGGCCCCGTCCCAGAAGCCCCACATCATGAAGCCGTCGGTACTGGGATGGCTGAAAACCATGGTGAGGAAATCGCGCAGGTAGGTGGCCGCCAGTTCATCGCCGAGCGCCGCATCGGTATCGTATTCGGTGATTTTGGCGGTAGTGCCGAAAGTATTGTAGAAGTCCTCCAGTATATCATAGACGTCGTAGATCGAAGTGGGGAACCCTCCGATATGGCCCTGGAAGCCGATGCCGTCGAGCTGCGCCCCGGCGTCGATGAGTTCCTGAGCGAACTGCTTTTTGAGGTCGTACAGCCCTCCGCCTGTATTGGCCTGGCTGATGGTCACGTAATCGTTGATGTAGGTTTTGGTATGGGGGTCCACCTCGGCAAGCTTTTCGAAGACCTCGGCGTAAATCTCCCGGCCGGTGGGGTAGCCCGGCTGCCCCTGCAGGGCGTACTCGAGGTCGCGGTTGGTGGTGATCTCGTTAAGCACGTCCCACTCGGCGATATTGCCGGCGATGCCGGGGTAGGTACAGATTTCCTCGATATGGTTGAAGATGCGGTTCCGGATGTACTGGGGGTTGTCCTGGTTGGCCTGTATATCGGGCGGCAGGTTGCTCCAGCCCGGCCAGAGGAGGTTGTGCCCCCTGATCTGTATGCCGCGGTTGCGAAGCCACTGTACGGCATTGGCCGTTTCGGGCTTGGTGGTGATCCAGTTCTGTTCCCAGGCGGGCCATTTCAGGGCATTTTCAAAGACCACCCAGTTGAAGCCGTGCCCCCGTCCGTCGAGGTCGAGCAATTTGGCTTCATAGGTGGGGTTATGGCCGTTATTGCCGGCAAAGAGGCGGGAAACCACCGCCGAGCCGAAGGCATAGTCGTGTTTCAGCATTTCCACCTGCACCGATGCCCCGGCGACGGGGGCGCCGCCGGCATCTTGTACGCGCACCGTCAGGTTGGCCTTTCTGATCTGTTCGATGCGCTGGGCGGCTTCGGCCCGCCAGGGGGCGCCGGGTTCCCAGCCGCCGTACTGCTCGTTGTTGATCTGGCTGGGCAGGTCGTCGGCCGACATGCCGGGGCCGTAATTCAGCACGGCCAGGCCGCCGACTTCTACGACCTGGGGTTTCCAGGCCAGGTGAAGGCCTACCGTCAGGCCTCCCGGCGGGTAGGCCTGGTTGGCGTCAAAGGGCGCCAGGTAGCGCGTCCACTGGCCGGAAAGGCCGAAAGTGAAATATACTTCTTTTTCGTAGGTCGAAGAGTTTTCCACGAACAGGCTCACCTGGCCGTCGCCGCCTTCCGCACGCAGCCAGATAACCAGCAGGCAGGCGCTGCCCCCGCTGAGGTTATTGACGTTCTGAATGCCGTAGCCGGCATCCCATTGATTGTTGCCCGCACTATTGACCGCAATGCGCACCTTCTGGGAAAAGGCCTGCCCGCTGGCCGGCTGGTTGCCGGCGCTGATGTCGCCGTACCAGAAATCGCTGTTCAGGTTTGCCGCTTCCGTGTCGTTCAGCAGCCAGCCGCCGGGCGGCAGGCCGTAGTTGCTCTGCAGCGTGTTTTGGAGGGCGCTGTGGTAGGCGTCCTGGGCAAAGATGCCTATGCTCGTCAGAAAGAGGGCCAGCAGGGGGATGGGTCGTTTCATACATTTTCACTTGTGGTTGTCCAAAATTAAGTGGAGATGAAAACTTTTATGCGAGGTGTTTTGGTCAAAAAAGGGGGGTGTTTGAATCCGATGTGCCTGACAATCCCTGAAAATCCTGCCTGTCAAATCCCCGGATGCAAAGGGTAAGCAGAAAAATGGCGGATGCAATGGCGGCGAGTAGCCTCTTCCTGGCGGCATGATTTTAATGCAATCGATTGCCTTTTTGAAGAAAATGCAGTTTCTTAGCCGGATCATAAATACAGGCAGCATGTTGAAACCCCTCTTCTTCTTCGCAGCGGTGATTTTCGCCTTTCCCGCCCGCTCTTTTGCCCAGCCCTTACAGCTCAACGAGCAGGGCTATTTTGAAAAACCGGGCGTCAATGTATTCATTTTCAGCAACTGGTACAACGGCATGTTCAGCGACTCCAAGATCAGCGGCGTAGAGCTTGTGCACCATGGAGTGCGCACCGCCACCAACGGCGACGTCCGCCTGCACAATACTCCGGAGCAGTGGGACGCGATCCCGCAGTTCGTCGAACGGAAAGTAGATGAAGCGGGCAACACCGCCGAGGCCTATCTCAGATATCCGGACTATGATTTTGACTACGCGATAAAAGCAGTTGCCGGGGGCGATGAAGTGCGCCTGAGCGTACACCTGGAGAAACCCCTGCCGGAGGCCCTGCACAACCGGGCGGGGCTTAACCTGGAATTCCTCCCGGCCGCTTATTTTGAGAAAACATACCTCGCCGACGGCCGGCCCGGCATTTTCCCGCTCTATCCGGGCGGCCCGGCCCGAAGGCATGCCGATGGGGCCACATCCCCTCTTCCCATTGCCGGCGGCAGGAAATTCGTGCTGGCCCCTGAAGATCCGGAGCGGAGGGTAACCGTCGAAGCTCTTATGGGCTCTATCTCGCTTTACGACGGGCGCAACAAGGCGCAGAACGGCTGGTACGTCCTCCGCACCCTGATCCCTCCGGATAAAACAGGGAAGGTTGTCGAATGGTCGATCCGTGTAAATGCCCTGCCCGCCTGGGTGCGCCCGCCCATGATCGCCCATTCGCAGGTGGGCTACCATCCCGGCCGGCAAAAGGTGGCCGTCATAGAATTGGATAAGAACGACAGCCCGCTCCCTACAGCCCGCCTGATGAAACTGGACGAAGCCGGCCTTGCCCGGGAGGCGCTCATGGGCCCTGCCCGGCCCTGGGGGCAGTACGCCCGCTATGACTATTTGTCCTTCGATTTCAGCCCGGTAGAAGAAGAGGGCCTTTACTTCATCGAATACGGAGCGCAGCGCAGCAAACCTTTCCCCATTGGCAGGTTCGTTTATGAGAATGCCTGGCAGCCCACCCTGGATGTATTCTTTCCGGTGCAGATGGACCACATGACGGTCAACGAAGCCTATCGCATCTGGCACGGCGCTTCCCACCTCGACGACGCCCTGCAGGCGCCCGTCAACCACGAGCATTTCGACCTCTACGCTCAGGGGCCAACCACCGATACGCCCTACGAGCCGGGCGAACACATCCCGGGGCTGAACATCGGAGGCTGGTATGATGCCGGCGACTACGACATTCGTACGCAGACGCAATATTATGTGGTGATGAATCTGGCGCATGCCTGGGAGAGCTTCCGCATCGAACGGGACGAAACCACGGTTGACCAAAGCACCCGCTACGTCGACATCCACCATCCCGACGGCAAACCCGACCTGCTGCAGCAGATCGAGCACGGAACGCTGGCGCTGATCGCTCAGCACCGGGCGGTGGGGCATGCCATTCCGGGCATCGTCGAAGCCCATCTGCACACCTATCACCACCTGGGCGACGGATCGACAAAGACGGACAACCTGGTTTACAACCCCAATCTCGACAGCCTCGAAACGGACGGCCTGAGCAGCGGCTCTTTCGACGACCGCTGGGCCTTCACCAGCAGATCCAGCCCGCTGAACTACGGCTCCATCGCCGCCCTGGCAGCGGCCAGCAGGGCCTTGCGGGGGTATAACGACGAGCTGGCCGGGGAGTGCCTGGCAACTGCCGAAAAGGCCTGGGAAGAAGAGCAAAGCCAGGAGCCGGCCCTGTTTCATCACGGCAACACCACCGGCGGCCGCCTCGGCGATGAAATGATGAAGGCGACGGTTGAGTTGCTGATCACCACCCAAAAAGATGAATACCGCCAAAGCCTGGCCGGGCAATGGCCCACTATCGAAAACCGCTTTGCCCAGAATGCCGCTTTCGCCGTCCGGGCCATGCCTTTCATGGATGAAGCATACGCTCAAAAGCTGGAAGGCCTCGTCCGGAAATACAAGGAGCAGGCCGATCAGTTTAAAAAAGAAAACCCCTTCGGCGTCCCCATCGCCACCGGCGGCTGGGCGGGCAGCGGGCAGGTTATTGCTTTTGCACAAACAAATTATCTCCTCTGCAAGGCATTTCCCGGCATCATCGAAAAAGAAGATGTGTTCAGAGGCTTGGATTATATCTACGGCTGCCACCCGGGGTCAAATATCTCCTTCGTTTCCGGGGTAGGCACAGTTTCCAAAAAGGTGGCCTACGGCATCAACCGGGCGGACTTTTCCTTCATCGCCGGCGGCGTTGTGCCGGGAGTGTTGATCCTGCAGCCCGACTTCCCGGAAAATAAGGAGGACTGGCCGTTCCTCTGGGGGGAGAACGAATACGTCATCAGCGTGGGCTCGGGTTATCTGTACCTGGTCCACGCGGCAATGGATCTGCTGGACAGGGAACGGATGGGGAAGTAAAGGCGCCCGGGCAGATACAGGGTGGCCGCCCGTCTGTTTTTCAGATCATATTGGTTGCACAATCATAAAAATTCCCTGCTGAATTTTTCAATAGCCTTTATGCCTTAGACGTAACTATCAGCACGCAGGCGCGCTGAATAGTACTGATCCGGGAGGGCAAGCTTAATGTCTCAGAGGTTTCTTACCAGGGCGGTTTTACTTCCCTCAGCCATTTCCCGAGGCCGTTTAAGAAGGCGTTTGGGAAGAGCCCTTCGGAGGTGTGACGCCGGGTGAAGTTGTTTTCCCAATACCCCTCCCTCCGATCGCCTCCGCCACCACTTCCGAATCCTGGCGGATGACCCCCAGGCCGCCGCCCGGCTTGTAATTGTCGAAGCCCAGGAAATACAGGCCTTTGTATTTGCCCTTGCCCACCACCTCTTTGGGTATGCCGTACTGGTCGAACAGGCCGTCGGTGAAAGGGAGGAAGTCCTCCAGTTGGGCGCGGTAGCCCGTGGCGAGGATGACGGCGTCGAAGGGCTCTTCGGTTCCATCTTCAAAGCGGGCGCCTGTTTCGGTGAAGCGTTCTATACCCGGTTTCACGCTGATCCTGCCGGCTTTGATCTGGCCGACCGTTCCAATATCTATGACCGGCGTTTTTCCGGTTTCCCGCAGCTGGCGGGTAGGCGGCATATCGGAGAGCGTCAGGCCGTAGGGGCGCAGGTCGCCGAAGGCCAGCCGCTGCACCCGGGCGCCGATCCAGTCGCCCAGCCAGGCCGGCAGTTTGGCCAGGGTGAAGGCGGTCTTCTGGGTAGGGTTGCCCAGGAAGTCGCGCGGCACTATATTGACCGGCCCGCGGACGGAGAGGAAGGCGGCCACGCCGTTCTCGCTCAGGTCCAGGGCGATCTCGGCGCCGGTATTGCCGAAGCCCACCACCAGCGCCCGCTGCCCGGCGAAGGGCCGGGGGTTTTTGTACTCCCGGCTGTGCAGGATTCGCCCCTTATACTTTTCTTCTCCTTCGTAACGGGGGCGGTTGGGCACGCGGTTCAGCCCGGTGGCCACCACCACGTGGGGCGCCGCAAAGGCCTTGCCGGAGCGGGTGTGCGCCTCCCAGCCCGCCTCTGCCGGCCGGATGGCGGAAACCTCCTCCCCGAAGTGGGGCCGGATGTCGAATTCTCTGGCGTAGTCCTCAAAGTAGTCCAGCAGCATCTTCCTGGAAATATAGCGCGGGTAGTGATCCGGAAATGGCACAAAGGGCAGGTGGGAACGCTCCCTGACGGTGTGCAGGTGCAGGCGGTCGTAGTGCTGCCGCCAGGACTGGGCAACGGCCTGGCTTTGTTCCAGGATTTCGAAGGAGATGCCCTTCTTCCGCAGGCGGGCGGCCGCCGCCAGGCCTGCCGGGCCGGCGCCGATGATGAGGACGGTGGTCTCTTTCATGTGTAAATGTGTAAGACTGCATAAGTGTATAAGGAGGCATTCATAGCACAGGATCACAGGGTATAGCCCGGCGGCCACAACTCATATACTGGCACACGAATGCGCTTATACGCCATTATTCTCACAACCACTTCAGCGTCCAGTCCGCCAGTTTCTGTTTCCATTTGTTATAGGGGGGCCTCACCAGTTCGCTGATGCTGACGGGCCATATTTGCTGATAGACCGACCGGGCGTTGGAAAAGGCCTCGAAGCCGTACCAGCCGTGCGACTTGCCAATGCCGCTGTTGTTGTCGCCTCCGAAGGGCAGGTGGTGGTTGTAGAAATGCAGCAGGCTGTTATTGATGCAGGTGGCGCCGGCACGGGTGTGGTTCAGCAACCGGCGGATGTTGCTCCGGCTCCGGCTGAAGAGGTACATGGCCAGCGGCTTCTCCCTGGAGTTGACGATGTCGATCGCTTCCTGCAGGTTTCGGAAGCCGGCCACCGGCAGCACAGGCCCGAAAATCTCCTCTGCCATGAGGGAGGAGTCCTTATCCGCGCCGGTAATTACGGTAGGAGCGATGAAGAGATCGGCTTCGTCGGACTGGCCTCCGGCAACAAGCCGGGCGCCATTATTCAGGGCATCCTCCATAAACGCCTTCACCCGCCCGAAGTGGCGTTGATTGATGACGCGGGGGTAGTCCGGCGATTGCTGCGGGGCTTCTCCATAGAGGGCTTTCAGGTTCCGGGTTATCTTTTCCAGCAGTTCTTCCTTCTTGCTTTCGTGCACCAGGAGGTAATCCGGCGCGATGCAGGTCTGGCCCATATTGATGTGCTTGGCCCAGGCGATGCGGGCGGCGGCCTTGTCTATATCGGCCGTTTCATCCACGATCGTCGGCGACTTGCCCCCCAGTTCCAGGGTGACGGAGGCCAGGTGCCGGGCTGCCGCCTGCATGACGAGCTTGCCCACCGCCGGGGAGCCGGTGAAGAAGATGTGGTTGAAGGGCAGCTCCAGCAATGCCTTTGAC
>CAZAXA010000039.1:0-21687 GCA_964488965.1 uncultured Phaeodactylibacter sp. | reverse complement strand
ACTCCGCCGTCCGCTTGGTGACAACACCAAGCGTGGCGGAATTATTTGATTAGTGAATCCGGCCATCGGGCATTGCGACATAGAAAAATCCTTCGCCTGCAGAGGCTCCATGATCGCCGCCCGGAAATTTTATGGTTCTATCCAAAGGCACTGGGCCTTGGTTTACATTGTGGCGAAGAGCATACACCAATTCCGGGACATATAAATATTCACTTACTCCTTCAGGTACGATTTCATATCTGTCTTGTGCATCAAGTGCTATGGGGAGTACAAGGCAATTAATGATCAATAAAAGAACGAGTAAGTGTTTTTGGACCTTCGGCAATGAATGCTTCATCTTTTTCATGTCAGTCCGCCTTTTGGGTAAATAATTTCCGTCGTACTTCAATTGCTTCTGAAACATCCAACTTTGTTCTACGTGCAAATGTGGCAATATCCATTGCAAGCACATCACCAAAAGTGCATTTCTCCCCTAACAGGTTAACCACCTTTTCAGATAACACCCCTAATTTTGCAACCGGGGTGTGAAGTTCCTTTTCAGGCAATACTTCTCGGATTCTGTCTTTGAAGTAGTCACTGTCCAAGAAGCCTATCTCTCCGAACGCTTGACGCGTTGGAAGACGCCAACTGGTGGTCATTGCCGACTGAATTCCTCCGAGAAGTTCCCCAAAATTAGGTATCGGAAGAGGCGGCTCACCGCTTGATGACGCCGTTGTCAGCCCCATTGGGATTGTAATTTCTCGAATATCAACAATACTATCACTGAGGCTTTTTGATACGGCCTCTTTTAATTTAAGATCAACGTAACCAAGACACACGCAAAGAGAACGACTTGTAATTAGGAAAGGGGTAGTGACCTTAGGCAAAGCATCCGCGACTAAAGTTTTTGGTCGACGGATAAAGACCCTATAAAGTCGTTCGAAAATAGCATCCCCACTTCCTTGCCAAAAGCCTCCTCCTTCTATAGAACCAAAGACCTTCACCGTACTGTCTGAGATTGCCCTATAGTTATAATCTCGTAAATAATCTCTTGCTTCCTGGTTCATTTCGCCTTTGCCTTTAACTTCCTCAATTCCTGGGTGTCCCGGGTCTCCTTTCTTACGGTTAATCTCCCAACCATTGGCAATATCATACGTAGTTTCGATGCTCACTCTATCGCCACGGCCAACGGCTATTATATTAACCCAAAATTCGTTTATCTCATTATCGTATTTAATTTCTGAATGCTCTAACTTCACCTCTTCTGGGAAATGCCCCGTTTCGAGATTAACCTCTATGCAATACCGTGTTATTTCTTTTGGCCTCGAAACTACGAGGAAGAACTCTTGGATTCCCTCTATTACACGCAGGCCTGCAGCAAAAGTGCGTCTGTTGGTAGGTTGTAGCGTATGTGGTCGGGGGAGCATCAAAAAAACTGCTCGATTTGTTCCAACATGATAACCCGTAAGAAGATTGTACATCTGACTAATAGAAGTGGTGGTACCTTGCGTTTCTTTCCTTTCTCTTGAAGCATCGGTTTGGACCGTACGTTTTTCTTGATCCGAATCCTCCCATCCAGCGGATAACTTAGCGTTTAATTCGGCTCCCCAACCACTTTTCGCTTCACCGGAACCACTTTTCGCATCACCTTTAGGGTTTGAACCCCAAGTGCCCTTCCCTCCAAGCTCAAGTCCAGTCTTGGTTGTGTGAGTGTGTATAAGCGTTTTATCTGTTTTTACCTCGGAAAATGAAGCAGTCAAAACTTCACCTTTTTCAGTAGCTGCTTGTATCAATTCCCTGGATTTAGGTTCGAAGTCAATAATACATGGATAAGTAAAGGGCGAAACTTCCTTTGGCTGTAATAGCGGATCAGGAAAAACAGCAACGTTGACCAGGGCCCCATAACATGCAAAATACTCTGACATAATTCGCTTTATTTCTTCTGTTGGCACGTTCGGAAAAGAAACAAACCCTCTTTGAGTTTCTGCTTCGGATGGCTGATATCCAGTAATACTACAGGCTAATTTTATATAGGTAATATGACTGTCGCTATATTCTTTTGGCAACTCTTTTTCCGCTGGTTCGTAAGTGTAGATCGCTAATGATGAACGCCATGCAAACGGAAACTGCTTGTTGCAATATTTAGTGTCCATCATATCTGGGCTTGCTGCTACAAGTTTCCAAGGAATGTTTGTAGGAAGGCTTAACCCTTCTGAGGTAGGCATAATGTATCAATTAAAGTTAAAAAATAGTTTTGCGATAAAATTCTGGACTAAATTATTTGTTTCAAACTCAATACCTATTGCCGCTGTGTCTCAAACCCTTGCCATTTTGTCTCACCTACCCAAAAACAAAAAATGTGGTTGTCTTTTCCTGATTCCTGACGAGGTGGCCCCAAACTCCTTTTGCTTTGATGAACTGAGACAAAACGGCAAGGACTTGAGACGGAGAGGCAAGGAGGTCTGGATTGATTTATGGCAACTTTGAATACGTTCAAAACCCTATGGCTTTGATGGAAGAATGCATAAAGACATTTCTGGGTCAGAAAAGGAAACCAGCTAAACAGAAAACCATGAAAAATATTTCATCAACCCTTTTTATTGCCTTTCTAATTTTTTCTTGGCATCATTCAACCGCCCAAAAGATCGGCTATGTGAATGCGTCCAACTTGTTGTCAGAATTGGCAGTGACGAAACAGGCCGAGTCCAGCCTTATGGCCTATCAGGCCCAAATTCAGGAAAGGGGGCGGCAAATGCTCAATACTTACCAGCAAGTCTACCAGGCTTATATACAAAATAAAAACCGGGGCGAATTATCTCCTCAGCAAGAACAGACAGAAATAGAGCGGTTGCAAAGCATGCAGGAAGGAATAGCCCGGCTTGAACAGGAAAGCCAAGCGCAAATTGAAAAAGCCAGGCAAGATTTTATCAAGCCAATTAATGAAAAACTAGTAGTGGAAATTCAATCTGTCGCCATGGAATACGGGTATTATCTCATTTTTGATTCCAACTCAATCCTGTATGCTGACCCATCGGCCGACATCTCTTCGCTTGTTAAATTGAAATTGGAAGAAAGGTATGGTTCGGACTTCAAGACATTTGTCCCGAATATCGCCCCCGAGGTATCGACTCCAACTGAACCAGTGTTCAATCCGACATTGATCAGTGCCTTTTTAGCCTATAGCAAAAACCCTGGTATCGAAATACTTCCGAACGGATCGATTAAAGTAAGTTATGAGGACGGCTCTTATAATATTTGGATAGATGGGGGAATGGTAATATATATTGCCGAAATTGGAAAACCTGACACCGTTCTAAATTCTGAAGTGCAGCGAGCAGAGGTGCCCAAACCTCTCCAGGGATTCCAGAACTACCCGCAACAAGAAACCTGGATAAACGGCCTTAATCAATGGCTGGGGGTCATGGCCGAGGATGCTTTAAATGGAATCGCTATGCTATTAGCCGATGACCCCAACGGGATGACATATTATTCCAATCTTGAAAAGACCAAATGTTCAAACGTTTATGAAAGGCTGGATTTCCGGTTAAAGTTTTTTAACAAGCTCAGGAATATTAAAGAAAGTATCCAAAAATAAATGACATGAGACGTATTCTTTCTTCTATCTTTTTTTCTTTTGCTATTGTGTTTTCTGCCATTGGACAGGCAGCAGACCAGGATATGAAGGCCCTTATTAACCAGATCGGAGACGAGATCTCACTTGATACGGCAAATGGAATCGATTTCATTGCTGTGCCCCCCGAAGTGGAGAGAGATTCCGCCCTGCAGGCAAAGTATTTTG
The DNA here is from genome assembly GCA_964488965.1 of uncultured Phaeodactylibacter sp. Lineage (GTDB taxonomy): Bacteria > Bacteroidota > Bacteroidia > Chitinophagales > Saprospiraceae > JACJXW01. Next base: position 17,909 of record CAZAXA010000039.1, on the reverse strand, counting down.
AGTCAATCACAGCATATTACGATTACCGGGTCAACGGATTTCGCCATAGACACTCCGTTTTTCAATGGCAATTGTATTCATCCAAAGTCGTATTTATTGCTGTGCTGGTTCTCTTGCTGGCAGGAATTGTTTTTTCGGGCATTCAATTCTGGAAAGGATTGAAAGACAAACAACTGGAAGCCACAAGCCTGGAAGCTTTACCCACCGGAATCAAGGTGAGTTCACCGGTATTGGGCGTAATCGTGTTAATTATATCCCTGCTTTTCTTTTATCTTTATCTTGTTTACATCTTTCCGGTACAGGAGACATTTTAACAAAAGGATTCATCATACATACCGGGTGAGGTTTTATGTATTGAGAAAAGGTTGAAATACGATTATTGTTTGCGCATCTCCATCGGGCTTGCCCCAAACTCCTCCGAAAATGCTCTGGTAAAATGCGCAGCATCTTTAAACCCAACCTCAAAGGCCACTTCCGACACACGGAGATTAGTGGTGAGCAACAGTTCCTTCCCCTTGTGCAAGCGCAGCGATCGGAAATAATGCATGATCGGTTGATCGGTCAGCGCCTGGAATTTGCGATACAGTTGCGCCCGGCTCATACCGAGTATTTTGCAGAGGTCGGGAATCCCGAAGTCTTCGTCGCCGAGGTGGGATTCGAGGATATCCCGCGTCTTTTTCATGAAGGCGTCTTCGAGTTGGGTTTCCCGCGTTTCAGATGCAGCAGGCAAGGAGGCAACATTGCGATAGCGCTCCTGCAAATGCCGGCGCAATTCCACCATTTTCCGCAAGCGCACGAGCATTTCTTCTTTGTCGAACGGCTTCGCCAAATAAGCGTCCGCACCTCGTTCCAGGCCTTCGAGGCGGGATGTGGCGTCGGCTTTGGCCGTGAGCAGGATGATGGGAATGTGGCTGGTGCGCTCGTCTTTTTTCAGCGTTTGGCAGAGTTCAAAGCCGTCCGTTTCCGGCATCATGACATCTGAAATAATGATGTCGGGAATGGTCTCTATGGCTTTTTCGATGCCCAGCCTGCCATTTTGGGCTACCTCGATTTGATAAGTTTCCGAAAGGAAGGATTGCAGGTACCGCACCACATCGGGGTTGTCTTCGACGATCAGGAGTATGGGATTTGAGCGGAACAACTGCGGATGAACGATGGCGTTTTCGTTAGGCGCATTTTCATTTGATGTCAGTGTTGCCTCCTTCAAACCCAATTCGTCAGTCATTTCCGACTTTGAGCGGGATACATGCACCGGACCAGCAACCGGTAGAGTCAACTCGAAAGCCGTTCCTTTTCCCGGCTCGCTGGTTACCGAAATTTTCCCGCCGAGCAGTTTGACCAGTTCTTTTGTCAGTGCCAGTCCGATGCCTGTGCCTTCGGCATGGCGCGTCGCTTCATCGTCCGCCTGGTAAAAACGATCGAAGATGTACGGCAGTTTTTCCGGAGGGATTCCAACGCCCGTGTCGGTGACGGTGAGCAGAAGATTTCCGAAACCTTCGGGGCTTCGGAAACCCGCTTTTAACGAAACTCGTCCGCCCTCCGTCGTAAATTTGATGGCATTGGACAACAGATTCGATACGATTTCCTGCAATTTATCCGGATCGTAATGCAGGACAATTTCCCCGTATTCTGAACGGAACTCCAGGGAAATGTTTTTCTCCTCTGCCAGCGAATGGAAACTTTCGAGGATGTATTTTAAAAAAGCCACGATATCGCTTTGTTCAAGGTGGACAGGCATCGCCCCCGCCTCTAATTTCGAAAGGTCGAGCATCTGGTTGACAAGGCGAAGCAGGTTTTTGCCATTGCGTTCTATCATTTGGAGGCCCTCTGAATACCAATTTTTTGGATTGTCCTTTATTTGTTTGACCATGCCCAGAATGACAGTGAGCGGCGTGCGGAACTCGTGGGTGATGTTGGTGTAGAGCCTCGTTTTCACCGAGTCAAGTTCCTTAAGGCGCTCGGCTTCCCGGTGCTCCATGTCCAACTGCGCCTTCATCTGCCACCGGCGTTTTTTGTAATAATAAAACGCGCGGACGGCAGCGGCGGCGAGCAGCAGGTAAGCGGCGTAAGCCCACCACGTCGCCCACCAGGGTGGCAGGACCCGAAAGTGCCATTCGAGCGGTTTTTGGGCGTGATAGCCGTCGCTGTTGAGCGCCCGCAGTTGGAAGGTATAATGGCCCGGCGGCAGATGGGTATATCGCAGGAAACGGCGCTCCGTTTCCGTCCAGTTTTTGTCGAAACCCAGCAAGCGGTAGCTATAGCGGATTTTTTTCGGCTCAAAAAAGGCGATGCTCGAAAAGCTGAATTCGAGCACATTTTGGCGGTGACGCAGGCGCAGGGGAGAATCCTTCCCAAAGGAAATGCCTGCCGTCATCGGCTGCTCGTTGGCAGTGACGGACAGCAGGTAGGGTTTCGGTAATTCCCGGTTGTCGGCAAGGCTGTCGGGGTGGAAAATGGCGAAGCCGTCCTTGTAGCCTACCAACATTTCGCCGCTTGAAAGCAGGGTGAGATAAGAAGGAATGAAATTGGAAATGAGGGGATTCTGCTCGCTCCACAATTGAAACCCTGCCGCTTCGCCGAACAGTTGGAAGCTGCCAGTTTTCGGGTCGAACACCTGCAAACCACCTTCGGTCACTGCCCAGATGCGGCCCCGGCGGTCTTTTTTCAGCGAACGCATGAGGTTGTTTCTTGAGCCGGTCCTGGCGTCGAAGCGTTCGACGATCCCTTTTTCCAAATGCCGGGGGTCGACCTTCATCAAGCCGCCTACCCGGATGTCGGAGAGCCAGATGTTGCCCTCGCCGTCTTCTTCGTAGCCCCTCGGATAGTGCGCCGTCAGTCGCTCGCCGGGCTGATAGGGGAAGTGAAGCAGGCTGTCTGTGCGGGGGTTGTAGAAGGAGAAGCCCATGCCCGACAGCCAGAAGTTTTCCCGGCTGTCCATGAAGTAGGCTGGTGAGGAGCGGATTTTTTTCCCTGCCAGACAATCCCGGTACTGCCCGGTTTTTGGGTCAATTTTGTAAAAACCCCCGAAGCGGGTGTTTATCCAAAGGTTTCCGTCGCTGCTTTGGGAGAGCCTGCCGAATTCCTCGTTTTTTGAAAAAACCGGTTCGTTGAGCCAGTCGAGGGCGATGAGTTTGCCGTCCTTCAACTCGAAGATGCCGCCGTCCCCGGAGGCGAGCACCCGCCCGTCGTGCAAGCGCAGCAAGTTGGCAGGGGCGGCATGGCGGTTTTTCGGATGCCGGGGAATGGCATTAAACGTACGGCTCCTCCGGTCGTAGTCGTAAATGAAATCGCTGAACAGAAACGCTGCCCACAGCCTGCCGCCATTCTCTTGTTCCAAAATAGAAGTCAAAATACCGGGCTTGGATGTTACCTGCGGGAAGCGGTGGTTTTCGACGGTGTATCGCCGAAAATCGTAAAACAAAAGCCCCCCGATTGAGGCCATCCAGATGTGGTCGGGGCGCACGCATTGGTTCCTGTTTTCGCTCGCTGCCGGGTAGCGGTAGGGGAAAAAATCGGTCAGCGCCTCCCGCTCCACATCTATGACCGCCATACCGCCGTCGCTAAATCCCCAAATCGTCGTGGCAGAGCGGGCGCGGAAACTTCCGAACTTCAAGTCCACGCCTGCGAACCTCAGGTCGTTGACCTTCATTTCCCTGAACCGCTGTTCCCGGGCATCGTAAATGGTGCAGCCATTCCGCCAGGTGCTGCCGAGGAAAATTTTATCTTTCACCGGATAAACGGCGGTCAAAATAAGGTTGAGTTGGTTCCCGTCGGGCGACTCCCGATGGGGGGAAAAGTACGTGCCGGCGGTCGTGTTGAAGCAGCTCAAACCGGTGGGCTGGCTCGCCAGCCAAAGTATGCTGTCTGCCGACATATCCTGTGCGATTTGAAAAATGGGGGGAAAGTCGCCGGGGCTGTTGATTTGTTTTGGGAAAAAGCGGAACGCCGTATCGTACCGCACCAGTCCCAGCCCCACCGCGCCGAACCAGAGCGTACCCTGCCGGTCCTTGAAAATGGCGGTGCATTCGCCGTCGGTGTCGCCCCGGTTTTCTTTTCGGTAAAAAATGTAGTCGGAAAAGGTCTCCGTTTTCAGGTTGAGTGCGCTGGCGCCTGCCTGTGTGGCGACCCACAGTAGCCCCTTTTCCTCGTCCAGCAGCAGGTCGTTGATTTGCCCGGCGTCTACCGGGGAGAATTCGCCGTTTTTAGCGTGGGGTATTTTTCGGAAAAAAGTACCATCGAAAACGTAAATCCCCTGGTTGGCGCCGAGCCAAACCAGGCGGTCGGCACTTTCTTCGATGAAGAAGATTTCGAGGCCGGGGGTTTGGAAGAGAATGGGTTGATAAAGGTTGGAGGGAATAGATTCTTTCCCACTTTGGGCAAAAATTTGAAGGCATCCTCCCGAGAGGAAAAATAAAAATATCTGAAGGAAAAATGCGAAGCAATAATTTGGTCGGGGCATACGAAATTGTTTGGTCAAATTTACTGTTTATTGATCATCTAAATGGCTTTCTTCTAACTAATACTGTGGTCTCTAACCAATGGAGCCAAAATAAAAAAGCACTCCTCTTAGAGCGCTTTCGTTAGATAAAAGACACTTGCTCCGTTGCTCCTCAATGCATTTAACCAGAATATTATCTCACCTCCCCACCACCAACGCCCGCGCCCCGATCCTCCCCCCGCTTTCCACCCGTACCCAGTACAAGCCCGCCGGCAGTTCAGCCGGCAGCCGGAACCTGCCGTTAGCATGGTCATATTGCCCGGCCTGCCGCCCGCCCATATCGAGCAGGACGATCCGGGTGGCCGCCGCATAACCTTCAGGCAGTTCTATATTCACTTCCTCTCCCGCCGAAACGGGGTTCGGGTACAGGCCAAATGCCAGGTTCGGCAGCATTTCCCTGGCCGCCACCGGCGCATCATCCACAATAAAGGCCACATCCCAGAGGAAAGAAGGCAGCGGTATGGACAGCGTGCCGCCGCTGGCCGCCGCCTGGCCGCCGCCGATGAGCGCCCCCGTCAGCGGGTCGTACCAGCGCACGGAGTAGGCGCCGTCCTGAAAACCTTCGGCCTGCACGGAGCAGGGCGGGGCAGAAGGAGGCAGGCCGTTGGCGGCGACGTACTGGTGGTTGTACAGGTTGTTCAGCGCCCAGCCGGCGGCGATATCCTGCCCCTCGGAGACGAGCACGTAGGCGTCCACCTGCGAGCCGAGCCCCTCGAAGGTGTAAGAGGCTATGGTGATCCAGTCGGTACCCGTATTGTCCACTTTAATAGAATGGGCCCCGGCGGGTATGATGATGGTATAGTTGGTGTTGGGCGCCCCTCCCTGCTGGAGCAGCAGGTTGCCGTCCAGCCATATGGCGATCCGGGGGTTTGTGCTGGCCTCGCCGCCGGTGGCGACGGTAAATTCCCCGGCCGCCGGGTAATTGACGTTGAAAGTGGGCGGGCTGCGGTACTGCGTGTTCCATTGCGCCCCGTAGAGGAACTGCCCCAGCGCAGCTCCGGCGGGCGACACCTGGCCATTCTCGTCAATTGAAATTTGCCCCTCGCCGATACCGCTCCAACCCAGCGACGGGGTCAGCGCCAGGTCGCCGGGGGCGCCCGTGGCGTAGGCGCTGGCCGGCGCTAATTTCTCATCGAGGAAAGGCACTTCTGGCGCCACCTGCGAAAGGCCCTCAAAATGGTAATACAGGTTTCGGGGGTGGATGTAATTATCCCACCACCAGGTCATGGCTGTGCCGAAGGCGCCGCTGAACAGGCCGCCCCAGAGAGCATTATGGATGTGGATGCCGTCGGGGTCCTGGTTGGCCAGGCTGGCGGCGCCGCCCAGGCCGAACTCGCCGTTGAGGGTGGGCTTGCCGAAGGCGTCCAGGTGGTTGCGGTTGCCGTGGGCCAGCGCCCGCTCGATGTTGGGCGTATTGAGGTAAGTGTGGGTCTGAGTGAAGGCGATGCCGGGATACGGCCAGACGTTCTCGTCGGTAAGGCCGTCGCCGTAGCTGGTGGTGACGAGGTGGCCGTTGGGGTCGATGCTTTGCAGGTAGTCCGCCATTTCGAAATGCCACTGGGCCACGAGGCCTTTGTTGGCCTGGAAGTTGTCCGTCCAGAGCACCTCGTTGAACAGTTCCCAGCAGAGGATGCTGCGGGCGTAGCCCCAGCGGGCCACGATGTAGCGATAGCGGTTTTTGGTGTGGGCGCGGGCTTGTTCATGGGTGAAAAAATCGACGGTATTCTGGCAGGGGCCGCCGTTGGCAGCGTTATAGGGGCTGTCGTCCCAGTTGGGGTTCACCTGGGTGGAGACGGGGCCGTGGTGCTGAAGGGCGAGCATGATATAGACGCCGTTTTCGGCGCAGTAGTCGAAGAGCCAGTCCTGATAAAAGCAGTTGGTTTGCTTATAGCGGCGCAGCCCCTGGAAACCGTTGCCGTCGCTCCATTCTAAACCCAGGCCCCAGTGGGCGTGCCACAGGCGGAAGAAATTGCCGCCGTTGCTGATCAATCCGTTCAGCCAGCTCCGGTAGTTGAGGTAGGGGTTGTTGTTCTGCCAGGCAATGTTCTCGCCGATGGCGATGTAGGGGGCGCCGTCGTCAAATTGCAGGTAGTTGCTCTGGCTGGCGCGCAGGAAGCCGTGGTTGGCGGGAGTGGAAATGCCGGCGCACTGGAAGGTGAAAACCTCCGATACTGCCGTTCCGGCAGCGTCCGTCACCGAGGCGGTGAAGCTCCACACCCCTGTTTCATTGGGCGAAAAGCGCAGGCGGAACTCACCCTGGCCGGCGGGGGTAAGGGCGCCGTTAGCGGCATTCAAGGTATAATCCTGCATGAAAAAACCATCCACGGCCGTGGCGATGCCGGAGGGCGAAGTGAAGGCGCCCCTGAGCGCTACCTGGCTATAGTCGTAAGGGTTGGCAAAGGAAGCAGTGAGGCTTATGATGGCTTCGAACTTGCCGTACTTTTCCACGCCGGGGGTAAGGACGGAGACTTCGTGGATGACGGGCAGTTGCGCACTGGCGGCCACAGCCGAAAACAAGAGTAAGAAAGAACCGGATAGTTTGAAGAATAAGATTCTTTTCATAGGGCGCCTTCGGTTTCCTGCCAAATTACCTCTCCCTTTGCGGATCGTGGCATGCCGTTCCTTTCAAAAGGCAGGGGAGGATGTAACCTCCGGTGGCAAAAGAGGCGCTTTTGCAACGAACAGCACCTTTTTTTGAACAGAACTCCCCCGTTACATAGCGCGCCGGGAGTATATATTTGGAGTCAGCATATCGTTTTGATGCTTCTTCGATTTTGATTTACTGTCGTTAAAAAATACGGTTTATGAAACGATTTAAACGACTATCCAATACCGGGAGATGGCTTTGCTTCCTGCTGGCCCTGTTCATCGCGCCGGGCCTGAGCGCCCAGTTGCGCACCATCACGGGGACGGTCGCTTCTCCTGATGGCGAACCCCTCATCGGCGCCACCATCCTGGTGGAGGGATCGGCCAGCCGGGGAACGATTACCGACTTCAACGGCCGGTTCTCCATTGAAGCGGAGACAGGGGAAACCCTCCATATTTCCTATACCGGCTTTGAGTCCCGCTCTGCCGCCGTGACTACCGAAAACACGATGAACATAGTGCTGGAAGTGGCTTCCGAGCTTCTGGACGAAGTGGTGGTGATCGGCTACGGCACGCAGAAAAAGAGCGACCTTACCGGGGCGGTATCTTCCGTTTCCGGCGACGAGCTGAGGAGCAGCATCACTACCAACCTGGACCAGGCCCTGCAGGGGCGCGTGGCCGGCGTGCAGGTGACGCAGAATTCCGGCCAGCCCGGCGGAGCGACTTCCATCCGCATCCGGGGTTCCAATTCCATCACGGGTTCCAGCGAGCCGCTGTACGTCATCGACGGCATTCCCTTCCAGGGAGACGGCGCTGCGGTGGCCGGCTTCGACTGGGCGGGCGGCGCCAACGGGCAGAACCGGGTGAACCCGCTATCCACCATCAACCCGAACGACATCGTCAGCATCGAGGTGCTGAAAGACGCTTCCGCCACGGCCATCTACGGGGCCAGGGCTGCCAACGGCGTGGTGCTCATCACCACAAAACGGGGGCAGGCGGGAGAGGCCAAAATCTCCTACAACGGCTACTACGCCGTCCAGTCGCTGCCCAGCAAGCTGGAAATGATGGCCATGCCTGATTATGCCTCTTATCAGGTGCAGATCACCAACGACCTGGGCCTGCAGGTGAACCAACGCTACCTGGACCCCTCTCTGCTGGGCGCGGGTACCGACTGGCAGGACGAAGTCTTCCGGAATGCCGGCATGCAAAGCCATCAGGTTTCCGTGGCGGGGGGCAATGAAAATACCAAATATGCTGTTTCCGGCGGTTACTTTCAGCAGGACGGCATCATCATCGGTTCCAATTTTGACCGCATTACCACCCGCGTCAACCTCGATACGCGGGTCAACAACTGGTTCAAGGCAGGGGCGAGCCTCGCCTATGCCAAGACCAATGAAAAGATCACCCTCAACGACGGGGGCGACGGCGTCATCATGCAGGCCCTGCTGATGCCTCCCGACGTGCCGGTGCGCGGCTTTGACGGCGAGTACGCCGGGCCGTCCAGCAATACCGCCGGCATCAGCTTCAATCCCGTCGGGTCTGCCCTGCTGCGGAACAATACGCTGGCCCGGCAGCGCCTCATGGCCAACATCTTTGGTGAAGTGGATCTCCTGAAAGGCCTGAGCTTCCGTTCGGAAATAGGGTTTGACGACAACCATTCGCTCAACAAGGCCTTCCACCCCACCTTCAACTGGGGCGCCCTGCAAAACAACGAAAACCAGCTCCGCCAGAGAGAAGAGAACAGCTTCTTCTGGATCTGGAAAAACTACCTGACCTACAATCTGGCCCTGGGCGAGCGCCACGACATCACCGCCCTGCTGGGCGCCGAGGCCCAGAAATCCTCCTGGGAGGGGTCGCAGGTGACCAAAAAGCAGTTTTCCAGCAACGATATTCAGGTGCTGAGCGAAGGCAATGACGTCACTTCCCGTACCAACGGCTGGAAAGACGCCGCTTCTCTGGCCTCTTACTTCGGCCGTTTCAACTATTCCTTTGATGACAAATACCTGTTCACCTTCACGCTGCGGGCGGACGGGTCCTCGAAATTCGGGCCCAACAACAAATGGGGATATTTCCCCTCGGGTTCGGTAGCCTGGCGCATCAGCAAGGAGGAGTTCCTCAAATCGGCAGAAGCCATCTACGACCTGAAACTGCGGGCCGGTTACGGCGAGGTGGGCAACCAGGCCATTGCCAATTACCTATACGGCGCCTCCCTGCTCACGGTCAATACCCCCTTCGGCACGGGGTACCGCCTGGAGAAAATCTCCAATCCCGACCTGAAATGGGAGGCCACCCGGCAGTTCAACGCCGGCCTGGACCTGGCCCTGTTTGACGGGCGCATCGATTTTACCATCGACTTCTACCAAAAGCAGACTTCGGATATGCTGCTCCAGTTGTCCATCCCCAGCTATCTCGGCGGCACGGAATGGAACGATATCCGCGCTCCTTTTGCCAATGTAGGGAGGCTGGAGAACAAAGGCTTCGACCTCTCGCTGACTACCCGCAACGTGGCGGGCAGGAAATTCAACTGGACGACCAACCTGACCTTCTCGAGAAACGAGAACAAGATTCTGGAACTGGACGACGATACGCGCGTTTACTGGCGCAACCTATACTGGTACAGTGAGTTCCAGACCGCCACCCGCACCAGTGCCGGCCTGCCCATCGGCATGTTTTACGGCTATGTCTCCGACGGCTTGTTCAAAGACCAGGACGACATCCTGAACCATGCCGTGCAGGTGAGCGATGGCAACATCACCGACGAGAACCCTCACGGGCGCAATCTGGTGAATAAAACCCAGGGCGTATGGATCGGCGATATGAAATTCAAAGACCTCAACGGAGACGGCGTCGTCAATGTCGATGACCAAACCATCATCGGGGACCCCAACCCGGATTTTACCTTCGGATTCAACAACAATTTCAGCTACGGGCCTTTGGACCTGACGGTTTACCTCAACGGTTCCTACGGCGCCGAAGTGCTCAACTACTCCAGGGTCGTCATCGAAGGGCAGACCAGCGTGTTCAACAACCAGGCGGCGACGGTGGCGGGCCGGGCACAGATCGGGCTGATCGATCCGAACGGGCCGGACGACAGCCCCGAGAACGTTTTTCTGCTCAATCCGGACAGCGGCATCCCGCGGCCTACCACCAACGACAACAACCGCAACAACCGCATGTCGGACCGCTACATAGAGGATGGATCCTACCTCCGCATTCAGAACGTGAGGCTTAGTTATACCCTGCCCGCGGGCCTGACCCGGAAGGCCCGGATCGAAAGGATGAAGGTCTATGTGAATGCGCAGAACCTCTACACCTTTACCAACTATTCCGGCTACGACCCCGAGATCGGCGCTTTCAACCAGGATCCCCTGCTTCAGAATGTGGACATGGGCCGCTATCCTTCGCCGAGGTTGATCACCTTCGGGCTGGATGTCGATTTTTAACGCAAAACCCGGTCAAAATGAAAAATACATTCAAATACCTGTTGTTGCTGGCTTTTTCCATGGCTTCCTGCACCAAGGAATTTCTCGAGATCGAACCGGTGGACCGGCTGACAGCAGATAATTTCTTCAAAACGGAAGGGGAGATCAAGGCGGCCACCGCCGCGCTTTACGGCTTCCCCTGGTTCGACTACAACGACAAATTCGCCTGGTGTGCCGGCGATGCTATGGCGGGCGACCTCTATCACAACTGGGATCAGGAAGGGCAGTTCTTCTACTTCTCTTTCAACTCCGGCAACGCCCACCTTTCCGCAGGCTGGAAGGGCCTGTTCCGGGTCGTTTCCTATGCCAATTCCGTCATCAACGACATGCCGCGGGCGGCTTCGGGCAATGTGCCCCAGGAGGTGGTCGACAAAGCGCTGGGAGAGGCCCGCTTCATCCGCGCCATGGCCTATTACCTGATCGCCGAGTACTGGGGCGAGGCGCCGATCGTGGAAAACTCCACGGAGATCGTGGTCAGCAACGATTTCTTCCTGCCGAAGAACACCCGTTCCAGCCTGCTGGAATTCATCCGCCGCGACCTGGAATACGCCGCGGCGAACCTCCCTGAGTCCGACACGCCGGGGCGCGTGGCCAAATGGGCCGCCCTGGGCCTGCTCGCCAAAGTGCACCTCACTATGGCCTCTAACCTGAACGACCCGGCGTCGGATAGTAACTTCGGCCTGGCCAAACAGTTCGCCGCCGAGGTGATCAACAACAGCGGCCTTTCCCTGATGCCCGATTACGCCGACATCTTCCGCTATGACAACAACAACAACGAGGAGTCGCTCTTCGCCCTGCAGTGGATGGAAGGCTCCTACGCCATCGGCAACAGCCGGCAGGCCAACTGGGCGCGCAGCAGCCTCATCACCGGCAATACGGAAGCCTGGGGCGGCTACAAGAGCATGACCTATGATTTCCTTCAGCAGGTGGACGGGGGCGACCGCCGGCAGCCTGCCATTTATATGAGTGTCGGCGACCACTACCCCGAGATCAGGAAGAGCGACGGAGGGTACACCTACTACATCGTGCACCGCGACCCCGACGACCCGAATACGGTGCTGGAAAATCCCAGCGCTACGCTTAACAACCTGAAGAAATACGTGATCGGCAGTAATGAAGATACCGGCGGCGGGGTGACCACCGGGCAGGCCACCCGCATCAACCAGATTCTGCTGCGCCTGGCCGATGTCTACCTCGTCTACGCCGAGGCGGCCCTCGGCGCGCAGGCCTCCACTACCGACGCCACGGCCCTGCAGTACTTCAACGCCATCCGGCAGAGAGCGGGCCTGCCTTCCAAATCCAGCCTCACCTTCCTGGACATTCTAAAGGAACGGCGGATAGAGTTCGCCCTGGAGAGCATCAACTGGTTCGACATCAAGCGGTACTACTACCGCGACCCGGCGGGAGCTCTGGCCTATCTCAACGCCATGGAACGGGAGGTAACTTTTTACCGCGACAACGGCCCCAACGCCGCCGATGAGAACTCCATCGAAGGCTATATCCTCAACCCGCCGTCCAACCCCATCACGATACAGGAATCGCAGATGTGGCTGCCCATACCGTCAGCGGAGGTAGTGGCCAACCCGCTGCTGGGGCCGGATGAGCCGGCTGTGGATTATAACTTCAAATAATTGACAGGATGGACAGGGTGGACAGGAACAGGTTTGGGAGGAAAGGAATGTAGGCCTCAGCGGCAGGGCGCCCTGCAAATTCTGTCCATCTCTGTAAAAAAAATGCAGAAGATGAAACCAACCAATAAAAGACTATCGCTTTTTGCCCTTCTGTTGCTGGCGGCTGGTATGCTGGCCACCTCCTGCAACAAAGACGAAGATATGAAGCCGGGGGATATCGGCAATCCCAGGGTGCTGTACATCCGTTCCACCAACCCGGCGGCTGCCGACTCCCTGCTGGCAGGGGCCTTTATGGGCAGCCTCATAGCCATTGTCGGTGAAGACCTGGGCCATACGGTAGAGCTGTGGTTCAATGACCAGCAGGCTACGCTCAGCCCCACTTATGTCACCGACCGGACTATCATCGTGAGCGTGCCGAGCAGCGTGCCGGGAGAGGTGACCAACCAAATCCGCTTCGTTTTTTCCAATGGAGAGGAGATGTTCTACGAGTTTTTCGTGAATGTGCCCGCGCCGGTGATCAACTCCATCAAAAGCGAGTATGTGGAAGACGGAGATATTGCCGTACTGCACGGTGATTTTTTCTTCGAGCCTACCACCGTGACTTTTACCGGCGGCAAGGAGGCGGAGATCGTTTCCCTCGATAAAACGGAATTACAGGTAAGGGTGCCGGAAGGCGCGGAAATGGGCGAAATAACGGTCAGTACCAACTTCGGGGCGGCCGTTTCCGATTTCCTGTTCCGCGACAACCGCAACCTGGTGGTCGATTTTGACGGCATGGTGCACCGCAGCTGGAATTCCCCCATTGCCCATGTGGAGGCCGGCGAGGGGAAAGTCCCCCCCTGCTCCGGTAATTATACCTATTTCGAGATGGAAGGGGTGGGCGCCTGGCAATGGGTCAACGAGCTCAACATGATGTACGTCGCTGAAGACCCCTATACGGGCAGGGGCAACATCCCGATCTTCCCCGGCGCCGCCACCGTCAACGAATGGGGCGTGCGCTTCGAGATCAACGTACCCGTTGAATGGCGGGAAATCCCGCTGGAGGTTTTCTTTGCCCCCTTTGGCGCCGACCACGGGCGGGACATTCCCGTGCCTCTGGTTCGCTGGCGCCCCTGGGAAGAAGAGGGCGTATTCCAGACCGACGGATGGGTGACCGTAACCATTCCCCTTACGGAATTCAATGAAGACAAGGACGGCAAACCGGCCGAGCTGAGCGACCTTTCCCAGTTCACCAACCTGACCATCATGTATTTCGGGGCTGCCGATAATGCGAATGATATCTATATCGCTATTGATAATGTGCGGGTGGTGAGGATTTGAGATTTGGGATTTTTGATGTGTGATGTACGGTGTGCGATGTGCTCCTGCCGGGGCTGTCCCAGGCGGTGCAGCTCGCTGCCGGCAAATCGAAAATCAAAAATTTTAACCGGCTCACAGAGACGGCCGCACCTTAAACATCAAAAATCGATAATTCTCCTCCTCCTTTATCATGGAACCAGAAAAAATAAAAGACTATGAACCGGCCATATAAAATCTTAATCTATCTCTGCTCCGGCATTCTGGCCTTTGCCCTCCTGTTCGGATCCTGTAAAAAGGATGAAGATGCCGGGACTGCCGTTGCGTTGCTCAGCTTTGGGCCGTCGCCTGCGTTGCGCGGCGGGGAGTTGAAGATCATCGGGAGAAACCTGGACCGTGTGGCGGCAGTGGTTTTGCCGGAGAATGTCAACATCACCTCCTTCAGCACCCGCACTGCTGAATTGATCACCCTGGCGATCCCGGAGGAGACGGTACCGGGGTATATCATCCTGAAAACCCCCGAAGGGGACATCCGCTCGGTTTCCCGGCTGACGATCTCCGAACCCATCGTGCTGGCGGGCTTCAGCCCGGATACCGTCCGCCCCGGCGATGTGCTGGCCATCACGGGCGATTACCTGAACCTGATCAAAGCGGTCATTTTCAGCTCTAACGTTTCGGTGGGAGACACGCTGTTCCTGAGCCAGTCGAAGGAAAAAATAGAGGTAAAGGCGCCGGACGCGGCGCAGACGGGCCCGGTCGCCGTTTCCAACGGCGAAGAGATGCCCATCATCGTCGAGTCGGAAAAAGAACTGCAGGTGACGGCGCCGAGGGCCCTTCAGTTGTCGCCCAATCCCGTCAAGGCAGGCACAGTGCTCACCATCACCGGTACAGACCTGGACCTGGCGCGGCAGGTGGGCTTTGAAGGCACGAACCCCGTCGCCACTTTCATCAGCCAGAGCGCCGGCCGGATCGAAGTGCTCGTCCCGGAAGATGCCCACGACGGCTATGTCCTGATGATCCCCGGTTCTTTTGTGGAGGTTCCGTCGGCAGAGCAACTCATCATGGTGACGCCGGAGATCACCGGCATTTCCCCGAACCCGGTAAAGAACGGCCAGAACGTCACCATTACCGGCGCCGACCTCGACCTGGTAAGGCGGGTTATCTTCGGCGGCAATAAGGCGGGCGCCATACTGGGCGGGGGTACTGCTACCGAGATCAGGGTGAAAGTGCCGCCCACCGCTACCGAGGACGTGGTGCTTTTCCGTACTGCCGCTGAGAAAGAGGTGGCCAGCGCGGAAGTGCTGCAGCTCGTCAGGCCGGCGATCACCGGCATTACCCCTCCGGCGGCCCGCTTCGGCGAAGAGATCACCATTGAAGGCGCCGACCTGGACCTGGTGAAGGGCGTCATTTTCTCCGGAGTGGCAGAGGAAATTCCGGTGAACAACGCCTTGCTGAATGCGGCGACGGTAAGCGTGCCCATAGGGGCGCTCACCGGGCCCGTCACAGTAGTTGCGATCAACGGTACTCAGGTGAGTTCTGCCTTCGATTTCAACATCCTGTTGTCCACCAATGCCGTCATAACCGATATGCCGTCCATGGCTGCGCCGGGCGATATGATCCGCATCATCGGCGAGCATCTCGACGAGCTGAACGAGGTGATCTTTCCGGGCGAAGTTCCGGCCACCATGTTCGGCATGAAAACGGCCACCCTGATCGAGGTCTTCGTGCCCATGGGCACGGCAACGGGCATCGGCAACATTAAGTTCATTACCTTCGACGGCGAGGAATTTTTCTCTCCCCCCATCAATATTCAGGGCGTGGACCCGGTGGCCGACCCCAGCCTGGTGTTCTTCAACTTTGACGGCCTCAACAGTTTGTGGGGCGATACGGGAGGCATCGAGAACGAGCCTTCGCTTTCACTCGACGGCTCTAACTACTTCCACGTGAACGCCGGCCTTTCCGGCTGGACGGGTTTCTTCTGGCGCAACGACAGCAACAACTTCCCCGGCGCGGCCATTGGAACGAACGTCGGCGAATACGTCCTGAAATTCGACATCAACGTGCTGGAGCCCATCACCGGCGGCGAGTTCGCCTGGCGTTTCAAAGGAACGGACGGCGATTTCTGGCACGCCTGGAAACCGTGGGCCGAAACCGGCTCCTATATGACCAACGGCTGGATCACCGTAACCATCCCGCTGACGGAATTCCTCGACGGCGGCAACCCGATACCTGATATGAGCAACATCACGGAAGATTTCGGCCTGGCCTTTAACAATGGGGCATCGTATGTAAACGTATGTATCGACAATGTGCGGTTTGAAGAACGGTAGGCTACCCTTCTAACGTTGGACAGAGAAGCAGGAATATAGATTCCTGCGCTGCCCTGGAGAGGTAAAGCACGGGAATCTATATTCCCGTTTCTCGTAGGATGAAAACATCATTGTCCAACGTTAGACGGGTAGCCGAACGGTAGCCGATGGAGTTGAGTGGTTGAGGATAGCCCTTCAACCAATTAAACCCGGAAACCCCCGGAAACCAATCAACTAACCACCATGAGGATACTATTATTCCTGTTGCTGCCTCTCACCCTGGCGGGGGCGGCCTGGCCGGATAATGCTCTTCCCGGCGAAGGTGAAAAAATATATGGCCGGATCAAGACGGCGGACCCCGATGCCAGCCGAAGGGTTAAGGCCTTGTATGCCAACCTGATGGCGATGTCGGGCCGGCATGTTCTTTTCGGCCATCAGGACGCCCTCGCCTACGGGGTGGGCTGGAAAGAATGGCCCGAGACGAGGTCGGACGTGAGAGACGTTTGCGGCAGCTACCCGGCGGTCTTCGGCTGGGACATCGGCAAGCTGGGCAAGGGAGACAAGAACATCGACACCGTCCGCTTTGCCAATATGAGGAAATGGATGCTGGAGGCCTACCGGATGGGCGGCGTCAATACGGTCAGCTGGCACCTCGATAACTTTGTTACCGACGGCAGTTCCTGGGATGTGGGCCAGAACGTGGTGGCGGCTATCCTGCCCGGCGGCGCCCATCACGAAGCCTACAAGGCCCGCCTGGACGTGCTGGCGGATTTTTTCAGGAGCCTGCGCAGTGGTTTTTTGTTCAAACACGGCATCCCGGTCATCTTCCGGCCCTTTCACGAGCATACCGGCCACTGGTTCTGGTGGGGGCAGCCCCATTGTACGCCGGAACAGTACAAGGAGCTGTGGCGCTTTACCGTAGAATACCTTCGCGGCGAAAAGGAGGTGCACAACCTGTTGTACTGTTATTCCACCGACGTTTTTAAAGACAAAGAGCACTACCTGGAGTGTTATCCCGGCGATGAGTACGTGGACATTCTCGGCTTCGACGACTACCGGGATGTGAAGCCGGAAAACGACCCTGCGGAGCTTACCCGGCAGTTGCGGCTGCTGGTGGAAATGGCCGGGGAGCGGGGCAAGGTGGCGGCCCTCACCGAGACCGGCCTGGAAGGCATCCCCGAAGCCAACTGGTGGACGGACAGGCTGCTCCGGCACATCAAGGCCGACCCGGCGGCGGCCCGCATCGCCTGGGTGCTGGTCTGGCGCAATGCCCGCCCTTCGCACCATTACGCACCCTATCCGGGGCATCCCAGCGCCGCTAATTTCCTGGAATTCTGCCGGGACCCCCTGATCATGATGGAAGGGCAATTGCCGAAGCTGTATAAGCTGAACAGAAAGGAGTTGATTGACTTTGAAAGAAGAACCAATTATCTGAGATGAAACTATCCCTGATCGACATCCTCATCATTCTGGCCTACCTGGCGGCCACCGTAGTCATTGGCCTGGCGCTGAAAAAGCAGGCGGAGCGCAGCAAGAAAGACTACCTGCTCGGCGGCAACCGGCTGCCCTGGTACCTGCTCGGCTTGTCCAACGCCTCGGGCATGTTCGACATTTCGGGCACGATGTGGCTGGTCACCCTGCTGTTCGTCTACGGCCTGAAGAGCGTCTGGATTCCGTGGCTGTGGCCCGTTTTCAACCAGATTTTCCTGATGGTATTTCTCTCGGTTTGGCTGCGCCGCTCCCGGGTGACGACGGGCGCCGAGTGGATCAACACCCGCTTCGGTTTCCGGGAGGGGGCGCGGCTCTCGCACGGCATCGTCGTCGTCTTTGCCATCATCATGGGGTTGGGTTATCTCGCCTACGGTTTTATCGGCATCGGCAAGTTTGTCGAGATATTCGTACCCTGGGAATTCGTTTCGGCTTACGTACCCTTCGATGTGCCGCTGGAATACGTCCCGCATTTTTACGGCATCATATTTACCTGCTTTGCGGTGTTCTACTCCTTGCTGGGAGGGATGATGAGTATCGTCTGGGCCGATGTGGTGCAGTATTCCCTGATGGCTATTTCCAGTATCCTGGTCGGCGTTATTGCTATGAACGCCGTGGC
>CAZAXA010000038.1:0-21973 GCA_964488965.1 uncultured Phaeodactylibacter sp. | reverse complement strand
TGGCGGGGGGGGGCAAATCTCGCCTGCTACTTGGTTCGTCAAATGCAGGTGTTCCAGTGCCTGGTAAAGGGTTATCCGTTCCGGGTAATGCTTCCCCTTCAGGAGGTGAAAAACTAAAAATAATAACTCCATATTGAATGATGATTTCGTAAGGCAACTGTGGCACTTGAACATCTGTGGGAAAGTTAGGAATGTTAAATGATTCTGATTTATTACAGTCCACTTTACATATTCCATCACAAAACTCACGAGCTAAAAAATATTGGGGGCCTATATGGCTTGCTATCCAGCCTACTAATGAACCAAGAGGGCTTGAATTCATACATTCACTATAACATTCATTGTAACATTTCTGATCTATTCCATTCACACTAAGAGTTCCAAATGGATCTATGAATTTCAAGGGGTTATTTCCAACATAGGTATATCCATTTCCAAAATTTAGGGGATCATTCCAGATTCCTAAATTATCATGCGAGACAAAACGCCCGGAAAGTACATGAAAATACCTCGTCCTATAATAATACAAGCCCGTCTCCCCATCCAGCCGCCTGCCCGTAAACAGATAGGGGTTGCCCACCTGCGAGCCGTCCAGCGGTTCGTATTCCGGGCTGAAAACGGATACCTGCCCATAGGCGCCATACTCGTATAGTTCCACCGGCTGGCCGTTGCTGTCCGAGAGCCCAACTACCGAACCCAGGGAATTCTGATGGTAGAAATACCGCTGGCCGTTGCGCTCCATGGTGAGGATGTCGTCGATCCAGAGGCCGTAGGCATAGCTGGCCGCCAGGGCGCCGGCGCCATCCCGTTCTTCGATCACCCGGGCGCCGTCGTAGAAATAGAGCACGGTTCCAGCCGCCGTAGTTTTGGCGATGCGGCGCCCCAGGGCGTCGTACTGATAAGCAGCTACCTGGCCGTTGCTGACCGAGATCAGCCGGTTCTCATAATCATACTGGTAGGTATAGGTTCCGTCATCAGTGAGGTTGCCATTATCGTCGTACACTGGCTCGGGCTGGCCGCTTATGGCCGTGTACTCGTTCATCTCGTTGGCGGTGTAACTGATGGGCGCCCCCTGTTCTACTACCTGCTGCCGGTTGCCCAGCGCATCGTATGTGAATTCTTTTTCAAAGTCAAAGCTACCCGAAGCCAGGTTTCCCCGCCGGAAACCGGTAAGCCGGTGGATGTCGTCGTAGGTATAACTTTCCGAGCGTTGAGGCCGGTGGATGTTTTCCTGGCGCCGTTTGTTGCCTTCGGGGCTGAAAGCATAGCGGAAGCCGATGAACATGCTGTCCTGGTTGCCATGGCTGAGGTACGATACCCAGTCATTCGCCGTGTATTCATATTTGGCGATGGCGCCGTTGGAGTAAGTGCGCGCCAGAGGGCGGTTGCCGCCGTCATAATACCAGTATACTATAGGATTATCATCTTCATCCAGCCGAACGAGGTTGCCGCGCCGGTTGAGTTGTTCCACAACCACTTTGCCGCCGGGGTAGTTAATGGCCCGGGTATTTTCCGGTATATCATATTCATAGCCCGTTGTCCGGCCGTTGAGCGTTTCCGAAAGCAGGCGGCCGGCATCGTCGTAGGTGAAGCTGAGGGCAGCATGGCTATTTACTGCCATGGCCATCCGCCCGGCGGCATCGTAGCTGAAGGTATCTCCGCTGCCATCGGGGTAAATGCGGGTTGCGAGCCGGTTGCGGGAGTCGTAGGAATAGCTTGTCGTTTGCCCGGCATTGTCCGTCCGGCTGATCAGGTTGCCGGCCAGGTCATAAGTATAGGACTTTTCAGTGCCGTCGGCAAAGGTTTCCCGGGTGAGCCAGCCATTCCCGTTGATCAGGTATGTTGTGGCATTGCCATTGGCGTCGGTAATGGCCGCCAGGTTGCCGACTGGATCGTAACTATAGGCAGTTACATGGCCCAGCGCATTGGTAGTGGAGACCCTGCGGTTAAGCGCGTCGTAGGATTGTTGTGTGGCATGGCCTTCCCGGCCGATGGACTCAATGGGGTTGCCATTGGCATCATAGGCTATGGTGGCGCCGGCGCCCTGGGCGTCCGTTGTAACCACCAGCCGGTGTAAAGCATCGTACTGGTAGAGGCTGGTATTCCCGTTGCCATCGGTTTCGCTGATCAGGTTGCCCTCTGCATCGTATTGACGGTGAAATAAAGTTCCCTGTTTATCGTAGGCGGCTGCCAGGCGGCCTTCTTCATCAAACACATTGTGGATGACATTGCCGTTTGGCAGTTCGCTGCGCACTTGCTGGCCCACCTTGTTATAGGCATAGGTGGCCGCTTCGCCCATGGGGTTGACGCTTTGCACCATGCGGGACAAAGCATCAAAAACGAAAGTAGCCGTTTCTCCATTTTCATTAGTAGTGGCGATAGTGTTTCCTTCTTCATCGTAGGCCTGGCGGTTTTCTTCGCCATCCGGATGGATGGTTTTTGTCATTCTGTTCAGCGCATCGTATTCATAATTGCTTACCCGCCCCAAAGCATCCGTTTTGCTGATGCGGTTCCCGTTTGCGTCATAGGCACAACTTTCCATGCCGATGGGGCGCTGCATGCTGACAAGGCGATCGAGGGCGTCGTATTCAAAGGTAGTGGTAAAGCCCCGTTCATCCGTCCTGGCTATTCGGTTGCCGTTGGCATCGTAGGCGGCCAGGGTGCTGTCGCCCAGGGCGTTCACCTCTTTCACCAGGCGGTTGAGGGCGTCGTAGTGGCTGTAGCTGGTATGGCCTCGTTTGTCGGCCATACTGATCCGGTTGCCGTTGGCATCATAGGCATAAGAGAGGCTCTGCCCGAGGGCATCCGTCATTTTTACCAACCGGCCATTGCCATCGTATTCCATGGTAGTAGTGTTCCCGTTAGCATCGGTCAAAGCCGTGAGTTTCCCCCTTTTATCATATATCCTGTTTTCCTGGTAGAAGGTGTGGGCTTTCCCCAGCAGCCGGTCGTGGGCGTCATAGGTGAAGGTGGAAGACAGGCCGGCCGGGCCGGTGGTTTGGATATTGTTGCCGTTGGCATCGTAGCTGTAGGTGGTGGTGTGGCCCAGGGCATCCGTGACGCTTGTCCTCTGGTTGAGGCCGTTGTAGGAATACCGCGTGGCATAGCCCCTGAAATCTGCCTCTTCCCTCAGATTGCCATTGGGGTCATAGCTCCAGTGGCGACTGTAGCCCGACGCATTGGTTTCCGAGATACGCTGGTTGCGGGTGTTGTAGCGATAACTCGTTTCATTACCATTGGGATCTCTCATCAGGAGGAGGTTGCCTCTGGCATCGTAGACGTAAGTGGTTACAGTATTGAGGGGTTCCTCCATCCTGGCCATTCGCCCGTAGGCATCGTATTGGCAGGTGGTGGTAAAACCTCGTTTGTTCCGCGTCCATATCCGGTTGCCGTTCGCGTCGTAGCGCATCGCTTCAGCCTGACCAAATGGATCGGTTATTTTCACTGGCCGGCTGAGGGCGTCGTATTCTATCCGGATGCTGTCGCCGTTCGGGGATACGGCAATGGTTTGGTTGCCGATGGCATCGTAAGCGGCAAACTCAGAACCAATAGGGTAATGGACGGCTCTTACATAGCCATTGCCATCATACTCATAGCTGGTGGCATAACCTTCCGCATCCACCATTTCCGTCATCTCGCCGAAGGCATTCCAGGAAAAAAAAGTGTGGGTGTCCTCCGGTTCGGAAACTTCCAGCAGGTTGCCGTTGGCATCGAAAGTACAGGAAGACGCATTTCCGTTCTTATCCGTCCAGCCGGCCAGTTGGTTAAACTGGAATTCCCATGTAAAGCTCTGGTTGTTTCCAAACGGATCGGTTTCCCGGATGACATTTCCCCTGTCGTCATAATCGTACAAATACTGATTCCCGTTGGCGTCGGTGATCGTTGTGATATCGTTGCGGGCATTATAGCCATACTGAACATCGTACCCGCAGCAACTCCCGCTGATCTGCCCCACCCTGCCACCGGCATCGAACCAATAGGCAGTAACCTGAGTGGAATCTCCAACCACTTCAGACAGCGTGGTGATCTGGTTGACGGCATCGTAGCCCATTTCCCTGGTACTGAAGGCCGAACGCAGGCCGCTCACCGCCTGCTCGTCCGTGTACTGAATATCCGTTAGTACGGACCGCCTGTTTTTTATCTGGATAATATTCCGGTGGATATCATAGGCATACTCCCGGCTATAGCCCAGGGGGTCTTTAATAGACAGAAGGTTGCGGTTGCCGTCGTAAATCAGTTGGTAAGCCCGTGGCGCTTCGGAATTGGACTCCGTTACGGAAACCAGAAGCCCATCCCGGTACTCCAGTTCCAGCGTCCGTCCGGTGGCGTCGGTAATGAGGGCAGGCAGGGTATCCGTATATGAGAGGCTTAGTTCATTCCCGTTCCGATCCCTGATCCTGGTCAGGCGGCGGTGGGCAGGCGTTTCAAAGTGAAATTCCCTGCCGAATTTGGTTCTCAGCACAAACTGGCCGGAAGCCGTTTCGGTGAGCGTGTCTGAGATGCCGGGAGGCGCATGGTATGCTTCTCCGTCAAAGGAGAAAACATCCTCCCTCCCATCGCCTCTGAGCAGCAGCAAACTATCTCCTTGCTGTTGCCAGGACAGGCCATAGTTCCATCCCCAGCCGTTGCCGAAGCCCTGATTTGTGGCAGTGTTGCTGCTATTATACACCAGGGTAAAACTAAGGTCAGGCCCACGGGAGGGAAGGGCGAAGAGAGGCGCCTGTACAAAGAGGTTGCCCGTATAAGCATTTACCCCACATTCACAAGGCGGCGGGCCGGGAATAAGGGGACGGGTTACTTTCACCGCTTTTGACAATGCCTGAATGTTCCGGGGCGGGGGCATTTGCTCCTGGCTATTGAGGTCATAAGATTCTGGCAACCATGGGGAGAACCCCCAAGGAGATCCTTTTTCAAACTCAATAATATAATTGTCATAACACCCATAAGGCCCCGATTCCAAAACATCTTCCCCGCAGCCACAGGGTTCTTCTTTATAATTCTCGCTCAGCGGCTCATAGGCGGCGCCTTCCCGGCAGGCAAGTACCAGGACGGTATCGGAAAATCTCCGGACACAGCCGCTTTCCGTATCGGACAATTCCAGGGTATATACGCCCGTCATATCAATCGTAGCCGGGCCCAGATTCGGGTTGGTTTCGGTGGAGAAAAAGCCATTGGGCCCCATCCATTTCACTGTGTAAGCCGGATTTTCCTGCCCGGATGGTATCAGGTTGGCCATCAATTGCAGGTTGTCTCCTGCGCAAACCGGCCCGGTATGGGTGGGCGCCGCCAGCAAGATCGTGAGCTTGACATTCAGTGTCTTCGTACTGATACAGCCATTGCGGTCTCTGACCCTCAGTGTATAAACGCCCTCGTTGGCCGCTCCGGCATCGGGGATTTCCGGCGTTGGCAAAGTTGAGGAGAACCCGTTCGGGCCAGCCCAGAAAAACTCGTAAGGGGGAAAACCACCCATGGCCGAGCCGGTTAATTCCAGCGTGGTTCCTTCACAGGGGGAATTGCTGCTGGCGGAAGCTATGGGGCCAACAACGGTAACCACTCCCGATCTGGAAGCCGCCTCCTGGTTCTCGCAGGTGCATTCCACAGTAACCGTATAATTACCAGGCCTCCTGAAGGCAACCAGGTGGGGCCCGGGCCCGATTTCGAAATCAATATAATCGGCATAGGCCTCCGGCCCAAAATCCCATATGCAGTTTTCTCCGAATAAGGGCGAGGGGGCGGCCGAAAATTGTCCGGCTACCTCTGTACAAAGGGTATCGGGAAAGGATGAAAATTCAATACTGCCCTCGCACTGAAAAGCCAGAATAAAGATGTCTTTTGATGCCACGCAGCCATTGGCATCCGTCACGGAGACAGTATATCCTCCCGGCGCCAGGCCCGCTACGGCCGGGCCGCTTGCGCCATGGCTCCATTGGTACGTATATCCGGGGGCGCCGCCGCCGGCCGTGGCTACGGCTGTACCATCGTTGGCGCCGGGCGAGGTTTCATGAGTAACGCTTGCCGAAACCATTAACTGAGCCGGCTGGCCAATGTCAAATCCCGTGGCCCCCATGCAATCGGGATTTCGCCAGTCAAATACGGTGAGGTTATAGGCGCCTGCCGGCAGGCTCGAAATACTGTCTATGCCAACACCCTCTACTCCATTAGGCCAGATATAATAGTATTCGGCGCTACTTCCTCCTGTTACAATGGCTGTAGCCTGCCCGTCGCCGCCACCAAAACAATTTGCGTCCATCGTGATCACAGTAACTGTAAGGCAGGTGGAATGCAGGCTTGAACTGTTGAGTAAAATGGCAAGGGATATGATCAGAAGGTTTAAGTAAATTCGGGCAGGCATGATTAAAGGTTTTAGGTTGACCCTTTCAATTTACCCCCTTTACCCATCCTCCTCCTTTCACATTCCATTCAAATCCTGTCACAAATCATTCACCGGCCCCGGAAGCCGCCTTTTCCCGGTAATCCGTAGGCGTACAGCCGAACTCCCGCAGGAACAGGCGGGAGAAATAGGAAGGAGAACTGAAGCCGGCGTCGTAAGCTACTTCGGCAATGGTGAGTTCGGGTTGCTGAAGCAGCAACTCCCGGGCTTTGTTCAGGCGGATGTATTGAATAAAATGCACGGGCGCTATGCCGGCCAGCGCCGTCAGCTTGCGGTGCAGTTGGGGCTGGCTCAGGCCGAGGGCCTGGCAAAGGGCAGAGACGTTGAACGACTCTTCAGACAGGTGAGCCTCCACTTGTTTCCGTGCTTCGATCAGGAAAGGGTCGGTCGGCGGGCCGCCGTCGGGCTGTTGGCCGGCAGCCTGGGCAAGGGCGTGTTGATAGTAAACCTGGAGGCGTCGGCGCAGCTCGAGCAGTTGCTCGATCCGTATCAGCAATTCCCGTTCGCTGAAGGGTTTGGCCAGGTAAGCGTCGGCGCCCTGGGACAAGCCGTGGAGCTTTGAGCTTTCATCGGCACGGGCGGTCAGCAGAATAATGGGGATGTGGCTCGTGCGCAGGTCTTCTTTCAATATTCTGCACACCTCAAAACCATCTTTCTTCGGCATCATCACATCGCAAATGACAAGGTCAGGGATCAGTTGAAAGGCCAGATTCAGGCCCTGGTTTCCATTGTCGGCGATTTCCACACGGCAGTTTTGGCAAATACTATTGGCTATGAATTCGGCCATATCGCCACTGTCTTCAATGATCAACACAAGGGGCCTGTCGGTATGGGCGGCAGGCTGTCGGCGAGCCGCTTTCCACCCGGTGGAGTTCTGAGTCGGCAGCCTGCCGAAAAGAGCGGGGAGTTCCATCTTTTTTTGTTCCTGGCCATGCCCTTCTTCGGGCTTCCGAAACGGGAGGCAAACCCTGAAGGCGGAACCCTTCCCCCATTCACTGGCCACCTCGATTTTTCCGCCCATCAGTTCCGCCAGTTCTTTGGCCAGCGCCAACCCGATTCCCACCCCCGAAAAGGAGTAGGCCTGGGAAAGGCTGTAAAAGCGGCCGAATATCAAGGAAAGCTGGCCTTCCGGAATACCCGGCCCGGTATCCTTCACCCGGATCCGGATCATTTCTGTGGCGGCGCCTTTTCCAGCCTCCTGTTTTGGGATCAGGCTGCAATCCATCATGACCATACCCCCTTCCGGAGTGAACTTCAGCGCATTGGACAACAGGTTGCCAACAATAGCCTGAAGTTTCTCTCTGTCGAATGCCGCCTCCAGCTCCGGGCATTCGGATTGAAAACGGAGGTTGATATTTTTGTCCTCGGCAAGGGGCTGGAAAGAATCGGCGAGGTATTGCAGGAAGGTAATGAGATTCCCGGTTTCGTATTCCGGCTTCAGCACTCCGGCTTCAAGCTTGCTGAGGTTCAGCATCTGATTGATCAGGCTTAGAAGCTTGCGGCTATTGTCTACAATGCCTTTCAAATCCTTACCGGATAGGGACTCGCTTTTTCGAAGCGCCCGCTCGGCCGGCCCTTCGATGAGGGTTAGCGGGGTTCTGAATTCGTGGGAAAGATTGGCATAAAAGCGGCTCTTGAAAGCATCCAGTTCTTTCAAGCGCCGGGCTTCGGCCAAAGCCAGTTTTCGGTTGAGTTGAAAGCTGTAAAAGGCGATGGCCAAAGCGGCCAGGGCCGTTCCATAAATGGAATAAGCGAAACCATTAGCCCACCAGGGGGAGTGAACGACGATTGCGAGCGGCGCCGATTCCCCCCAAACTCCATCCGGGTTGGCAGCCCGGGCCCGGAAGGTGTACCTTCCCGGACGGAGATTGGTGTAAGTGGCTTTTCGGCCCTGCCCTGCATCGGCCCATCCTTCATCAAAACCTTCCAATTGGTAAGCATAGCTGTTTTGGCCTGGATTCCTGAAGTGCAGCCCTGCGAAAGTCAGGAATATAATCTTGTCCTTGTGATAGAGGTCCAACTGATTGAGATAGGCCGGCGCCGTTTCCAAAGGGGCAGGGCGGTTCGGAATGTGAATCTCCGTCAATACTACCTTGGGGGAAATAGTATCGGGCTTTACCAGGCTCGGGTGAAAGGCATAAAAGCCGTTGTTGCCATTGAAAAAGATACGGTCATCAGGCCCTACAGAGGCGCCAACGGTGTTGAACTCCTGCATATCTGGACCTACCGGAAAATGCTGAAACCGGCCGGATCCGGGAGTGAATCGGGAAATACATTTCAGGCTTTTGATCCAGATATTGCCTGCGGCATCGCAGGCCACGCCCATCAGTTCGTTCTCGGCAAGGCCATCGTTGACTCTGAAAAGGCGGAAGGTTTTCTTCAAAGGGTCGGCCATGCCCAGCCCCTGGCCGGTTGCCAGCCAGATACTGCCGCCGGCCTGCCGGGTGAATCCCCGGATCAGGATCTCTTCCTTTTCTCCAGGCATAAAAGCTGATATACTCAAAAGATAAAAGCGTTCTTCTTTTTTGTTGAAATAGCCCAGCTTTCCGGCAAAGTAGTCTTCCAGGTGCATCCAGATGTTGCCGTATTCGTCCTGTATGGCAGCAAACACACGGTTGGTTTCCAGTGCCGGCAGGCTATTTTTGGGCATGTACCAGCTTGTCTGGCCGCTGGACCGGTGAAAAAGGCAGAGGCCAAAATTGGTTCCCAGCCACAGATTTTCAGGCGCAACCCTGTCTTCTTCAATGTAATAAATAAAAGCCTGGCCGAGGGTGTCATCCAGTTCCAACTGTTGTAACTGGCCGTTCCCCTTTGGGTTCCATACCCACAAACCCTGCCCATCGGCGCCCTGTACTTCCGTGCAGCCCATCCAAGTAGCGCCGTCGGAGGAAGTATGGAAAGTACCGACCCGGGCTTCGCTTCCAGGCGGAGTGGTGTAAGGGATCTCATTTGCCGGTTGGCCCAGTTTTGGCGCGCACCATAAACGCCCATCGTAGCAGCTTGTCCAGATCTCCCCGTTCATCCCGGCATGTACGCGCAACAACTGATTGACAGGGAGCTGTGAGCCGGGTTCGTGCTGAAAAAAGAGGAATGGGGTGCGATAGGGGTTAAGCCGGCAAACGCCGTTGAAAGTGCCTACCCATAGGTTTTCTTCCTGGTCGAGGAACACAGCCTGGGTATTATCGCTGTTCAGCCCGAAAGGAGATCCAATTACATGCGAAAATTGCTTTAACCGGCCACTGCCAGGGTTAAAATGCCACAATCCATTTGAAGCGGTAGCCATCCAGATACTCTGGTGAGCGAAAACCGTTTCCATAATTTTTATTCCCTCGGCTCCCGCCGGCAATGGCCATTTACTGATATGGCCATCCTGCCATTCTATGATATACTCCTCGTCAGCCAGCCACACTGCCTTGCCATCCCCGCTGCTGAGAACACGAAACCAGGAGTATCGGTTACTTATTCCAAACTTTTTCCTGGGGTCAAAACTCCGGATATCCTCCAGAGAAAGGGGAATTGACCACCATTTTTCCTTCCCGTACGCCCAAAGGCTTCCTTCCGGGCCTTGGCCGAAAATCCCCACAAAACCTTTAAAACGGCCAGGCTGCTGTTCTGCATCCGAATAGCCGGGGAGTTCCAGAGTATGGAACCGACCGGTTTTGTGGTCAAAATAGGCTAAGCCGCCGTAAGCGCCTACCCAAACACGGCCCAGCGGATCTTCCGTGAGGGTGACAATGTGATTACCGGGCAGGCTGTAGGGGGCGCCCTCTTTTTTCAGAAACTGATGAAACCGTTCCCGTTTGGGATCAAAAAGGTTGAGCCCTTTCTGGGTGCCGGCCCATAAGTTGCCCCTGCTGTCTACAAGAAGTTTTTCAACAGTGGGAAAAGAAAGGGCGGTAGTGTCTTCCGGGCGGGAATCGTAAAGTTTGAATGCATTGCCGTCATATCGGACCAGCCCCTTCATAGTGCCCAGCCAAATGAAGCCTGAACTGTCTTGCGCGATGGCCAGTACCTGCCCTTGGGGCAGGCCGTCTTCTACACCGATCTGATGAAAATAAAACTGCTGTTCCTGAGCAAAAAAGGGAAAGTATAAAGACAATAACGCCAACCCCCCTAACCAAATGCGAAAGGGCCATGTATTTTTCGATGGGGGTTTAAGTGCCAAACGGTGTGTTTTCCCTTTAATTTACGATAAACCGGAAGTTAAATCAAGCGGCGCTTTCCAATGCCTGCAATGGGTTCATCCTTGAAATACCGGGCAATGGCCCTTTCTCATAACCTTACTGAGGCGGGAATTGGCTGTGAGCCTGTGGCGCCATTCAAACCGGGCATGACAAAAATCACTGGAAATACAGGCAAAAGTTAGGATCTTAACTTTCCGGTTATCCGAAGTGAGAGGAGGCCGCTTTAAATCCTGACCAAACCGCCTGCACAATGTCCAGAAACCTGACTTCCCTGTCCGCCCGCAAGGGTATCTCCGACAATCTGTTTGAACGCCTGGGCGAGCTTTCCGAAAAAGACGGCACGCCCGATCCGGAAGAGTTCCGGCTGCTGGCCGAAGAATTCCTCATGGGGCCCGCCACTCTCTACGGCACTGCCTCTTTTTATGATCTCACCCGTCCGGAGAACAGAGGCAGGAAGGTATATGTGTGCAACGGAACGGCCTGCCTTATGGCCGGCACACAGGAGAGCCTGAAAAGCGAACTGCAAAAGCATTTCAGCAAAGAAGAGATCGGCGAGATGTGCTGCCTGGGCCGCTGTCACGAAAATGCCGCCTTTCAATACCGGGGGCGCAACTACTCCGGGCAGGCCATTGCCCGGCTGGAAACAATTAAAAGCGGGGATTGCCAAAGCGGAGAAGGCCGTTACGCCGTGCAGGCCCTGAGCCGCCCCCTGCTGACCGCCGCCATGCCTACTATAGAAGGCTGCCGCTACGCCATCGGCCGCATGCTGAAGGGGAACCCCGAGGATGTATTGGCCGCCGTTGAACTCTCCCGCCTGCGGGGGCGCGGCGGCGCCGGCTTCCCTGTAGCGGTAAAAATGCAGGCCTGCCGGGAAGCCGCGGCCCATCAGAAATTCGTCGTCTGCAATGCGGATGAGGGCGACCCCGGCTCCTATTCCGACCGGTACCTGCTGGAACAGCGCCCCTATACCATCCTCCTGGGGATGCTCATCGCCGGCTATGCCATTGGTGCGGAATGGGGCGTATTGTATATCCGGGCGGAATACCCGGAAGCCGTCAGCTCCATCCAGGAGGCCATCGTGGGGCTGGAAGCTGCCGGCTTGTCGGGAAACCAGATCATGGGTTCTGGTTTTTCATTCCATTTCAAGATCATCAAAGCCCGCGGCGCCTACATCTGCGGCGAAGAGACGGCACTGCTGGCCTCCATCGAAGGGCAGCGGCCGGAAGTGCGGGTGCGGCCACCCTACCCGGCGCAGGAAGGCTTGTTCGGAAAGCCTACCCTGGTGAGCAATGTGGAGACCCTGGCCAACCTGTTCTACATACTGGAAAAAGGCGGCGAGGCATTTGCATCTATAGGCACGGAACAGTCCACCGGCACGAAGCTATTATCTCTCGACAGCGCTTTCCGAAGGCCCGGCATATACGAAGTGCCCATGGGCGCCCCCCTGGCTGCCGTTGTCAATGGGCTGGCCGGCGGTTTCCGAAGGCCGGTAAAGGCCCTGCATATCGGCGGGCCGCTGGGAGGGCTGGCGCCGGTGGCAAAGATTTCCGATCTGACAGTGGACTTCGAATCCTTCGCCCGGCAAGGCTTCCTGCTGGGGCATGCTTCCATGATCGGCATCCCGGCGTCCTACCCTATGATCGCTTACCTGGAGCACCTTTTTGCTTTTGCCGCCCACGAGAGCTGCGGCAAGTGCTTCCCCTGCCGGCTGGGTTCCAAACGGGGCGAGGAAATGTTGCGGAAAGCACAAGCCGAAGGGTATCGCATAGACAAACGCCTGTTTGAGGACTTGCTGGAAACGCTGGAAAAAGGCTCGCTCTGCGGCCTGGGCAGCGGCATGCCCTTGCCCGTACGCAATGCCCTTCAGTATTTTGAAGAAGAGCTGAAACCCTGTTTTGCCGAACAAAAAACCGCCGTCCAATGAGAACGAAAGCCGCTTTCATCAATGATACCGCTTACGAAATCCGGGATGGCGAAACGATCTTGTCCTTCATCCGCCGCCATCTGGGTGATAACTATGTGCCCACCCTTTGCGATGCGCCCAACCTGGAACCCTTCGGCTCCTGCCGCCTGTGCAGCGTGGAGATCGCCCGGGAGGGCAATGGGGCTTTGAAAACCGTAGCCGCCTGCCATACTCCGGTAGCGGAGGGGCAACGCATCTACCCTGACACGGAAGCCATACAGCGGCTGCGCCGCAACATAATAGAACTCGTGCTGACCGACCACCCGCTGGAATGCCTCACCTGTGAGGCCAACGGCCATTGCGCGTTGCAGGCCGTGGCTGCCCGGGCAGGCATCCGGGAAGTGCGCTACCCGCAGGGCGCCAACCACCTGGGCCGCCCGCGGGACGAGAGCCACACCTACCTGGTTTCGGACCTCGCCAAGTGTATCAATTGCTACAAATGTGTCCGCGCCTGCGATGAAGTACAGGGGGAATTCGTGCTGAGCATGGCCGGCCGCGGCTTCGACAGCCACATCATCAAAGGCATGGATACCAGCTTTGCCGATTCCTACTGCGTATCCTGCGGCGCCTGTGTACAAGCCTGCCCGACGGCGGCCATCAGCGATATTTTCCAGCCAGCCGCCCGGCAGGCTACGGGTACGGTGCGCACTGTCTGTACTTACTGCGGCGTTGGCTGTAACCTGGACGTTGCCAAACGCAACGGAACTATCCTGAGCATCTCCGCGCCCTACGACGCCGATGCCAACCACGGCCACACCTGCGTAAAGGGGCGGTATGCCTTCCGCTTCTACAACCACCCTCAGCGCCTGCGCTCGCCTATGATCCGGCGCGGCGGCAAACATGTGGAGGTAAGCTGGGAAGAGGCCTATGATCATATTGCCGGCCGGCTGACGGCCATCAAGGCAGAACACGGCCCCGACGCCATTGCCGGCATTTCCTCCTCCCGCTGTACTAACGAGGAGAACTACCTGATGCAAAAGTTCATCCGCGCCGTCATCGGCACCAATAACATCGACGGCTGCGCCCGCATCTGCCATGCCCCGACCGCCCTGGGCATGCAGCGCGCCTTCGGCATGGGCGCCGCGACCAATTCGATCGAAGACCTGAAGTACACCGACTGCATCCTGGTGGTCGGCGCCAACCCTACCACCGCCCACCCGGTGACGGGCGCGAGGATCAAACAGCAGGCCATGAAAGGCAAAACGCTGATCGTCGCAGACCCGCGCCGCACGGAACTTGCCCGCCATGCTACCTACCACCTGCAACTGCGGCCGGGAACCAACGTCGCCCTGCTCAATATGATGATGTATTATATCATCAGGGAAGGGTTGGTGGACTGGCCCTTTATCGAACAGCGGCTGGAGGGTTATGAGGAACTGCGGGAGAAAATCCTGGCGCTCGATATAGACAAGATGGAAGCCGTCTGTGGCGTCGGCCGCGGCCAGGTTCGCGAAGCAGCTATTGCCTATGCTTCGGCCCCTGCGGCCATGTCTTTCCATGGATTGGGCGTAACGGAGCATTACCAGGGCACTTTCGGGGTTATGCTGGTTGCCGATCTCGCCATGATCACCGGCAATATCGGCCGGAGAGGCGTGGGGGTCAATCCCCTGCGGGGGCAGAACAACGTACAGGGCGCCGCCGATAAGGGCGTACAGCCCAACCTGGGCCCCGGCTACCTCAGTATGGCCGACCCGGTGCTGCGCAGTACCTGTGAGGCCGTATATGGCGTTCCTCTGCCCGGCGGCCCAGGATATACCATTCCTAAAATGTTCGAAGCTGCCGAAGCCGGCAGGCTTAAGGCCCTTTGGATTATGGGCGAGGATGTGGTTCAGACGGAACCCAATTCCGCCAAAGTGCGCAAAGCACTGAAAAAACTGGACTTTTTCATCCTGCAGGAACTCTTCTATTCCGAAACGGCCAGCTATGCCGACGTCATTCTGCCAGCTTCTTCTTTCCTTGAAAAGTCGGGCACCTTCACCAATGGCGAGCGCCGCGTGCAGCGCGTCAACCGCGTCATCGATCCGCTTC
Organism: uncultured Phaeodactylibacter sp.; assembly: GCA_964488965.1. GTDB lineage: Bacteria > Bacteroidota > Bacteroidia > Chitinophagales > Saprospiraceae > JACJXW01. The sequence continues at coordinate 7,407 of CAZAXA010000038.1, read as the reverse complement.
CCGGCGCCAAACCGGACGGGGTGATCGTTACGGAGATCATGAACTGCATGGGCTACCCGCAGCCGGATTACAACCCGGCGGCGGTACTGGAAGAGATCGCGCAGATAGTGCCTTTCTTCAAGGGCATCACCTGGGAACGGCTGGGCAGCAACGGCCTGCAGTGGCCTGTGGCGGAAGATGGCACGGATACGCAGGTGCTGCACACCGAAAGCTTTAAACGGGGTAAAGGCCGCCTGTACTTCATCGACTTTGAAGAGAGCCGGGAGATCAGAGAAAATGCCGGAGACTATCCATTTATCCTGACTACCAACCGCGGGCTGGAGCACTACAACAGCGGCTCTATGACCCGCCGCACCCAGGATTCGGAAATCCTCGGCGAAGACCTGCTGCTGATCCATCCGGAGGATGCGCAGAACCGGGGAATAAAAGATGGGGATATAGTGCTGGTAGCTTCGCCGCGCGGCCAGGCCCGCATTCGCGCCCGGCTTAGCGGTATGGTCCAACCCGGTATCCTCAGTTCCACCTTCCACTTCCCTGAAATACTGATCAACCAGGTCGCCAGCGATGTGCTGGACAGTGAGGCGGACTGCCCGGAGTACAAAGTTATTGCGGTGGACGTAAGGAAGGAGTGAAGTGCGTATCGGATATCCGGCATCCGTTGAGGATTATATATTCCGGACAATCCGTAGTAGCTGGCGGCAGCAAATGAATGACCAACCGGGGTGTTATTTAATACTGAGTTAACACAGTTTTGGGCTTTTGTCCCTACTTTTGTAAGTCCAGTAAGGACTGTTTCCCATGGCGGAATATTATCTTATCATCGTCATTCTTCTTTTCGCGTTGGCTATTTCCGACCTCATCGTCGGTGTGAGTAACGACGCCGTCAATTTTCTCAATTCTGCAGTAGGCTCAAAAGTCGCGCCACGGAACGTCATCATGATCGTGGCGAGCCTGGGCATCTTTGTCGGCGCTACCTTTTCCAGCGGCATGATGGAAGTGGCCCGCAAAGGCATCTTCAATCCGGAGTACTTCGTTTTTGCCGAGGTCATGGTTATCTTCCTGGCCGTCATGTTGACGGATATCATCCTGCTGGACCTCTTCAACACCTTCGGTATGCCCACCTCAACTACGGTATCCATCGTGTTTGAATTGCTCGGGGCGACCGTAGCCGTTTCCATCCTTAAGATCACCGCCGCCGGCGCCAGCCTCTCGACCTTGGGAGACCACATCAACTCATCCAGCGCCCTGGCCATCATTTCGGGCATCTTCATCTCGGTGGGCATTGCCTTTGTCGTGGGCACCCTGCTGCAATACATGAGCCGCCTGCTGTTCACTTTTCAGTATGAACGCCGGATGGACTGGGTGGGCAGCCTGTGGTCAGGCCTGGCGCTAACTTTCCTGACTTATTTCCTGCTGATCAAAGGCATCAAAGGAGCCTCTTTCGTATCCGAGGCTTTCATCGCCTGGGTGAAAAACAATACGCTGTTGCTCATCCTTATCTCCTTTGCTTTCTGGTCGATCCTCATGCAGGCCATCCTGATGGCCTTTAAGATCAATATCCTGCGTATTGTAGTCTTGTTCGGCACTTTCTCTCTGGCAATGGCCTTTGCGGGCAACGACCTGGTCAACTTCATCGGCGTGCCCATCGCCGGTTTCGAATCCTTTAACGCCTGGTCGGCTTCCGGCGCCGGCGCTGAAGATTTCAATATGGCCGTGCTGGGCAAACCCGTACGCACCAAAACAATCCTGCTTTTGATGGCCGGCATCGTAATGGTACTGACGCTTTGGTTTTCCAGAAAGGCACAGTCGGTAACCGAAACCGAGGTCAACCTGGGCCGGCAGGACGAAGGCGCCGAGCGTTTCTCCCCCAACCTCCTCTCGCGAAGCATCGTGCGTTATACCCGCGGGCTGGGCAGGGGAGTGCAATGGATCGTACCGAACGCATGGATAAAAAAGGCGGAGGAAAGCTTTCGAATGCCGGAAGGGAAAGCAGAAAATGAAGGAGGCCATGATGCCGCCGCCTTCGACCTGGTGCGCGCTTCCGTCAACCTGACGGTGGCCAGTATGCTCATCGCCTTCGCCACTTCCCTGAAGTTGCCGCTTTCAACCACCTATGTGTCTTTCATGGTAGCTATGGGCACTTCCCTGGCCGACCGCGCCTGGGGCCGCGACAGCGCCGTGTACCGGGTAGCCGGCGTGCTCAACGTCATAGGCGGCTGGTTCCTTACCGCTTTCATCGCCTTCGGCGCTTCCGCCATCTTTGCGTGGGCCATCTACGTTTACAAGGGCTGGGCCATAGGAGCGCTGGTGATAATGGCCATCATCTTCATTTCCCGGACTTTCCTGCTTCACCGCAGGCTGGAAAAAGAAAAAGCGGAAGAAGAGTCTTTTGAACGGCAGGCACAGGCTATACCAGCGGTCGAGGCCCTGCAAGAGACTTCCTCGGGGATCAGGCAAACCCTCTCGGATATCCGCAGCGCTTTGCACGATACCCTCTTCGGATTGATGCAGGAAGACCCCTTGATGCTGGAACGGGCCGGACAGGCCATTCTGCATCTTAAAAAGGACAATAGAAAAGTTAAGAAAAAGCTCTTCGGCGCTATCCGGCATATTGAAGAAGAAAATGCCGAGGCAAGCCGTACCTATCTCCTGGTCTACGATCTGGAACAGGATATCCTGCAATCCATGACCCTCATCTATGAAGCCTGTCGCGAGCATGTGGAAAATGTCCATAAACCCCTGGATTATGAACAAAGTAAACGGCTCTACAATATGCAGGAGGCGGTGAGCCGGTACCTGCAGAATATTGAAGAAGCGCTGGGAAATGGCGCTTATCAGGCCATCGATACCATACTGGAGGAAAAACGCAGGCTGTTCCTGCAATTGGAAAACCTGATCGGCCACCAGGTCGAAGGGGTGAAAAAACGAAAATACGGCCGCCGCAACAGCATGCTCTACTTCAGCCTGCTTCTGGAACTCAAAGACCTGATCGCCGTCGCCGCCCGCTTCGTGAAGTTATACGCCCGCGTACAACAGTCGGTCACAGAAGAGGATATGTCCCTGATGTCAGGAAAGTAAAAAACATTTCCACCACATTTCTATCGCATCTCCCTTGTATTCAGCCTGTTTCAAAATACCCCATCTGCCTTTCCTCCATATTGATCGAGGATCTTCCCATCGATAATGCCCAGGCCTTTTTTTGGCGCTGCCATTCGGCTTTCGAGCCTGCCGTCAGGCCCGAAGGTAATGGCGGGAATTACGATATCTTTCTCCAGCAGGAATTCCCCCATCGCCCCCTCGTGGGCAGTCAGGGCGCCTGCCATACCGCTCAGCAGCAGGCCGGCGGCAGTGAGCAGGCTCGTCTCACCGAAGTGGGCGCCCAACTGGCAGGGAATGCCGTTCTTTTCCGCCAGGCGGTACACCCTCAGGCTGCTGAAGATGCCGCCCAGCTTGGAGATTTTGAGGTTGAAGTGGTTGCAGCAGCCTCCTTCGATCAGGGCCTCCGCCTCTTTATATCCAAGCAACGACTCATCGGCCATAATGCTGGCTTCCTTTCCAAAGCGCCTGGTTAAAACGGCCATGCCTTCCCATTCGCCGGCCGGCAGCGGCTGCTCGAAGGAAGTGACGCCCTGTTCTATCAGCCGGGGGATCAGCTCCTCCGCCTGCTGCAGCGTCCAGCCGGCATTGACGTCTACCCGGATGGGCAGTTCCTGGCCGAAGCGGCCCCGGATCAGGGCCACCCTGGCGATGGTTTCTTCCAGATTGCCGTCTACTTTTAGTTTGACTGATGGAGGAGTAAAATGTTTGACCATTGGCAACAAGCGTTCCAGCTGAGAAGGCCCCAATAAGGGCAGTACCAGAGAGTAATGCAATTCCTCCGGAAGGGTGCAGCCCGGCAACTCATCAAGAGGCTGCTCCTGCTCTTTGCTCCAGGCGTCGAGCAGAGCCAGTTCCAGGGCGCAGCGCGTGGACGGGCCAATGCCGGCCTCTTCCCAGCTCAATACCTTTTCCCGGATCGCTCCTGTTGATGGGAAAGAGCAGCCCTTCAGGCCAGGGGCAAGCTGTTGCATGTCCTGGCGTACCGACGCCATATCCTCCCCGGTGACGTAGATGCGCGGGCAGGACTCTCCATAGCCGACAATGCCGCCGGCCGTATGCACCTCCACGATCGCAGAATGGGACTGGCGCGTTCCGGCATTGTTGGATTGCGAGAACTGGAAGCGGAGCGGAATCCTCACTTCCCGAAGCTTTAGTTGCGTGAGCCTCATGGCGCTGTTTTGTAAAAACTCAAGTTAAGCGGCAATGGGAAATTGCCGCTTAACCCAGCAGGCTATACTATTCCAGAACAAAAATATTCTTTTCCCGGCAGATCGTTTTCAGTTTCTCCGGCCATACCGTCACGCTCACTTCGCCGATGTGGGCTTTCCTGAGCAACAGCATGATCACCCTCGACTGGCCGATGCCGCCGCCGATGCTCAGGGGCAGCTCATTGTTGATGATGGCCTGGTGGTAGGGCAGCTCCAGAAAGTCAAGCTGGCCGGTGATCGTCAACTGCTGGCGCAGCGTCCCGGCGTTCACCCGGATGCCCATGGAGGACAGCTCGTGACGGCGTTTGGTGACGGGGTTCCACACCAGGATGTCGCCGTTCAGGCCGTGCATGGGGCGGCCATCTTTGGAGGTGGTGGGCGTTACCCAATCGTCGTAATCGGGCGCGCGCATTTCGTGGGGGTAGCCGTCGTCCAGCGTCCAGCCGATGCCGTAGATGAAAACGGCGGGGTACTCCTGCAGGATGCGCGTTTCGCGCTCCTTGCGGGGCAGGTCGGGGTAGCGGGCCAGCAGGTCTTCGGCGTGGATGAAGGTGATCTCTTCGGGCAGGTTGGGATAGCGGCTGTCTTTCAGTTGCGGGAACTGCCCATGAATGAAGGTTTCGGCGCCTTTCAGCACCTTCCAGATTTTTCTGACGATCATGGTGAGGAATTCCAGGTTTCGCTCGTCGGCGGTGATCACCCGCTCCCAATCCCACTGGTCGACATAGGCGCTGTGGTCGTGGTCGAGGAAGTAGTCCTTGCGCACGGCCCGCATGTCGGTATTGAGGCCTTCGCCGGGCCGCATATCAAACTGCTTCAGGGCCACGCGCTTCCACTTGGTGGCGGCCTGCACGACCTGCGCCTCGACGGGGTTTTTGCCCCGGTCGTTGGAGATGTAAAATTCCACCGGCGTCCGGGAGCCGTCGCGGTCCAGATAGTCATTGACGCCGCTGTGCTTATCGACGATGAGCGGCACCGTCACCATCATCAGGTTGAGTTCCTCATTGAGGCCGTCCTCAATGTAGCGTTTCACCGCCATGATGGCCTTCTGCGTATCCTTGCGGTTGAGGAGGGATTTGTAGTCTTTTGGCAGGGCTTTTTCCACCTGCTCATAGGTGCCGATACCGGGGCCGGTAAGGTCTGCTTTCTTGTCTGCTATCATATTGATGAGGTTTTAAATGGTTAGGGCCGGCGCTGGCCAGCCGGGCATAAGATAGCAGGAATACCGTCTGTTTTACATGAGGATGGTCATGGTGGAGGTTGATTTTGGTCAGTTGGGTTGGAAGGAGGCAAGGCTTAGCAAATAACGGCGCGCTATAGGCATTGTTAGCGTTCGGCTTCGTCGATGGCCTTTCTTATTTCTTCAACAGATTTCCCGGTAATCTTCGATATAGTTTCTACGTCAAGCCCTGCTTCATGAGATTTGAGGATTACTTCGATCTTTTCTTCTGCTCTGCCTTCTGCTCTGCCTTCTGCTTTGCCTTCTTCGAAAGACGTATCCACCACATTTTTCAAATCCCGGTAATATTTCAAGCTCTCCTCATACCTCGCTTTTTCCTCCGCATCGAAGCGCGCAATCTCCGCTGCTTCAAAAAGTTTCTGAAATATCCGCTCCTGCAAGGCCGCCGGCCGGTTTTGCAGATATGGAAGGTGCCTCAACACATACATCCACTTGTCAAAATCGGTTTCTAATTCTGCCTCTGTCTTTTTGAAATTTGGCATCTCCAGGTAAATGAAGGTGAGTTTGTCATAAAACACCTGGCAGTGTTGATCCTTCAACCTTGCTTCATGGCGCACTTGCTCCTCATGCCGGCCGTCGTCAAATACAAAATCCAGGATTCCTATTGCTTAGCCTTTGTTTGGGGTAAATTTACAGCCTTTTTGAACGATTTGCCAGTTTGGGTTTTTTATGCCGGACGCTGGCTTCTACCTTTTTGCCGCTATATTGATGATACGCCTTCTCTCGATCATTTCTTCCCCCAAAACCTCACCAGCGCCCAATACAAGCCGAAAGACACAAAAAAGGTCACGAACCAGGCATAGGAATACACATCCATCCAGAATTCGCCGATGCTTTCCGGAGAGATCAGGGAAACAGTGCCTGAAAAACCGGGTAAAACGGGCGCCAGGCTCAGCCCGAAGGCGGCCCATGCCCTGCCGTTCCATCCTTTGTAGATGCCGTCTTCTTTAAACAACTGCGCCAGATCCAGCTCCGTCTTCCGGATGATGTAATAATCGCAGATCATCACCCCGGCCAGGGCGCCCAGCAGGGCCGAATAGGCGATCAGCCATACGAAAATGTAGCCATGAGGGTCGGCCAGCAGCTTCCAGGGGAAGATCAGGATGCCGATGATGCCGGTGATGTAGCCGCCCATGCGGAAGCTGATGCGGCTGGGCATGATGTTGGCGATGCTGTTGGCGGGCGCCACCACGTTGGCCGCGATGTTGGTAGACAGGGTGGCGACGGTGAGCCCGATCATGGAAAGGGCCACCACCAGCGGCGAGTCGAAGCGCGCCAGCAAGGCCACCGGGTCCCAGATGGCTTCCCCGAAGATGATGACCGTAGCGCTGGTCACGGCAATGCCGATGAAGGAGAACAGCACCATGGTGCCGGGCAGTCCGACGGCTTGGCCGATGATCTGGTCACGCTGGGTTTTGACATAGCGGGTGAAATCGGGAATATTGAGGGACAAGGTGGCCCAGAAGCCCACCATGGCGGTAAGGCCGGGCCAGAAAATCTTCCAGAAGTTCACATCCGGCTCCTTGCCAAGCAGGTAAGAGGCATCCAGGATTTCGCTCATGGACCCCACCCTGAACCATGCCCAGAGCAGCAGGCCGATGCCGATCAGGATGAGGAAGGGCGCCGCCCAGTTTTCCAACTGTTTGATCGAGTCTATGCCCCGGTAGATGATCCACATGTTCATCCCCCAGAACAACAGGAAACAGAAGAGCTGCCCCAGGTTGAGGCCGATGAGGCCGCCGAGGTAAGGGCTGCCGGCCAGCCCCGGCCAGACGATGAGCAGCAACTGATAGATGGCCGCGCCTCCGATCCAGGTTTGAATGCCGAACCAGCCGCAGGCGACCAGCCCCCGGAGCAGGG
>CAZAXA010000037.1:0-22078 GCA_964488965.1 uncultured Phaeodactylibacter sp. | reverse complement strand
GACCGCGATAAGGTCAAGCAGTACGCTATCGACTTTTCCAATCAAATCTTCGAAACTACCGGCAACGAAAGCTATGTCGGCCTGGTACTCTTCGCCGATACGGTCATTACTTATCCTTTTACCAATGACATTGCCGATATCGAGAACGCGATCAACACCTTCCCCTATCCCGACCTCGACGCCCAAACCTTCACGCGCCTGAGCGACGGCATCATCGCCGGCCTGAACGCTCTGGAAGAAGCTGACTTAGACGTGTCCAACAAGGTGCTCGTCGCCTTCACCGACGGCAACGACAACGGTTCCAACAACCCCACTACCAACCAGAAGTTCATCCAGGAATCCGCCTTTCCGCGCTACATGATCGGCCTGAAGGGCAAGGGGCTGGAGTACAATACCAACTACCTCAAAGGCCTGGCCAGCAACGAGAACTTCTTCGTAGAGGCCAACAACGCCTTTGAACTGCAGAAGCGCTTCAACGATATCAACCAGTTGATCGCCAACATCTATACCATTATCTATAACCGCTCTACCCAGTCCTTTACGCCAGGTGTGGACCAGCCCATTAAGCTGAGGGCCATCTTTTTCGCCAAGCCGTACAGGATACAGTAGGTTGGTTGTCCCGAAGGGATGCTTTGGCATTGGTTGTTGGCCCGGCATTCCGGAAGGCCTTGGCCGAAACCGGCAACCGGGAGGCAGCCCTTCGGGACAACCGTTGCCCTACTCCCCGCCCGGCCTCCGCAAAAAATCCCGCCAAATCCCAAACATCTCTCCCCGGCGCCCGTAGAAGAAATTGAGGTTAAGGTTAAGGTTGAGGTTAAGGTTAAGGTTAAGGTTAAGGTTGAGGTTGAGGTTGAGGTTGAGGTTAAGGCAGCTTAACCTCAACCTTAACCTCAACCTCAGTATAATCTCAAAAATGGCGCCATGAAAAAAAGCTTACTCCTTCTGATCCCATTGACAATGCTCTTGTCCCAGGGTGCAATTGCCCAGGCATGCCTGCCGGAGGGCATTTCCTTCTCCCGCCAGGGGCTGGTCGACAGTTTTGCAATAAATTATCCGGGTTGCGCCCGGATTTCCGGCAATGTGTACATCACCGGGGCCGATATTACCAACCTCGACGGGCTGAATGTCCTCGCCGCCATGGAAGAAGATTTGTTGATCTGGGCCTGCAATGCGCTTCCCAACCTGAGCGGGCTGGACAACCTCAGCCTGGTAGGCGATGACGTCAGCATCGGCCAGAACGGGCAACTGGTTTCCCTCGACGGGCTGGGCCAACTGGCTTCTATTGGAGGGAACGTGGAAATCCTGGACAACCCTGCGCTGGCCTCCCTCCATGCGCTGGGCCAGCTCGCATCCATCGGAGGCAAGCTGGACATCGAGCACAACGATATGCTGGCCTCCCTCGGCGGCCTGGGCAGCCTCGCCTCCATCGGGGGCCGGCTCAGCCTTCAGGAGAACGGCAGCCTGGCCTCCCTCGCTGCCCTGAGCAACCTCAGCAACCTGGGAGAAGACCTGTACATCGGCGGCAACCCCGCCCTGGCTTCCCTGGACGGGTTGAGCAGCCTCACTTCGGTCACGGGCAAGCTGCGCGTTGAAAAAAATGACGGCCTGCTCTCCCTCAGCGGCCTGGAGAACATCACTACCGTCAGCGAAGACTGCATCATAGCCGACAACCCTGCCCTCGTTTCCCTGAGCGCGCTGAGCCGGCTCGCTTCCACCGGCGAAAATATGGAGATCGACAATAATGACGCCCTGGCTAACCTGAACGGCCTGGAGGGCTTCACCTCGGCAGGCAGGAGCCTTGCCGTAAGCAATAACGACGGGCTGGCCTCCCTCGGCGGGCTGGAGGGGCTGGCCTACGTCGGCGAGCATTTCATCATTGAGAACAACCTCCTCCTGGCTTCCTTAATCGGGCCGGCCAACCTGGCGGCCATAGAAGGAGGCCTCATGATCGAAGGCAACGACTTCCTGCCTTCGCTGGAGGGCCTGGGCAGCATCTCCCAGGCCAGAGGCGATGTCCTGATCGCCACCAACAGCTCTCTGGCCAGCCTGAGCGGCCTGGGCAACCTGCAAACCATCGGGGGCAGCCTGACGATCGAGCGCAATGACGCGCTGATCGATCTCAGCGGGCTGGAAGCGCTTCAGTCTGTCAGTGGCGATTGCGCCATTGAGCATAATGCCGGGCTGGAACTCCTGGAGGGTGTGGATAAACTGCGTTCCGTAGGAGGAAATCTGTTACTGCGCCACAACGACGCCCTGGCGGCCCTGGTCGGCCTCGACAGCCTGGCAGCCATCGGCGGCGGCCTGACGATCGAGTTCAACAACTCTTTGGCTTACCTCTACGGGCTGGACGGCCTGGCGGCCATCGGCGGGGAACTTGCCATCCGCTTCAACAACGCCCTGGCTTCCCTCAACGGCCTGGAAAATATCGACTATACGACCATCAGCTACCTCACCCTGCTCAATTCCAGCCGGCTGTCCGCCTGCGAAGTACAAAGCATCTGCGACTACCTCGCCAACGGCGGCCCGGCAGAGATTTTCAACAACGCCGGCGGTTGCAACAGCGAACAGGAAGTGCTCGAAGCCTGCGCCGTGCTGCCCGCCGAAGAGGAAGGCGCCGATGACGGCCTGCTCCTCTTCCCCAGCCCCACCGCCGGGCCGCTCCGGGCGGCATACAATGGCGGCGCCCCGGCCTACATCCGGGTTATGGACAGCCAAGGGCGCCTCGCCCTCAGCCAGATACTGGACGCCGGCGGGCAGATCGATATTTCCAGCCTGCCGCGAGGGTTGTACCTGGTACAGTTGCACACGGAAGACAAGGTGCGGATAAAGAGGGTGGTCAAAGAGTAAGAGTTTATTTTGGATAGTGGCTTCGATAACTTATAACACAAAAGGAACAAAGGAAACACTCTAAACCTCCGCCACCCGCAGCACCTTCGCCCCCCGTATCTTCTGGTTTTTCAGCTCGCGCAGGGCTGCATTGGCCTCTTCCAGGGCGAACTCCTGGTATTCCGGCCGGATACCCGCCTCCGCGGCCAGTTGCAGGAATTCGCTCACATCGCGGCGGGTGACGTTGGCCACGCTCCTGGCCTCCCGCTCCATCCACAGGTGTTTTTCGTACTGTATCTTCTCCAGGTAGTCCTGGTCGTAGCGCTCCTTGCGGATGGCGTTGATGACCAGCCGTCCGCCGGGCCGGAGCTCTTTGAGGGCCTCCACCACCGGCTTCCAGGCGGGTGTGGTGTCGATGATGGCGTGCATCTTTTCGGGGGCGGCGCCGGTGGTGTCGCCCGCCCAGGCGGCGCCCAGTTCGAGGGCAAAGGCGCGCTCTTCCGTGTTGCGGGCATATACATAGACCTTGGTATTTGGGAATTTATACCGCACCATCTTGATCACCAGGTGGCCGGAGCCGCCGAAGCCGGTAAGCCCCAGGTTCTGCCCGTCCTCCAGTTGCGCCAGGCGGAGGGAGCGGTAGCCGATGGCGCCGGCGCAGAGCAGGGGCGCCGCCTCGGCATCCTTGAAAGCATCGGGGATGGGATAGGTGAAAGCCTCCGGCGCCGCCATGTACTCGGCGTAGCCGCCGTTGGCGTCGCGGCCGGTAGCCCGGAAATCCGGGCAGAGGTTTTCCCGGCCGCTGCGGCAGTATTCGCATGCGCCGCAGGCGTGGTAAATCCAGGCGACGCCTATGCGCTGGCCTTTCTGCAGGCGTTGACAGCCTTCACCCAGCCCCACCACCTCGCCCACCACCTGATGGCCGGGCACTACGGGCAGTGCTGGCGGCGGGGTGCGCCCCTCGATCTCGTCCAGCTCGGTATGGCAGACGCCGCAGACGAGGACTTTGAGAAGCACCTCGCCCGGGCCGGGGGTGGGAATGGGAAGATCGGCGGCCTGCAGCGGGCGGGGGTTGTCCCGGAAGGAAACAAGCCGGGGGAGGATCATGGCTTTCATGGCAGAGTGGTTTTTCTGCCAAGATAATACAGGATGAGGGGAAGGCGCAATGAGATTTGGCAGGAAGGAGGACAGGATTAACGGGTCGCGGGGATTTTTTGGTTGAACAGGGTTTACAGAGTTGGTTCAGGGTACGAAGTGCTCGAAGCCATAAAAAGGCTTTTGAAGTCAGGGCGCAACTCCAAGTTGCCCCTGACTTGTCCTGAAAGGGCTAAATTCTCAATTCCGGCTACGCTCCCGCTTTCGCTTCAGCGGACGGAAACCATTTCGCCGGACGAAGCAGGCTATTCCTGCACGCAGCGGCAGCTAAAACCGTTCAACTTATCATTATAGCTGCGGATCAGTACGCCGTTGTTGCTGTGGAAGGTGTAGTGCCATGCGCTCTGCATGTCCTCCTCCGTCCCGCTCCAGCAGTAGCCGTATGCCTCAAGGTTGTAGTAATTGCCTAAGAAACTCCGGTAACCGCCAAGGAGCGCATCAAAGCCACTGTCACCCCCCGGGATCAGATAGCCATAAGGGGCTGCACTGGAAAAATACTCCTCTCCCATATCCCAATTCGGGTCATACTGGCCGATCAGGTTGTCCCAATCCGCTTTGGCGGGCGTCCTCCATCCCGGGCCGAAGGCATTGCCGCAGGCTGCCGTGGCGGCCGCCCAGTCGTACAGCATGCCGTATCCCGGATAGGGTTCACTTTGAGCAGCGTTGTAATGCCAGGCGTTGCCGGCCTGGCCATCCCAGTAGTCCAGGTTTACGGTGATCCATTTTTTGCCGTCCGGCATCTTTTTCCAGGAGTAGGCCTTGCCGCTGGGGTCATACACAAGGCCTTCATCCCCCTCAGGCAATATCCCGTGCGCCATATCGTCCAGGCTCTGGCGCTGTGCCTCAGTGAGCTTGCCTTCATTATACAATCGGTTGACGTATTGCAGGAAACTGCGGGACAGCGCCCGCTCCGCACTGGACAGCCTCCCGTCATCCACCAGGCTGCGCATGATGCTTACCTTGTCCAGCAGCCTGTCGCCGGTATCGGCGTTCAGCTCGCCGGCGTCCATCCAGGCGTTGATCTCCGCCTCCATAGCGTCCAGGATCGCATACAGTTGCTCTGCGGTGAAATTGCGGAAGGTAACCATTTCGGTGTCTTCTGAAGGCAGCGCCACCGGGCCTGCTTCGTCTTTCTGGCAGGCGGCGGCCAGCAGCAGCGCCATCAGGATCAGAAATTGCGATAAGGTTCTCATATCATTTGGTTTAGATCAGAAAATGCGGGAGGAGGCAGGTGGGAGTTCGGAGAGAAGGTATCTTATCGGGAAAAGAAAATCAATGATAATGGTCAGCGCCGCTGGGGTTACCCCCAAAAAACCTTTGAGGTTTCGGAAACCTCAAAGGTTTTAAGCTCCGGCAGGATCACCCCTTCCCCACCTCGGTCGGGGTCATGCCGAACTCATCCTTGAAGCACTTGGAAAAATAGGCGAGGCTGGAGAAGCCCACCATGAAGGCCACCTCGGTGGTATTGCCGGCCTGTTGCTCCAGCAGTTGCCGGGCCCGCTGCAGGCGGATGGTGCGCAGGAAAACGTTGGGCGGCCTGTCGGTAAGGGCGGTGACTTTACGGTGCAACTGAGAGCGGCTCATGCCTACTTCCCGCGCCAGCGCTTCCACCGACAGGCTTTCGTCATCCATCCGCTCTTCGATGGCGGCCATCAGCCGGGCCAGGAACTGCTCGTCGACGGAAGTGAGGGCGATGTTTTTGGGCGACAGCAGGCTCTCGCGGGTGAAGCGCTCGCGCAGCCGCCGGCGCTGTTCGATCAGGTTCCTCACGCGGGCCTGCAGTTCTTCGGCATCGAAGGGCTTGACGAGGTAATCGTCGGCGCCGGTTTCCAGGCCTTCCAGCTTGTCGCCGCGTTCCGCCCTGGCGGTGAGCATGACCACCGGAATGTGGCTGGTCCGTTCGTCGGTTTTGAGCTTGCTCGTCAGAGCCGCGCCATCCATTTCGGGCATCATCACATCGGTGATGACCAGGTCGGGAACGGCATCCAGGGCCGCTTCCAGGCCCTTTAGCCCGTTTTCTGCTTCCATTATCTGGTACTGTCCCGACAACTGGCCCTTAATGTACACCCGTACATCGGGATTATCTTCCACGATGAGCACGATCGGGGCCCCCTTTTCCGCGGCCCCTTCGGCTGTTGCGCTTTCTGTCGGCGATGCAGGCATAGCGAAAGCATCGCTTGTTGGTTCCTGGGGGCCCTCTTCCACCGGGCCGGCCTTTTCGAGGGGCAGGTTTACTGTAAAGGTAGCGCCCCTGCCTTGTTCGCTTTCCACTTGTATAGCCCCGCCATGCAGTTCGGCCAGCTCTTTGGCCAGCGCCAGGCCGATGCCCGTGCCGATAGCCCCCTCTCCGCTTCCACCGAGGGAGGAGGAGCGCCGGAACTCTCCCCCTTCGGAGGGGGCGGGTGGCGCCTGATAAAAACGCTCGAATATTTTATCCAGCTCGCCGGCGGGAATTCCCGGGCCGGTATCGCTCACGGCGATGTTCAGTACTTCCCGCCCCTCCTCAGGATGAGCCTCCACCCGCAAATGGACGCTGCCCCCGTTGGGCGTAAACTTCAGGGCGTTGGACAGGAGGTTCATCAGGATTTTCTCCAGCTTGTCCCGGTCGAAGCTCGCCCACACCGGGCGCTCCGGCAACTGAATCCGGTAATCGATCTGCTTCTGCGCCGCCCAGCTCTCCACCGAACCGGCCAGCAGGCGGAGAAAGCGGATCACATCTCCCGGCTCGGGCCTGAGCTGCATCCTGCGGCTTTCCAGCTTGCTCAGGTCGAGCAGTTGGTTGATCAGGCTCTGCAGGCGCTTGCCGTTGCGGTACATAATGTCGAAATACTGCCGGGTATCCCCCTGGAAAACCCCGCTGCGCATCTGCTGGAGGGGCCCCAGGATGAGCGTCAGCGGCGTGCGGAATTCATGGCTGATGCTGGCAAAAAAATTGGACTTCAACTGGTCGAGCTCGCGCAACTGCTCCGCCTCGGCCTTTTCCAACTGCAGGGCCAGTTCGGCTTCCTTCTGCCGAAGCCGCTGCCGGTTGCGGAAGTACTGGAAAAGGGCAACCAGCCCCAGGATAGCGGCCAGGGCGCCCAGCAGGATGATGTTGCGCAGGCGCTTCTGGCGGCCCAGCTCAAAGCTCATCTGGCTTTCCTTCTCTTTCAGCTGGTACCTGGTTTCCGCCTGTATCAGCAGGTCGGCCTTTTCCCGGCTGTAGAGGGTGTCTTTCAGGGCCATCAGGCTGTCGACCACCTCCTGCACCATGCGGGGGTTTTGCCGGTGGGCATGGTAATTGGCCAGGCCGCGGTAAGTGGTGATCAGTATGTCCTCGGTATTCAGGGCCCTGGCCAGGGCCTCCGATTCCGACAGGCAGCGGTAAGCTTCCTCAAAGCGGCCCATCTCCGTGAGCAGAAGCCCGATATTGCTGTTGAGGCTGGCCTGCCCGTAGGTGAACCCGATCTGCTCACAGAGGCGCAACGACTGCCGGTAGGCCGCCAGCGCCTCTTCACTCCGGCCGCCCTGGTGATAGAGGTTGCCCAGGCTGGAATAACAAAAAGCCTGCCCCTGGACATTGCCCGTTTCTTCAAAGATAGATAAGGCCTTCCCGGCATAGCCCAACGCTTCCTCTCTCCCGGTAACGGTGGCCAGGCCCTGATAAACGGTGGCGGCGTTGCCCTGCTCTCCCAATTCTTCGAACAGGGCCAGGGCTTTCAGAAAGTTGGCCCTGGCCGCCTCTGTATTGCCGATCCTCTTTTGCAGCACCCCTATGCTGTAGAGGGCCGTAGCGGTATTGCTCCGGTCCCTGGCCTGCCCGGCCAGTTCCAGCGATGCATTGGCATATTCCAGCGCCTTTTCTACCTGGTTCTGGTTCTGGTAAATGGCGCTCAGGAAATTGAGGGCCTTTATTTCGCTTAGCCGGTCGCCGCTCGCCCGGAAGTGTTCAAGCGCTTCACTGGCAAGGGCGATGGCCTGTTCACTGTTGCCGGTATAATATTCGACGACCCCCAGGGTGTACATGGATGAATAGACGCCCCACCGGAAACCGGCCGCTTTGGCCAGGTTCAGGGCGCTGTCGGCATAAACCCTCGCCTGCCCGGGGTCGACGCTGGCATACAGGGAGCTGAGTTCCCTCAGTACCTTGACCCTGCTGGTGTCTTCTTTTGCGGCGGGCAGTACCCGGAGCAAGCTGTCAATGGCCTGCTGCTGAGCCCCGGCAACGAATGGGCCCGCCAGTAATAAAAAGATGAGAAGTATGCAGGTTCTCATGCCGCTTTCCATTGTTTTTCCCGTCCAAACATAAAAAATTTTTTCAATGCATGCCTCTACTCTCCTGCCACCATGCGCCGAAAAAGGATTTTGTAACCACCCCCTCAAACTTACCACGCCACATACCGGCAATACAGCCCTAAAGTCGTTTGTAACCGTTTACAAACGACTACAAACGGCATTAAACATTTATTAATCGACTAGCGCCTGACTTCTCCCGCATCTTTGTATCGTCATCAGCGACCGCCGGCATCGCGCCCATTATTAACCTGTAATCTTTTAAGTCATGAACAATTTACGCAACAAAGTCCAGTTGATCGGCAGCCTGGGGAAAGATGTCGAGTTCAAACAACTGAAGGACGGGAACGCCATCGCCCGCGTCACCATCGCCACCCGCGACGTTTACAAGAACCCGCATGGCGAAAAAGTGGTGGATATACAATGGCACAACCTCGTCGGCTGGGGCCGCATCGCCGAGATCATGCAGGTCATGCTGAAGAAAGGCAAGCAGGTGGCGGTGCAGGGCAAGCTTACCCACCGCAGCTACGAAGGCAATGACGGCCAGAAACGCTTCATCTCCGAAGTGGTGGTCAGCGAATTCATACCTCTGAATTGAAAGAGGGGATTTATTAACCTTAAAAAAAACTGATCATGAACCAGATTAAAAACAGCATCACCCTGATCGGCCACCTGGGCAGAGACCCCGAGGTCATCCAAACCCGAAACGGCAACACCCTGGCCAATCTTTCACTGGCCACCAACGAGGTGTACCGCAACCAGAAAGGCGAGAAGATCATCAATACAGAATGGCACCGCTGCATCGCCTGGGGCAAGCTGGCGGAACTGATGGCCTCGATGTGCAAAAAGGGCAAAGAAGTGGTAATCCGGGGCAAGCTTACCTACAACAGCTACGAAGATAAGGACGGCGTCCGCCGAAAGACGTCTCAGATCGTTGTCAACGATTTTGTCGTGCTGGGCAAAAGCAAGGATTGAATCGTCATTTCGCTTTACCATACCCGGCTCGCAAAGGTGGAGAACTGGCCAACCGGGGCTTGCCCGCCCCAAAAGAGGAGTTAGGGCGAATTGGGTTTTTTCTGCAGTGCCCGGCCTTCCATACTGTCTCAGGCGCTTTTTCCGGTGGGGCCGGCGCACTGCTTTTTACTGTGAATTACCCGGGCTGCCCTACTTCCGGCTGCGGATATCATCGAGGTATTTCTCCAGCTCGATCTCATCGTAGATGAGCACCTCGCGGGCCTTGCTGCCCTCGCTGGGGCCGACGACGCCCAGCGCCTCCAGCTGGTCCATAATGCGCCCGGCGCGGTTATAGCCCAGCTTCAGGCGGCGCTGGATCATGGAGGTGGAACCGTGCTGGCTTTGTACGATGAGGCGGGCGGCATCTTCGAACATTTCGTCCAGTTCCGAATAGGTCAGGCCCTGAGTACCCTGTATCTCCTCGTCGTCGCCATGGAATTCCGGCAGGAAGAAGGGCTCCGGATAGCCTGGCTGGTTGGCGATGAAATCAACAACCGCTTCTACTTCCGGAGTATCGACAAAGGCGCCCTGAACGCGTATGGTCTCACCGGCGACGGACAGGAGCATGTCGCCCCGGCCGATGAGCTGGTCAGCCCCACCGCCGTCCAGGATGGTGCGGGAGTCTACTTTGGAGGAAACCTTGTAGGCGATACGCGCCGGGAAGTTGGCCTTGATCACCCCGGTGATGATATTGACCGAAGGGCGCTGGGTAGCGATGATAAGGTGAATACCGACGGCGCGCGCCAGCTGTGCCAGCCGCCCGATCGGCAGTTCCACTTCCTTACCCGCCGTCATGATCATATCGGCGAATTCGTCGATGACCAGTACAATGAACGGCAGGAAGCGGTGCCCTTTGTTGGGGTTGAGCCGCCGCTGGACGAACTTTTCGTTGTACTCCCGGATGTTGCGGGCAGCGGCCTTTTTGAGCAGGTTGTACCGCTGGTCCATCTCGATGGTCAGCGAGTTGAGGGTATGGATCACCTGGTTGGTCTCGGTGGTGATGGGTTCGTTCTGGCCAGGCAGGAAGGCCAGAAAATGGTGCTCAAGGCGGCTGTAGGGAAAGAGTTCCACCTTTTTGGGGTCCACCAGCACCAGCTTCACCTGTGAGGGGTGCTTCTTGTACAGCAGAGACATGATGATGGCGTTGACCCCTACCGATTTGCCCTGGCCGGTGGCGCCGGCGACCAGCAGGTGGGGCATCTTGGCCAGGTCGGCCACGAAGACCTCGTTGGAAATGGTCTTACCCAGGACGATCGGCAGGTCCATCTTGGCCCGTTTGAACTTTTCGGATTGCAGCACCTCTTTCATCGAGACGACCTGCGGGTTCTTGTTGGGCACCTCGATGCCTATGGTTCCTCTGCCGGGAATGGGAGCGATGATACGAATGCCCAGGGCGGCGAGGCTCAGGGCGATATCATCTTCCAGGTTCTTGATCCGGGAAATGCGCACCCCCGGCGCCGGGATGATCTCATAAAGCGTAACGGTGGGCCCGATCGTCGCGCGGATTTTGGTGATCTCGATCTTGTAATTCAGCAGGGTCTCAATGATCTGGTCTTTATTGGCTTCCAGTTCTGCCCGGTCGATCTCCACCCGTTGGTCGGAGTAATCCTTCAGCAATGCCGCTACCGGGCTTTCGTAGGAAGACAGCTCCAGCGTGGGGTCATAAGGCTCGCTATGGTCGAGGTTTTCTTCCTGGAAGGACAAACCGCCCGCGCCGTTAGGGCTGGTTCCTCCCGGGCCGGGGCTGCTCTCCGGAGGCACGCCCCCGGTGAAAGAGCTGTCGATCTCCAGCTCTGCTTCGCCAACCCGGAGGGCATCCGGCTTCTGCCGGCTAACCTCATCCGGAAGGTCGAAGGCCAACTGCTTTTGCCCGTCGGGGGCAAGGGGTTGCTCTTTCTCATCGATGGCTTCTTCGCCTTCCTCAGCCTCGGCGCCCCGCCCGCCGGGCCGCAATGCAGCCAGGAACTGCCCGCCGGCGCCCTGCTGCCCCCGGGCCGGCAGCCGCCCGGTGAGCCAGTCGTTGATGTAATGCCAGGAGTCCCTGAACGCGCCCCGGGCAGTCATTTCGTTAAAGTTGGGGTTGACATTCCAAACCACGACGCCCAGTACCACGAACAGCAGCAGAATGATCATACCGACAGTGCCGACAAAGCTGAGCAGCCATGCGGTGATCGCTTCTCCAAAAGCCCCCCCCCAGGGAAAGGCCGCGCTGCCCGCTACAAACTCCAGGAAGATGGAAAGCACCGCCATGAACAGCAGCCATTGGCGAAAGCGCGGCCAATGCCGGCGCAAAGGCTGCCGCCGCACCAGGGCCAGCCCGCTGGCAACCAGCAAGGCAATGAAAAAGTAAGAAGGCAATCCGAACCCCCAGTAAAAGAACATATTGGAAACAATGGCGCCCAGCCGCCCGAGCCAGTTGGCCATCTCCATGCCGCTTTCCAGGAGCAACCCCCAGGAAAAACGCAGCACCTTGTCCTGGTCTACACGCCAGGTGAACAGGTAAGAGGTAAAAGCGATGAAAAGATAAAGGGATAGGAAGAGGTTCAGTATCCCTATCAGTTTGGGTACCCGCTCATCATTGATGCCCAGCTTGAGGCTCAACTGTCCCTTCTTCTTGCTTTTTTTTGCCGCCATTTTCTTTGTCTAAACTCAACTTCCAAAGCTAATTAAAAAATCACCTTCCCGAGAAAGGGTGGCATTACAAAAATAGGTATTAATTGCCGGAATCATAGCAAAACCCCTTCATTGTTCCGGAGGTTTTATCAGCAATGCGATGATCTTTACTCAGCAATTTGCTGATTTTCACTGCCCTCGCCAGGCGCCCGGCCATTGATTTTTTACGGTAATTATAATGCCATTCTATAAATTAATAGCGTAATTTTGCCTCTTGCCCTTTTATGACCTGGCTGCTATACGCAGTGGCCTTTTTTAGTTTTCCAGTCTGAACACAGGAAAATAAACGAGCGCAACACTATCTATTATCAACCT
Source organism: uncultured Phaeodactylibacter sp. (assembly GCA_964488965.1). Lineage (GTDB taxonomy): Bacteria > Bacteroidota > Bacteroidia > Chitinophagales > Saprospiraceae > JACJXW01. The sequence continues at coordinate 9,823 of CAZAXA010000037.1, read as the reverse complement.
TCAAAATTCAATCGCATGCTGCCGCTCAAAGCAATCGACAGGAGGGGTGGGCTCACCAGAGAAACCTTCGCCAGAGAGCACCTCGAGCCACGAATACCTGTTATCCTGGTAGACCTCATGGCCCACTGGCCTGCCAGGACGAAGTGGACCATGGAGTTCTTTAAACAGGAATATGGCCATCTGAGAGTGCCGGTGTTTTCCGACAACGTATCCAAACCGGGCAAAAATTACATGGCGCCTGACAAGGTGATCCCGTTCCGGGAATTCCTGGAAGCTATCGAACAGGGGCCGACCAACATCAGGATGTTCCTGTTCAATATCTTTAAACATGCTCCTGAACTGTGTAATGATTTTGCTATACCCACCATCATGGATGGCTTCATCCGAGATTTCCCGTTCATGTTCTTCGGGGGCGAAGGCTCCAGAGTTGCCCTGCACTACGATATCGACCTGTCGCACGTTTTCCTCAACCAGTTCCACGGCCGTAAGCGCGTAGTGCTCTTTCCTCCTGACCAGTCCAAAAATATCTACCAGCACCCTTTCACCGTCGCCAGCTATATCGACGTCAACCAGCCGGACTACCAGCGCTTCCCCGCCCTGCGCCAGGTACAGGGGTATGAGGCCGTCCTCCATCCGGGTGAAACGCTCTTTATGCCCAGCGGCTACTGGCATTATATCGAATATACCGACGGCGGGTATTCCATCTCCCTGCGCGCCAATGAATCCTACACCCGTCGCGCCCGCGGGCTGTGGAATATCGCCAAGCATTATGTGGTCGATAAAAGCATGAACCGCATCATGGGCCAGGAATGGCGGCGGTTGAAAGAGGAAATGGCAAAGCGCAGAGCTGAAATGGCCTCTTAACTTCATACCATCCGCCGCATTTCTTTAATCATTATTCTCATGCCCATCACCAGCAGCCAGCTAATAGAACTCCGGCGGGATACCCCCGGCGTCCAGGGCCGCATCCATTTGAACAATGCCGGCGCGGCCCTGCCTCCACGTCCCGTCCTGCAGGCCGTCCAGCAACACCTTGCCCTCGAAGCCCAAATCGGCGGCTATGAAGCGGCGACTGCAGCCCGCGGGGAGATCGCCGGATACTACCAGGCAGTAGGCAGGCTGCTGAATGCTCCCGCCGCGAACATCGCCTTCGCCTTCAGCGCTACCGAGGCTTACAATAAGGCGCTCTCTTCCATTCCCTTCCAGGCGGGAGACACCATCGTCGCCACTGAAGATGACTACGTCTCCAACCAGATCGCCTTCCTCCAGTTGCAAAAGCGGCTGGGCGTCCGCCTCCTGCGCACCGCCAGCCTTCCGGAAGGAGGCTTCGACCCCGACTCCCTGGAACAACTCATCCGGCAACACCATCCTAAACTGGTGGCCGTGACGCATATCCCCACTAATTCCGGCCTGGTCCAGAATGTACGGGCCGCCGGGCAGCTCTGCCGGCAATACGGCTGCCTCTACCTGCTGGACGCCTGCCAGTCGGCAGGCCAGTTGCCGCTGGATGTGGCGGAGTTCCATTGCGATTTCCTCAGCGCCACCTTCCGCAAGTTCCTGCGCGGGCCACGCGGCGCCGGCCTGCTCTATGTCTCCCCACGCGCCCTGGAACAAGGACTGGCGCCCCTCTTCCTCGACCTGCACAGCGCCGAATGGGCCGAAGCCGACGACTACCGCCCCCTGGGCAATGCCCAAAGGTTCGAAACCTGGGAACGCTCCTACGCCCTGCTGCTGGGCAGCAAAGCCGCAACAGAATACGCCCTGGAAACAGGGCTGGACAATATCCGGGAGCGCTGCTTTCGGCTCGCCGCCCTGTTGCGGGAACAACTACGCCAGTTGCCGGGTGTAAAAGTGCTGGACCACGGCCCGATACTCTGTAGCATCACCACTTTCCACATCGACGGATGGAAACCTCTGCAGCTCAAAACGGCCCTGGAAAAGCGGGGCGTCAACTGCTCTGTCTCCGGCCGCAACGCCGCCCTCATAGATTTCAGCCATAAAGGTGTGAACTGGGCCCTGCGCCTCTCGCCCCACTATTACAATACGGAAGAAGAGGTGAATATCGCCGTGGAGCAGCTGAGAGAGATCACTAAATCATAAGGGATAATATCGTGCGCCTGCAATACGCTCCGCCGAAAGGCTCTCCAGAGCGCCCACGCAAACACGCAAACACACCAAACCCCCTACCCCCTCAACACTTCCGCCACCCGCCTCACATCCTCCGGCCCGGTCCGGCAACAGCCGCCAATGAGCCGCGCTCCCCGGGCATACCATTCCGGCGGCAGGCCGCCGAAGCCTTCTTCCCGTTCCCCTTCGATCCAGCAACGGCGGGAAGCGTCCCATCGTTCGCCGCTGTTGGGGTAGGCCGCCAGCGGCTTATCCGTCGCCCGGCGGGCCTCCTCCAACAGAGCGGTAATGTAACGGGGAGCGGTACAGTTCACCCCAACCGCCAGCACCTGTGGAGAACCCTCCGCCAGTTTAACCGCCTCCCTGAAAAGCTCCCCCTGGCTGATGTGCCGCCCATCGCGGCAACTGAAGCTGAACCAGGCCCGGGCTGCCGGAAATTCCTCCAGCAGGCGCAACAAAGCTTCCGCCTCTTCCGGGCAGGGGATGGTCTCGCAGGCCAGTATATCGGGCCCGGCCTCCAGAAGGGCTTCCATCCGGGGGCGGTGCCAGCCGGTAAGTTCCGGTATGCTCAACCCGTACCGCCCCCGGTACTCGGAGCCGTCGGCCAGGAAGGCGCCGTAAGGGCCGATGGAAGCCGCGACAAGCGGATACATGCGGCCTGCCCGGTTTTCCGGCTTGCTCCAGAACAACTCCCGGGCTTCCTGCGCCAGTTCAACGCTGAGGTGCAGCAAGGCCCGGGCCTGCCGCGGCGAAAGCCCCCGCCGGCGGAAACCCTCAAAACTGGCCTGATAGCTGGCCGTAGTAGCCACATCCGCCCCCGCCAGAAAGTAATCGAGATGAACCTGCCGGATGAGCCCGGGCTGCTCCGGCAATATTTTGGCCGACCACAGAGGATCATCCAGCCGGGCGCCGCGCGCTTCCAGTTCGGTGGCCAGCGCGCCATCGAGAATGATAACTTTATGCAGTTCTAATATCTTCTCTATATTCATTGTCATGCTATCACGGCTGCCGCCGAAAAAGGGCTCGCTAAACCCCAAAACCCAAAACCCTACCCCTTCACCAACTTCAGCTGCGCCCTGCCCTGCGGCCCTTCCACCACCAGGATGTACAGGCCGTCCGGCAGTTCCACGCCATCGGCGCCTTTGCCGTCCCACTGCAGGGTGGCTTCCCGGCCGGGCGCCAGTTCCTGCTTTTCCAGTATCCGCACCAGGCGGCCCAGCTGGTCGTAGATGGCGAAGCGGTATTGCGCCCGGGCGGCGCCGGGCAGCAGCTCGATGCGGATTTGCACCTGGCCGGCAAAGGGGTTGGGGAAGGCCCGCAGCCGGATCAGATGTTCATCAGCCATCTGCTCTTCGGTGGCCGGTACGGGGAACTCCCCGCCGGTGGAGCCATCGATGCAGCCGATGCAGGGCTCGCCGCCGAAGCTGGGCTCCAGGCAGAGGAAAGCCGTATGCAGCGAAAGCACCCGGTAGTATATGCTGGCCTCCACGATCTCCTGGGCTATGGCGTCGCTTTGGGTGCTGCTCTCCAGAGAAAGCAGGTAGTTGGCGGCCCAGGCTTCTTCGGCCAGGGTGTCGGCCACATGAATATCCTGTGGCGCCACCGTGCGGGTGGCAAAGTGGGGCGTACCGTTCATTACATTCAGGTATTCCAGGCGGAAGGGGAAGAAGCCCTGGTAGCGGCCCACCTGATAGAGCGGCCGCCGCAGCGGCACATTGACCGTATTGCCCCCCAACAGAAAGCGGTTGTAGCAAAGGCCATTTTCCAGGGTAGAGTGCACTTCCACCGCGCCCCTCAGCGGATCGGCCGTTTCCAGCGCTTTGCGGATTTTGTAGCGGAATTGCCCGGAGCGGCGGTAGGTGCCGCCTGAAAGCAGCGCCAGCTCGGTATAGAGAAAATCATTGCCCCTCCATTCGGAAGGCCCCCACCAATTCCACCATTGCTCGACATTCCGGTTCTGGTAGTTGATGGCGTGGAAATTGGCCAGGCCAAAACCGGCCTCCTGCCTCAGCCCGTCCACCAATTCTCCGGCGTACCAGGGGTCGCCCTCGTCCTGAGAATTGGAGAGGAGCAATATTTCTGTTTCCTCGCCCAAAGCATGAGCCTGCTCCAGAGCATGGTAAAGAGCGTTGTAGAGCCTGCCGTTGTCAGGGAAAGAGGCTATGGGTATGTTGTCAAAGACATCGTTGATGGCCGCGGCGGAGCCGGCCACCCAGCCGTCGCTGAGCGACAGGGGAAAGCCGTTGGCAGTAGCCCACAACTGGAAGCGGTCCTGTTCCCTCAGTCCCGCCAGCAATTCCCGGCGCAGTCCCGCCAGCAGGTTTTCTTTGGAAAAACCACTGGAGTTACTGGGTTTATAGTCCAGATAGAAGAGCAGGCGCCGCGCCGGGGCCGCAGGCAGGGTTACCAGTTGCTCCGGCAGAGCCACCATCTGGAATATCTGCAGGCTGTCGTTGTGGTTCACATAAAGGCCATCCTGCAGCGGAGCGTCCAGGGCCAGGGTCAGGCCCGGGCTCATCTCCGGCCCGGTGAGGATATACTGATAAAAGGTTCCGAGGTCGGGATGGCTGCCGAAGTAAAACTCCGCCGCCGGCAGCTCGGGAATGCGGGGTTGCCCCCATTCCGGCCCTGCCCAGGCCCTGATCGTCAGCTCGTCCAGGGGGTGATAGGAAGCCTGGATGATCTCCATCGGCAGGTCGGCCAGCACTTGCTCGGCCGTCCAGTTGGCCGGCAGAAGGTAGCTGCTCTTCACCTGCCGCTCCTCGGGATAGGCCATGGGGTACACACTCATCTGATACTGCCCGGCGCCCAGCTTGTACAGGATGGAAGGATCCTGCCGCCGGTCCACGATCTCCTCGTAGATATTGGTGGCCGTGCGCCGGTCCAGGATGTCCGCTTTGATGATAACCTCATTGATCCAGAGCCAGGAATCGTAGATGGCCGCTTCCTCCGGCAGCGTAAAGTCAAGCGCCACCTCCAGGGAATCGCCGAAATCAAAACCCGCGCCCCGGGCGGAAAAGGTGAGATACAGGCCGACATCCAGGTAGATGCCTTTGGGTTCCAGGGTAATGGCAGCTTCTTCAATGGTGCCCTGTCTGACGATCCAGGTGCGGTCCGGATTGAGCACTGAGAGGGTGGCCTGGGCGCCGGCGCCGAGAGCCGTCAGGAAAAAGAGCGTAGTTAGCAGTAATGTCCTCATAACGCGTGAATTTGAATATGAATAATAAGGTTTCACTTACTTCCCGTTTGGGTTGCCGTCAGGCGTTCTTTGTTGCCGGTTGTTGGTTAAGGCATGGAAATACCTTTGAAGCACGGGAGAAAGGCGCATTCTCTCATCCCGATGCCTGTCAAAGGATTTCTGTCCACCCATGCCGGCTAACACATAGCCGCATAACAGTCATCCGGCTGTTCATCAGCCATTTCCACAATGTGTTTTAATTATCACCAGGAGCATCTGGTACAAGGTGAGCCCGGTGAGCGCGTCAGAGAAAGGGGCTGGGGTTCATTGATTCGTTATTAGGGCCCCCGGCCGCCTGAAAATCAGAAGCTAATATACAAAATTTCAGCTTTCCAAAACCGGATAGAACGGTTTTTGTACTTTGGACTGCTTAAGAGCCGAAGGGGCTCGTTATTGGTTGATCGTTATCCATTCCCAGCCAGGAACCCCGGAAACCAGAAACCAAAACCTCAACCCCCTGTACTCACTTCGCCGTCATACGCTCTATCCCGGTCCAGTCCTCAGGCACGCCGTTGGCAATGCAGTCGAGGGTTTTATTGAGCAGGAGTTGGGTGGTGGCGTCATCCGGGTTGGCCTGCAGGATGGCCTCGAAGGTGCGGTAGGCCTTGGCAAATTCCTTATTGAAATACTGCTCGCGGGCCTGGTCAAATTCCCGGAGGCTGGCCAGCTTTTTCCCGATGACCTCCGGGCTGTCGCCGTCATAGCATTCGTAGATATTCACCGGGACTTTCTTGCCCTTCATCTGCACCTTTCCGAGCATGCGGAAGTGGAAAGCCTCGGGTTTGGAAATCCCGGAAAGGCTGTCTTCACTGAGCAGTATATTGGTGCCATAATATTTGTTGAGGCTTTCGATGCGGGCGGCGGTATTGACCGTATCGGAGATGGTGGCGGCATCGAGCCGTTTTTCATCCCCGATAATGCCCATGATGAGCGGCCCGGTATGGAAGCCTATGCCGGAACGTATGGGCCGGCGCCCTTTCTTTTGCCTCAGCACATTGTACTCCTGGAGGGCCTTTTGGATGCCGATGGAAGCCTTCAGGGCGTCCTCCGGGTTGTGCAGGAAGATGGCCATGATGGCGTCTCCCAGATATTGATTGACGAAACCCTGGTGGTAGTCAATGATGGGGCCCATGCGCCGGTTATAGGCATTGACGAATTTGAAGTTCTGCTCCGGAGTCATCGACTCCGAAAGGGCCGTATAGTCGCGGATATCGGAAAAGAAGACGGTCACTTTGCGCTGCACCTGGTCGCCCAGCCGCACTTCGGTAATGTTTTCACGCCCGAGGGAGCGCAGGAAGGCATTGGGTACGAAACGGCCGGTGGCCTTGTTGATCTGGTGCAGGTTGAGCTGGGTCTTCACCCTGGCCAGGAATTCCTCGCGGGTGAAGGGCTTGGCCAGGTAATCGTTAGCGCCGGCATTGAGGCCCATCACCAGGTCCTTCACCAGGTTCTTGGCCGTGACCATGATGATCGGCAGTTCGGAAGGCAGGTAGTGCTCCCGGATCCTCTCGCACACTTCGTAACCCGACATACGGGGCATCATCAGGTCGAGCAGCACCAGGTCGAAGCGCACGCCCGACTGCAGCGCCGCCAGCGCTTCGTCGCCATTCATAGCGGCCGTTATGGAATAGAAACCGGAGTCCAGGTGGTTTTTCAGGACGTGCTGGTTGATCGGCTCATCATCCACGATGAGGATGTTGATGCGCTGGTCGGCAGGCAGGGCGGCTGCCGGCCCCGGCTTTGCTTCCTCGGCCTCGGAGGCCATAGGCAGACCCCGGGCGTTTTGCTTGTATTCTTCGTCCATGGAAACCGGCGCATCTTCCGTCACCGGCATGGTAAAATTGAAAGTAGCGCCCTTTCCGGGTTCGGATTCCAGCCATATCTCGCCGCCATGGAGTTCGATCAGGTAGCGGGTAATGGAAAGCCCAAGGCCGGTGCCCACGTATTCACGGGAAATAGAGCCGTCCGCCTGCTGAAAGGCCTGGAAGATGGACTCCTGTTTTTCCTTCGGGATGCCTATGCCTTCATCTCTTACGCTGATCTGCACCTGTCCGTTCACCTGTTCTGCACTAACCGTGATCGTGCCTTTATCAGAGAACTTGATGGCGTTGCTCACCAGGTTCTGCAGAATCTGCTGGAGGCGGTCTTCATCGGCGCGAACGGGCGGCGTGTTCACCGGCACGGCGTTGGCCAGTTGCAGGGATTTGCCCCGGGTCAGCGGCTGGTTGATGCGCAGGATGATGTCTACCAGCGATTGCAGGTAGAGCGGCTTGGAGTGAAGCTGCAGCTCGGCATTCTTCAGGCGCGAGAAGTCCATGATGTCATTCACCAGGTTGTTCAGCCGCTTGCCGGCAGAGATGATCACCGACAGGTTTTCCTGCAGCATCTCGGGGTTGGCCTCCCGGCGCTTCTCGTAGAGCCATTCGGCAATGCCGATGATGCCGTTGAGGGGGGTGCGCAGCTCGTGGGAAGTATTGGCGAGGAACTGGTCTTTCAACTGGTCGATCTCCTCGAGGCGCTCGGCGCGCTGCTTTTCAATCTCCGCCAGTTTCCTCTGCTGAATGAAACGATAACGCTGCCAGACGGCCAGCAGCAGTAACAACAGGCCGATGGCGATGCCAAAGATGAGGTTGCGCATGGCGCGCTCCCGGCTCAGGTCCAGTTGGAGAAGAGCGGCGTCTTTTTCCATCATGGCCGTTTCGCGCTCCAGCTCGGCCTTGGCCTGGGCCAGTTCGGCAGCCTCTTTTTCAGCAACTGCCAACTGGGTTTCCTTCAGCAGCTTTTCCGCTTCGCTGAGCTTCAGAGCGCCCAGCACTTCCCTTTTTTCCTGGGAAATCTGTGCCTTTTCCTGCTCCGACAGGTTCAGCGCCTCGGAAGTGGATTCCAAACTCTTTTCCAGCTCGGCCAGTTGCTCAGAGGTCTGCGTCAGGTCCAGATCCTTTTTCAGCTGAGCATATTTTTCCTGATATTCGGCCATTTTCTTATCCCGGCCGGATACCTGGTAAATGGTCTCCAGTATCTTGTACCCTTTCAGTTCCGCCATCTTGTCTTTGGATGCCCGGGCCGCGGCAAGGCCCTGCTCTCCGTAGCGTATGGCCTTCCGGCTGTTGTGGTTATCCCTTTCGGCTATGGCCAGGAAATAAGCGCTGGCAATAAGCCCGGGCCGGTACTTCAGCTTTTCGCTCAGTTCCAGGGCCTGCTCCGCATACTCTATCGCCTGGCCAGGCTGGCTGAACTTCAACTGCTCCACTAAAGCATTGAGCACATCTACGCGCTCTTTACCCTGGGTTGTGGCCAGTGCGGCCTGCAATTCTTTTGTGGCCGCCTCCTGTCCAAAAGACAAGTTTAGCAGTGAAAAAAAGGCCAGCAGGCTGAATAATATCGTCCTCATAGTTATCATCAATAGAAAAATATTACAAAAGGATACAGGATACGCTTCTACTTCAAATAACGGTTTTCTCTTAATAAGGATACCAATTTACGCAAATTAGTCCTTCAGGGTGGAGATTGGTTGTTAAAATTAACCCTTGAGAACAATCGAGAGGGGAAAACACCGTAAGAATAGCAACCGGAAGGGGAAAAGCACAGGTATGAAAGAGATCAACCCCCATACTTTTCCCTTACCGTTGTTTACAGGGCAGGTCATTCCGTTCCTGAATGATCCAGCAGCTGCCATAGATCAGCTTTGGACAGTTCCCGTACAGAATTGGGGTCCATATCCTGGTACCTGGCGTCCATCGCTTTAGTGGCCTCCGCAATGAAATCAGCAGGCAGAGGGGTTAAAACCTGCTGCATGCTATCGTATGCGTCCAGGGTCATAAAGTTATAACCATATGACGCGCCGTAAGGTAAAGTGCGGCCCAACAGCCACCAGTTTTCCCGCAGGCCCTTATCAACCGCCATCTTATGGGCAGGCATATAGCCTTTTCTTTCCATTTCGACATAGGCCTGGCCTTCTCCCGGCTTTACTTTCATCCGGTTGGCAACCAGATATTTGGCCGGTTTCCCTTGTGGGCCCACGGCCCTGTCAATCAGTTCAAATACTTCCGACCAGACAATATCGCGGGAATCAGTGGTGCGCTGCCCCATCTTTTCAAAGTCCTTATCCGGGTGAGCGGCTTTCATCCATTTCTCCAGTTCCGAATAACCATCTTCGAAACGAGCAGGGGAGTCATAAACATTGATCGTAACGTAGTCGTAATCGGCCATTGTTCCACTTGGAAAATTGACGGAATAAAGCCCCCACCACAACAACTTCCCATCCTTGATCCGCTGCTGATGTACAGGCTTCCACAATTCTCTCTCCATGGCAACATAATCGCCATTCTTGCTTTTCATGTAATCGAACTGAAAATAGATGGCCCCGGCATCTTCCTCCTGTGCCGGCAAATCAACAGAAGTGGAAAGCAAAAGGCCAGCCATGGCAAACAGTGCCATCAGGGTTTTAAAGGTTGTTTT
>CAZAXA010000036.1:0-22590 GCA_964488965.1 uncultured Phaeodactylibacter sp. | reverse complement strand
CGCGCGCCACGATGCTGCCCCGCGAAACGCTTGCCGTTGGCCAGCCGGCCCACCGGCTGAACATCGATCAGCCCGTCCTGATAGCGGATGAAACCCTCGGCGGGGCGGAACCAGTTGTTCTGGTTGAGATCGGTGAGCAGGAAATCGTAGTGCTGCCGGCCCTCGTTCAGGCTGACCGTGCCCGAGAAGGCGTCCTGCCAGTTGAGGTTCACCTCAAAATATTTATTGAAGAGGAGCAGGTCCTGCTCGCGGAGCTTGCCCATGGCGAATACTTCGGCAGTATTGCCCTCGCCATCCGTCAAATCATAGGCCAGCTTTTCCTTCGCCCCCGAGAAGCGCACGATGAAGGGGATGTCATAGCTCTTGAGCCAGCCCCGCTTCACCTTGCCGGTGGTAAACTCCCCGAAAGACAGGCGCTGGTTCAGCATCCACCCCTGGCGCCCTTTGACGGGCATGGCCGTGGCGCTTTGCAGCTGGTTGTCGACCGCCATCTGCGGGGTGCTGCAGGAGGCCAGGAACAACAGGGCGGGAAAGAACAGAAACTTCACAAAGGTTTTCATAAGCAAGGTGGTTTTAATAATGATGATCGTTTTCTTTAGACATTTAAACCGCCCGGGGGGTGGCATCCCCCAAAGGGCAGAGAAATATTCTTTAAAAACTTTTGCTGCAAAAACAGGACAGGCAAGCGGCCCCGTGCATCGCTATTATCGCCGCTTTTCACCAAATTATCAGCACAAAACACTGATTATCAGAGTCTAAAAAGAAGCTCAAAATTACCTCAATATAACTCGCAGAACATCTCGTTCCGGTTTTGATACAGGAGAATATTTGATACCTTTATCCACAAAAAGCCCATGCGCCTCCAATCTAACCCCGAACTAGAGCTGGCTTACCAATACGTCTGTTATACGAACCGGAGCATCTTCCTGACGGGCAAGGCGGGAACGGGCAAGACCACCTTTCTGCACAAGATCAAGGAGGTGGCGCCCAAGCGGATGGCCGTGGTGGCGCCCACGGGGGTGGCGGCCATTAATGCCCGGGGTATGACTATCCACTCCTTTTTCCAGTTGCCCTTCGGCCCTTACCTGCCGGGCAACGCCCGCGAGGCGGCGCGCCAGCGGCGGTTCTCCGGCGAGAAAATCCGGCTGATCCGCAGCCTCGACCTGCTGGTCATCGACGAGGTCAGCATGGTGCGGGCCGACCTGCTGGACGGCGTCGACGATGTGCTGCGCCGCTATAAAGACTCCGGCAAGCCCTTCGGCGGCGTACAACTGCTCATGATCGGCGACCTGCACCAACTGCCGCCGGTGGTGAAGGATGATGAATGGTATCTGCTGCGCGGCCATTACCATACGCCCTATTTCTTCGGCAGCCTGGCCCTGCAGCAAATCCGCCCTGTGGTGGTCGAACTGAAGCACATCTTCCGGCAGTCGGACAATACTTTCATCGGCCTGCTCAACAAGGTGCGCAATAACGAGATCAACAACGAAGTGCTGGCCGCCCTGAACAGCCGCTTCGACCCCGGCTTCAGGGCTGAAGAAGAGGACGGCTATATTACCCTGACCACTCACAATGCCTCGGCCCATGAGATCAATGCTCAGAAGCTGGCCGGCATTCCCGAGAAAACGAGTGCCTTCCATGCTGAGATCAAAGGTGATTTTCCCACCCACGCCTACCCCGCCGATGAAGTGCTGGAACTGAAAACCGGCGCACAGGTCATGTTTATCAAGAACGACACGGAGCCCGAAAAACGCTACTACAACGGCAAGATCGGCAAGGTCGCCCGCATCGCTAAAGAGACGATCTACGTGCTGTGCCCCGGCGAGGCGGAACCGGTCGAGGTGGCGCCCGCCGATTGGCACAACGTAAAATACACGCTGAATGAAGACACCAGGGAGGTTGCCGAGGAGATTGTCGGAACCTTCACCCAATACCCGCTGCGGCTGGCCTGGGCCATCACCATCCACAAGAGCCAGGGCCTGACCTTCGAACGGGTGATCCTGGACGCGCAGGCGGCCTTCGCCCACGGGCAGGTGTACGTTGCCCTCAGCCGCTGCAAGAGCTTCGAGGGCATCGTGCTGGCTTCCAAAATTACGCCCGCAGGCATCAAGACGGACTCCACGGTCAGGAACTTCTCCGAAGAAGCGGAAAAGAATGCCCCCGGCCCGGAACAACTGGAACAGGAAAAGGCCGCCTACCAGCAGTCTCTTATCCTCGAACTGTTCAGCTTCAAAGCACTGAAAAGGGCCTTCAACCAGATGAACCGGGTATTACTTGAACACGAAAACAAGATACTGCCCGGCGCCCTGCAGCAGTTCAAAGCCCTCGCCACACTGGCTGAAGAGCAGGTTTTCCCGGTGGCGGAGAAGTTCGGGCGCCAGCTCCGGAACTTTTTTGCCCGGGGCGGCCTACCGGAAGAGAATGAAGAGCTGCAGGAACGCATCCGCAAGGCCGGCGCCTGGTTTACCGAAAAAGTGAAGGGCGAACTGCAGCCGGCGTCCCAAAACATCGAGGTCGTCACCGACAACAAGGCCATCCGCAAGGCCGCTTTTGAAACCCTGGAAAAGCTGCAAGGGGAAGTTTTTACCAAACTCGCCTGCTTCGCCGCTGCCCAAAACGGTTTTAATACCCAGGACTACCTGCGCATCAGGGCCAATGCCGAGCTGGATTTCCAGTCCAGCCGGCTCAAAGCCCCCCTGCCAGGCAAAGAATCCCATGCCCCCCGGCAGGTTTCCCACCCGGAACTCTACGCCCGGCTGGTGCAATGGCGCAAAGAGGCCGCCGAAAAACAGCAAGCGGACCTCTACATGGTGCTGCCCACCCGCTCCCTGCTCGAACTGGCTGAAAACCTGCCGGTGAATAATGCCCAGTTGAAGAAGATTCACGGTATCGGCAAGGGCCGGATCAGGCAATATGGGCCTGAACTGATCCGCCTCATCGAGGCCTATTGCACGGAAAAGGAAATCCCGGCGGACGCCCTGCCCCTGGCGGGCGTGGAAGAAACGGCAAAAAAACCGCCTAAGCCGGATACCAGGAAGGTCAGCTTCGATATGTATCAGGCCGGCAGAACCATTGAAGAGATCGCCGGGGAGCGCAACCTGGTACGCTCCACGATCGAAGGCCACCTGGCGCATTTCATAAGCCGGGGGGAACTGAACGTGGCTGACGTAGTGCCCCCGGACGACATCATGAAAATGGAGGAGTTCCTGATGGCCCGGCCCGAAGCCAGCCTTTCAGAGGCCAAAGCTCATTTTGGAGACGCCTACTCCTACGGGCAGATCAAAATGGTAATGGCGCATTTGCGGCCGGCAGAAAAAGAGGCTGAGTAGGCTGGCGCCGGGTTCTTTTCCGCTACCCGCTTCCCTGCTTTTTATCCTCTCCTGGCAAGCCTTTGCCTCTTCAAAGCGTTTATTAAGTCGTAGTGAAAAAATTCCCTGCTTTGACAGGCCCTGTGGGCACAGGATTTGCCAAAGGATCAAACATTCAAAATAAAACCTCGTATGCCAGGCCGTGCTTTTCTGCTTCCTGCCTTTTTCGCGCTATCTTATATCCTTCCCGCCCAGAGCGGCCAGCAACTCCTGGAGCAACAGGAATACGATGCGGCCCGGGCGGCTTTCGAAAGAGAGATACGACAACAAAAGGAACCAACGGCCGCCCTGCTGGGAATGGCCAGCCTGTTTGCCGAGGAAGACTACGCGCACTATAATCCTGATACGGCCTATATCTTCCTCCGCAAGGGCCAGCAAAGCCTGCGCAGGCTCTCCCCCGGGCGCCGGAAAAAGCTCGAACGGCAAGGCTTCGGCAATGCCAGCCTGCGGCAGCTCAAAAACGAGATTCGCGAAAAGGGGCTGCTCTTCGCCCTTGCCCGGGATACGAGCGAGGCGCTTATCCACTATATGGAACACTACCGCCGCCTGGACCACGACAGCGAGAAACGGGCCATGGCGGCCTTCCTGCAGGCCCGCTTCGACGAGCTGCGGCAGGAAGGGCAATACAAAAGCCTGCGGGACTTTGCCCGGCTGAAAGAGGCGGACATCCGCGAATACCTGCCGGAATTGCAGGACTCTTTGCAGGATGCCATCTTCAGCGCCTATTTCCGCAACAGGGACAGTACGGAACTGTCCGCCCTCTTCGCCCTGCTGGCCGACTACCCCGAGGCCGCCGCCCGCCTCGACGGGCCGCTGAGCCGGGCCCTCCGGAAAATGCCCGTGATCGCCAGGGCCGAAGCCGCCCTGCGCGGCAAGGACCACCGCCGCATGCCCCGGACGGTAGCCGTGATCTACCGCTACCACTACCTCACCGGCGAGTGGAGCAACCTGCTGGGCTTCCAGAACCGTTATCCTTTCTATGCCGATTCCTTCAATATACAGGCCGCCATCACTATCGCCCGGGCGGCGCCCGACCTGCAGCTGGGCTTCACCGATGATCGGCAGGAGGCGTACCAGCGCTATATCGAACTGGCGGCGCCCGTCCACAAGGCATACGTCGCCCTGCAACAGCTCATCGCCCCCGACCTGAGGGGCAAAAAGTGGGAAAAGGCCGCCGCTACCGTTCGCCGCTTCGCCCCCCATTTCGGAGAGGAAGACCCCCGGATCGCCGAATTGCTGAGCGTCCTGGCCCGGCCCGAAGAAGGCCTCAGGCCATACAGCCTGGGCGAGCCTGTCAACTCCGAACTGGGCGAGTATGCTCCGGTCATCTCCGCCGATGGGCGGCTGCTCCTTTTCTGCCGGTTCATCGAGGGCAGCGAAGACATCTATGCTTCCGGCAGGGAGGGCGAAAGCTGGGGCCGCCCCTACCCCATCGAGGCGCTCAACACCCGCGAGCACCACGAAGCGCCGATCGCCCTCAGCGCCGACGGCACGACCATGCTGATCTACGACGGCGGCATCGTCAAATCCACCGACAAACAGCCGGGCGGATGGTCGGCGCCCCGCAACTTCTTCCCGGAAGCGTACACTCCTGACTGGCAGGGCGGCACCACCTTTGCCAGCAACCGGGAGGCCGTCATCTTTGCCGCCCGCTCGGAGGACGTCATCGGCGCCCGCGCAGAGGACAATATCGACCTGTTTGTCTCCCTGCGCCAGCCCGGCGGCGAATGGGGCCCGCCGGCAAGCCTGGGCGTCGTTCTCAACACTCCCTTTGAAGACCGCTCGCCCTTCCTGCATCCCGATATGCGCACCCTCTATTTCAGCTCCCGCGGCCATGGCGGGCTGGGCAGCCTCGACGTCTTCGTCACTACCCGCATCGGCGACGGCTGGACGAAATGGACGGCGCCGGTAAACCTCGGCAAGGAGATCAACCTGCCCGGCAGGGACTGGGGCTACAAGGTGAGCACGGATGGGGCCACGGCCTATTTCTCCGCCGATGTGCCCGGCAGGCGCGAAGAACTTTTCCAGGTAGGCGTGCCGGAAGGCCTGCGCCCCCAACCTGTAGCCACCATCCGCGGCCTGCTGCTGGGGCTGGACGGCGCCCCCCTGCCGGCCGCCTTGCTGCTGGAAGACCTAACCACCGGCGAAACGGTAGGGCAGGCCAGGCCCGACCCTGCCACCGGCGAATTTTTCATCACCCTGCCATCCGGGAGGTTGTACAGCTATACGGTGCAGGGGCCGGGCATCTACCCCGTCAGCAACAACATCGACCTGAGAGGCAGCGCTACCCCCCTCGAAGTCGAAGAAAAGATACAGGCCCCCACCCTGGAGGAGATAGAAGAAGGCAACATCACCCTGCCGCTGAAGAACCTCTTCTTCGAGACGGATAAATACGACATCCGCCCCGAGTCCTTCCCGGAACTCAACCGCCTGGCTGAACTGATGAAGGCCTATAACCTCCAGGTGGAAATTGCCGGCCATACCGATAACATCGGGGGCGAAGAATACAACCTGTCCCTCTCCCGAAACCGGGCGGAGGCCGTCAGGGGTTATCTGCTGAACCGGGGCGCCGGGGCCAGCCAGGTTACAGCCGCCGGCTACGGCCTGACACAACCCCTGGCCGGTAATGAAAGCCCGGAAGGAAGAGCGATGAACCGGCGGGTAGAAATCCGGTTCCGGGGCAGGCAGTGAGCTGCTGATCCACGTTGCTAAATTCAGATGCAGAATTTATCTCCAAAAAAATTCCCGGATTTGGCATCCCCGAAAGGGGTATTTACGTAATGATCCCTGTACCTGAATGATGTTCATCCCGATAAGATCAACCCTCTGTTAATACCCGGAAAAACTATACTCGCAACCGCCGCAATGCTGTTTGCCCTCGGTTGCACCCAAAGGCCGGCCATAGAAGTCGCCGTGTTAAGCCGGCAGCCGATGAAAGGCGTCCCTTCAGCCTCCGGCCTGGAGATACTGGACAACACCCTTTACGTTATTGGAGACAACTCCCCCTGGCTCTTCAAAATGAGCCCTTCCTATAAGGTGGAGGACAGGAAACCCATAGCGCCCTTTGAAGGCCTGCAGGATGGCGTGATCCCCAAAGACAGAAAACAGGACTTTGAAGCGATGGCCTGTGCCGAAAACAAGGACGGCAGGGAACTCCTCATCTTCGGTTCCGGCTCCAAATCACCCGAACGGGACAGGCTGGTCAGCGTAAAACTCGGCAAAGGCGAGGTGACGCCGTACTCTCTGGAGCAATTCTACCGGAAGCTCAAAGATTCGGCGCAACTCGGCGATGAGGACCTGAATATCGAAGGCGCAGTCATTAAGGGTGATGAGCTCTTCCTGTTCAACCGGGGGGAGAACCTGATCCTGAAATACCGGCTCAAAGCACTGAGATCATATTTAGACGGAAAGCAGGACAGCCCCGAACCGGAAGTATATTTGATCAACCTGCCGGAGATCAAGGGGATAAAAGCAGGTTTTTCCGGCGCCGCCATCATTCCGGGCAGGGAAGAGGCCTTGTTCACCGCCTCGGTCGAGAACACGGCCGACTGGATCAGCGACGGGGAAGTGCTGGGAAGTTTTGTCGGCCTGATCTCCCTGGAAGGCCTGAAGCCCGATCTCAGGCCGGATTGCGTCCGCCTCATGAAAGACGGAAAGCCGCTGAACGTAAAGGTCGAATCACTGGCCGTCTACTACCCGACCATCAACGATGACCTTCGCATTGTACTGGTGACGGACAGCGACGGCGGCGCTTCCGAGCTGCTCGAAGCCACCCTGCACTGGCGTTGAAAGGGATACGGCCCATCGACTCAACCAAGCAAAAAGCCCTCTGCCAGCCGGCAGAACTCCTCCGGTTTTTCCATGAAGGGCAGGTGCCCCGCGCCGGGGATGACCTCCAGGCGGGCATTGGGTATCAGGCGGGCGGCCCGTTCGCCGTGGGCCAGGGGGAAGAAGGCCTCGTCTTCTCCCCAGATCACCAGGGTGGGGACGGTTACGGCCTGCAGCTCCGCATCCGTATAAGTGCTGACCGCCCGCCCGCGCCCCTGAAAGAAGGGCCTGCGCCCGCCTTTTTGCCTCAGCACATCGCCGGAATAGTGATGCCAGGCGGGGTGGGCCACCGAAGGGTCTTTCATCTGGTTGCTGCCCAGCACTTTTCCCCAAAAAGGCGTAGGAAACAACTTGTAGAGGATCATTTTGGGGATGATGAACTTATTCCAGTCATCGCCCAGGCCGCCCGACCCTACCAGGATGAGTTTTTCCAGGTATTCCGGATGGTTCAGGGCAAAGTGAATGCCGATGGATCCGCCCTGGGAGCTACCCGCCAGGGAAAAACGCTGCAATCCCAGCGCATCTGCGGCATGGCGGAGCCAGTTGGTAAAGAAGGCTTTGTTGTAAAGAGCACAGGGCTTTTCCGATTCGCCATAACCGGGCTTGTCGAAGGCGACCACCCGAAAGCGCTTTGCCAGGGGCCCGATGGCCTTATACCAGGTTACGGCGCCGCCGCCGGCGCCGTGCAGCAACACTACCGCCGGCCCGCTTCCCGCTTCCAGGTAGGACGTACGGATACCGGCGGCATCGACGTACCGGTGCTGTACATCGGCCTCGATGATGTTGAGCAATTGTTCGAAGTTGGAGGGTTTGCGCATGGATAATTCGTTAGTAGCTGGTAATTTGTCATATCAAGGGCCTAAATTACGCAAACCGCCTGACGAATCAACCAATCACACGGATCAACAAATTACGGGTTACTCCCCCTGCAACCGCCCTCCCAGTATCCTCCGGTACAGTTCTTCGGTCTCTTCAAAGGGCGCCGCGCCCAGCTTATCGCGCAGGGCCTGGCAGCAGAGAGCGTATTGCCGCAGGGCCAGGCCGCGGCGTCTGGTTTTATAATAGCAGATCATCAGCTGGCGGTGGGCGCTTTCGATGCAGTCGTCGACCTCCAGTATCCGGCGGCAGGCCTCTTCAGCCTCCTGGAACAGGCTTTTTTCCAGGAAGAGCGCACTCAGGCGGTCAAGTATGGACAGGAAGGTTTCCCGAAGCTTGCTGCGGGTAGATTCCACCCATTCAATACTGCGGGAGATACCCTCCAGGAAATCGCCGGTATAAAGGCTGCAGGCCCGGCGGTAGGTATCCAGGGCCTCATCCAGGCGTTTGGCCCGTTCGAGCGACTGGCCGCGTTCCCAAAGCTTCAGCAAGCGGGCCGCATCACTACTGAAAGGCATGGGCAATTCCAGGTGATAGGCATTATCCCGAAAGAGGATTTCCGGCGGCGGCTGTATATTTTCCTTCATAAAGCGCCGCACGCTGCTGATGGCCACATTGAGGCAGTTGCGGGCGGCATCCTCGCTGCTGTCCGGCCAGAAGCCGTCTATGATCTTCTGGCGCCGTATGCGTTCCGGGCCATTGTGCAGCAGGCAGGCCAGCATGGCGCGGTTGACCTCGCTCCGTATGCCGGGCAGGGGCCGGCCATTGGCCAGCAGCCGGAAGGAACCAAAAAAGCAGGCTTCCAGGCCCTCGCCCGGCACAGCCATGTCGGCAGGCGGCGGCAACTGGCCGGCCGCCTCAGCAACGGGAGAACGGGCAAACCGGGGCCCTGCCTTTTGAAAGGCCAGGCAAAGGCGCTTCAGCCAGCCAAAGTTCCTGTATTCCCAACTCCCCAGTAATGCCTCCAGCCGGGAAAGGTCGCCGGGCCAGGCCAGATAGGAATGGATACCGTCAGGGCATTTTTTCCATTTCCCTGCTTCCGGGCCGGAATGGCAAAGCAGGACGGGCGCATGGGGTTTGATCTGCTTCAGCCGGCGAAGCTGCCCCAGCATTTCTTCAGCCGGGCCGCCGTTTTGATGCAGGATGACGGCAATAGGATCGAACCAGCTGACCTCCTTTTCCACCTGGTGAAAAAGGACGACCTGATACTGTGCAGCCAGCGTTTGCTTTATAGCCTGCACACTTTCACATCTATTGCCTATGAGAAGGATAATTCCAGGGGTTAACATGGGGGGTAGTTTTCATTCGGCAATGAACGGGGCATTCAAAACACTTTATGAGGCGATTCCCCGTCGGTTATTAATACCTGGAAGCAGCCAGGATGTTACTTCAGTTTTATTTTTTCTGTAACTGCCTGGAGGAGTGGAGCAATGGAATAACACATAATGCGGGGGTTTTTGGTGGTTATATGGGGCCTTATATCTGAACGGCAGAGCAGGCCATTTTTTTCATATCCGGAATAAATTAAACTTTTCCTCTTTAATAAACAACCTTTGCTGCCCCCTGATCGGGTAAAGAAAAAGACAAAACCAGCAGTTTCGGCGCCAGCCGGAAGCGGCAGGCCTGGCAATTCACAGGAATTCACCAGGCCTGGCATGAGCTGTCACATCCGGCTCTCAACCCAATTCCACCTCAGCTTCCACCTCCGGCAATAAATGGAAGAGGGGGCTGGAAAGAGAGTAATCGGAATATTCCGGCGCTTCCCCTGCCCCTTCCAGGTGAACCGTAGCGGTGAAGCGGTACAGGCCGGGCGGCAGGCTGCCGGTAAAGGCCCTGGCCCGGACAGGCCCGCCGGCGCCCCGCTTTCTGCCGATCAGGGCCTGCCGGTTGTCTTCCAGTGATTTGGCGTAAATAAAGGCCTCATAGGCGGCATCGGGCGGAATGCCAATATCCAGGGCCATTTCCAGGGTTTGCCGGTTGGATATTACAGTGCCGGAGGCCGGCGCCCCGCCCTGGAGTATCCGTATCCTTCCGCTGCCGAAGCCTCCGGCGCTTCCCTGCCCTTTGCCCTGGCCCAGGCGCCGGGCTATAAAAGAACGGACGAAGCCCATGTCCAGCCCCTGAAAGGCGGCGCTCTCCTGTGTGAGCGAGTATTCTATGCGGCCGCGGATGGACGCCTCGCCCTGCTCGCCGCGGTAGAGGTCAAGGCGAAAGCTATGGCGGGGCGGGCCGCCGGCATCTGTTGGTTCGGCAGGCTCCGGCTGTGGCTCCGATGCTTTGATCAGGCTGGCCATACCCTCCGCAGCATCCCGGTCCGCAAAGAAAGGGCTGCGGGCTGCCACCTTGCCGCCCTCGCTCTTAAATTCGATGAAAAAACCCTCCTTCCCCTCTTTTATATCGGCCTGGAACTGGCCTTCCCTGAACCGCTGCAGGGCATTCTCGCAGTTTCGCTCCGTAGTGTACGGCTTGCTGAGCATTTGTGCTTTTGCCCTCTCATCAATGAAGCAAACATAATATTTACCCCGTTCGGGGTCGTGGTAAACAAAAAAACCGGGCGCAGCATGGCCATAATCTTCCTCGATCGCCCGAAGTATTTTTTCCTGTATCATGATCTTTAGTTTTTTGGAGTGAGAAAATAGGATCGGCGGCGAACAGGAAAGGGGCTACCGTGGGCAGCCCCTTTAGAGTATGTTTAAAATTTCATCCTGACGAAATTTAAACATACCCTTGCTGTTCGAATTCCCCGCGGGGCCGGGAATAAGCCTGTTCAGGATTGAAAACTCAGGCCTTCCCGGCCATTTCCCTCCGGCTGGCGCTATTGCTGGAATTTCCGCAGGGCCTCATGAAGAGGTCAGTCTTCGTAAACCTGGATAACGCCGATCTCTTCAAAGGCGGCGATCGGGGTCGGGCCCAGCGGGCCATTCAGCATCAGGGTGGCAATCACTTTGTAGACGCCCTCAGCCAGGGAGTAGGCCGGAAGGGTTACCACAGCGCTGTAGGAGGCGTCGGCCGCCCGCTTGAAAGAAATGTTTACAGGAGCGGGGTTGCCAACCTCTCCCAGGCCGATCTGCTCCAGATAAACGCGGGCTTCCCAGCGGCAGCTGGAAGACAGCATCTTGCCCAGCCAGCCCTTTTGGCTCCATATGAAATGAACGTAAACGTTCTGGTCGCGCTGCACGATATTCACAGGGGGGGCTTCATCGAGGTCCTTGGTGGAGGGGCTTTCGTGCAGGTGCACATTACCGCTGATAGCAAACATGCTCTTGGGAATGACATTTTCTACGGTCAACATAATAAATTGGTTTTAAGGCGCTTTTACCGGGCTGGTTTCTGGCCGGGCCCGGTTCCGGCGCCTGGGGTTAATGTAATTTTCTCAATTTGATTGGTGGTGGCCAGAAACCTGATGCAAAGGAAAGGCCCCCCGCTTAATTGCCGCTAAAGAGGGGGTTAACGGCGGCTTAATCCGGCTAAAAAGAGGATTAATTGTGGGTTAAGGTGGAATTGGTGTGGTAGTGTATCGGTGTATCAGCGTATCAGTGTGGGGAATTATTCGTGCATTATCAGGATTGGAACGGCATAAACACATAAACACACCAATACGCTTTCACGCCCGCTCCAGCACGTACACGATCCTCGACGGCTTGCGGACGATGCGGTTCGCCAGCCGGTCCAGCAGGCGCCAGGCGCGGAAGGGCAGGTATTTCAGGAAAACATGCGTCTTCAGGCGGATCAGCGCCTTATTGCCGAAAGTGTAGATGCGGTGGCCCGCCACCCGCTCCGGAGGCGTCAGCGCCAGCAGCTTTTTCATGGTGAAGGAGTGGATATGGGCGTGCTGCGGCGTAGGCCGGTTGCAGTGGATACAGAGGTAGTACTGTATCTTCTCGTCGTAGGGAGTGGTGATGATGAGGCGGCCGCCCGGTTTCAACACGGGGAGCAAACTGCCAATAAAAGCGCCGGGATCCGGAACATGCTCGATGATCTCGGAGGCGACGATACAATCGAAAACACCTTCCCGAAAGGGCAGGCGGTAGGCGTCGGCCACGATGCCGTAGTGGTTGTCGTATTGGTATTTTTCCAGGGCCCGTTGGGGATTGGCCGTCGAAATATCCATCGAGCAGACCTTTACCCCGCGAGGACAGAAATGGCAGGCCACCCAGGCATTGCCGCAACCGACGTCGAGAATAAAACCCGTACCCGCCGGCACTTCCGAGATGATCGTCTCGTGGAGGCGCCGCATCTCATGGAGGGCGCCCCCGTCTTCAAAGTCCTGAAAGTAATCGAACAACTCCGCATCGGCCTGGTAATGATCGACGTAGAAAAAGCGGGAGCCGAAGCGCTCGTGCTGCTCAGCCTGAGCGGTGGTTTCGCGGGCATTCTGCGGAAGCAGGACCGGCACGCCGCCTTCCACTTCGTAGGCAGGGCCGTTGCCGGCGGCCTGAAGCCTGCCGTTTTTCCACTCCAGAGGCTGCCCGTTGTCGGGGCTGATGAGAATGCCGGTTGGTATCTTTAACATCGGTTTTTGCTTCTTTCCAAAACGCAAAATAGGAAATTTAAAAGGTTAGCAACCCATTAGCTTCTTAAGCCCAAAAACCTTATTATTGTATAAAACAACCTCATCTATGGCGGATACAGCAATTCGGGAAAGATCGCGGGGAGGGCCGGGCGGCGCCAGAAAAATTTCCTGGGAGGCTTTCCGGAAAAAATACCTGAGCCGGGAAGATTCCTTCAAATATGAATGGGTAAACGGCACAGTTGAAAAGGCCTCTGCCCTATTTTCGCCTCTATGAACAAGCGCATCATCGTCATCGGAGGAGGCGCCGCCGGCTTCTTTGGCGCCATCCGTTGCGCGGAACTGAGCCCGCAGGCGGAGGTTACCATCCTGGAAGGAGGAAAAGACGTGCTCGGCAAGGTAAAAATATCGGGCGGCGGCCGCTGCAACGTCACCCACGCCTGTTTCATTCCTAAAGACCTGGCCAGAAACTACCCCCGGGGCGGGCGGGAACTCATCGGCCCCTTTCACCAGTTCTGCACCGGCGATACGGTGGAATGGTTCGAAAAGCGGGGCGTTCCCACCAGGATCGAAGAAGACGGGCGCATGTTCCCCGCCACCGACAAATCCCAAACCATCGTCGATTGCCTGCAGGAGTCGGCCCGCAAAGCGGGAGTCAAAGTACTGCTGCAACAACGCGTACACCGGCTGGAGCCGCCAACGGAAGTCAGGCCCTGCTGGCTGGTATCCACCAAAGAACAAACCTATCCTGCCGACGCCGTCCTCGTGGCTACGGGCAGCAGCCCCGCCATGTGGAAGGTGCTGGCCGCCCTGGGGCATCATATCGTGGAACCTGTCCCATCCCTGTTCACCTTCAATATCAGGGATCCGCGCATCGACGGCCTGCCGGGCATTTCCGTACCAAAAGCGGAAGTAAAAGTGGCGGGCAGCAAACTGAGCGCCGGCGGCCCCCTGCTGATCACCCACTGGGGTATGAGCGGGCCGGCCATCCTGCGGCTCTCCGCCTGGGGCGCCCGCGAACTGGCGGCTGTGAAATATGTATTCTCCATCCGCGTCAACTGGGTAAACCTCCATGTGGAGGAGGTGCGCGAAAGGCTGGAAGCGCTCAGGAGGGATGAACCGAAGATACAGCCATTTGCCCACCCGCAGTTCGGCCTGCCCGCCCGCCTGTGGCGCAGCCTGCTGGCCCACGCGGGCATCGGCGGGCAGGCCCGCTGGGCGGAACTGGGCAAACAGGCGCTGAACAAACTCGGCGAAGAGCTGGCGCAGGGCAGCTACGCCGTCAGCGGCAAGAGCACCTTCAAGGAGGAGTTCGTCACCGCCGGAGGGGTGGGCCTCAGGGAGGTCGACTTCAAAACTTTCCAGAGTAAACGCATCCCGGGGCTCTTCTTTGCCGGCGAGGTGCTGGATATCGACGCCATCACCGGGGGGTTCAACTTCCAGGCGGCCTGGACGGCCGGATGGATCGCGGGAGGGGCGCTGGCCGGCTGGCCGGCTCTGCGAACCGGTTAAAATTCGTGCCTTGGTGGTCTAGTGGCATTCTAAAACGAGAACTGCTGTACACCGGCAAACAAATTTATAGATGACGCGGCTTAGAATGTTAAAAACAGAAGTAGCTTCTAAGCCGGCCACTATTAAGTTCGCGCTTACGGAAAATTCACATTCTATGCCGCGCGAACTATAAATATCTTTATCAGGCCAAACTGCCGTCGCCATCTGATCAAAAAACCGATAACATGAGCCCTTTACCAATTTCCACCTGTATCATCCTTGCCTCCATACTCCTGCTCCCCCTTTCCGGCCAGGGGCAAATGCTGGGGTTCAGCGAAGAAGGCGCCGCCGCCCAGAAAAAACTGGAGGCGCAGTTCGATGCCCATCTGAATGCCGGGAACCTGGACGAGTGGATGAAGCATTTGTCCGCACACCCTCATCATGTGGGTTCTCCCTGGGGAAAACAAAATGCGGAATTTATGGCCGCCCGCTTCCGCGAATGGGGCTTCGATACGGAGATCGAAACCTTCCAGGTGCTCTTTCCTACTCCTAAGCTTCGCCTGCTGGAGTTGCTCGAACCCACTCCCTACCGCGCCGGGCTGGAAGAACCTCCGGCAGATGGCGGCGCCCACAGCGCCCAATCTGAGGAGATGCTGCCTCCATACAACTGTTTCTCCATCGACGGGGACGTCGCGGCGGAACTGGTTTTTGTCAACTTCGGCGTGCCTGCCGATTATGAGGAACTGGAAAAAATGGGCGTGGATGTAAAGGGCAAGATCGTCATTGCCCGCTATTACGGTTCCTGGCGGGGCATCAAGCCCAAGGTGGCGGCGGAAAAGGGCGCTATCGGCTGTATCATCTATTCCGACCCGCGGGAGGACGGCTACTTCCAGGGCGATGTGTATCCGGTAGGGGCGTTCAAGAATGAATATGGCGTGCAGCGGGGCTCGGTGCTGGATATGCCGCTGTACCCCGGCGACCCGCTCACTCCGGGCTACGGGGCCGTGGAAGGCGCCCCGCGGCTCTCCCGGCAGGAAGCGCCGACGCTGACGAAGATACCGGTGCTGCCGATCTCCTATAAGGATGCCCAACCCTTGCTCGCCGCCCTGGGCGGACAGGTGGCGCCGCCGGCCTGGCGGGGCGCCCTGCCGGTCACCTACCACGTGGGCCCGGGGCCGGCAAAGGTGCGCCTGAAGCTGGAATTCAACTGGGAGCTTCAGCCCGCCTACAACGTCATCGCCAAAATGAAAGGCAGCGCCTACCCCGGCCAGTGGGTTATCCGCGGCAACCACCACGATGCCTGGGTGCATGGCGCCAACGACCCGGCCAGCGGCATGGTGGCCGTGATGGAGGAAGCCCGGGCGGTAGGCGAGCTGGTGAAAAGCGGCTGGCGCCCCAAACGCACCCTGGTTTACTGCGCCTGGGATGCTGAAGAGCCGGCCCTGCTTGGCTCTACCGAGTGGGTGGAGCACCACGCCAAAGAGCTGCGCCAAAAGGCCGTGGCTTATATCAATACCGATTCGAACAACCGTGGCTTCCTCGATGCCGGCGGCGCCCATACGCTTCAGCATCTCTTCAACGAAGTGGCACGGGAAGTCAAAGACCCGCAGACGGGCCTGTCCGTCTACGAGCGCTGGCGGGCTAAGGAACTGGTGGAAGGCAAGGCAGAACCCAAAAACTTCGCCCTCGACGCCCTGGGCTCCGGCTCCGACTATACTCCCTTCATCCAGCACCTGGGCATCGCCTCTTTCAGCCTGGGTTTCGGCGGCGAAGGGCGGGGCGGCGAATACCATACCGCCCACGACACTTACGAGCATTACACCCGGTTTAAAGATCCCGGCTTCCAGTATGGTATTGCCCTGGCGCAGGTGGCCGGCCGGCTGAGCCTTCGCCTGGCCGAAGCCGATATCCTGCCCTTCGAGTTCGGGCAATTCGCCGAAACCGTCTCCGCTTATGCGGAGGATGTTATGAAAATGGCGGACAGGCTGCGGGAGCAAACCGCAAAGGAGAACCGCCTGATCCGGGAAGGGTTCTACGCCGCCGCTGCCGACCCCTCCAGGACGTTCGTAGTGCCACAGGCGAAAGCAGAGGTTCCCTATTTCAATTTTGCGCCCCTGCAGAATGCATTGGCCTCACTGAAGAAAAGTGCCGCCGCCTTCGAAGAGGCGCGCAAAAAGGCCCAACTGAACGGCGAACAACAGGCTGCCCTCAATCTGCTGCTGCAGGCGGCAGAACAACAACTCACCCGGGATCATGGCCTGCCCCGCCGCCCCTGGTACAGGCACCATATCTATGCCCCGGGCTTTTATACCGGCTATGGCGTCAAGACGCTGCCCGGCGTGAGGGAGGCCATTGAAGAACGCAAGTTCGTTGAAGCTCAGGAGCAGATCAATATCCTGGGCGAGGTGCTGGCCGGATTTGCCCTGTATATAGACAAAGCTGCCGCTTTGCTGCAGCAGAGGCAGAACGTTGAGGCGGTAAGCGGCAAGAGGTAGAGAATTTGGGATTCGCCATTCGCTGCCGGCTTTCTGAACGGCCGTGATCTATCGCCTCCGGCACTGAACAGACAACAGACAACAGACAACAGACAACAAACAACCACCAACAGACAACCACCGGCCCTGCGATCAGGATGATCGCGGCACGAGGCGGCCGTGATCTATCGCCTCCGGCACTGAACAGACAACAGACAACAGACAACCAACAACCACCGGCCCTGCGATCAGGATGATCGCGGCACGAGGCGGTTGCGATCCACCCAATAGGCCCAGATGACGAACAGCCACTGCAGGTGTCCTGCCCAGGCGATGGCCTGAACATCAGGAGGAGGAGGGCCAAACAGGTTGGCGATGTATATTACGGCAAGAAACGCTACCAGGCCCCAAAGCGCCCAGCGCCCCGTCCGGTTTTTGGCGCTTGTGCTGCGGAGATACAGCCACAGGCCTGCGACAAAAAGCAGGCCTTCCACAATGAGCGTGGCCGGCAGGGAATTCCAGAGGCCTATCCCCAGGCGGGTTGCTCCTCCCGGGATCAGCGGCAGGTCTGGCCGGTGCACCAGCAGGTCGAGCAGCCAGTGGCTGGCCACACAAAGCCCCAGCACGATCGCCCCGGCCTTGTACTTCCGGGCCAGCCAGTACACCAATGCGAAAAGCCCTCCCCAGACAACCGCCATCAACAGGCTGTGGGTTATGGGGTAATGTTCAAAATCCAGAGGCGTAACCGTGGTGATGCCAGGCACGATCTGTACGCGCTCCAGGCCCAGCAGCAACAGGGTAGGCCACAGCAGGTCGACGAACTGCGCGGCAAGAAAGAGGCTGCCCAGAGAAACGCGGGGCGCGGCAGCTTTGGCCCCGAAACCAACGGCAAAGTGTCCTATAAACATGATGTAGGGTGTTGATCCGGCATAAAGCTATACAATAACCATGGCGCCTGGTTGGGTTCCTGGCTAAAAAAATGTGGAAATGCGTGGAAATGCCGTTCTGCCCTCTGCTTGAAAATCAGTGTTCATTTTTCAAAAAGAAAAGCCCCCTGATATACCGATACACTTTCATCCCCACTGCGCCCGGAACAGTTTCCACACCTCGTCCTCCTCGCCAGGGTTGGCGGTGATCGTCACCGGTTCTTTCTTTACGGGGTGTTCGAAAGACAGAGAACGGCAATGCAGGTGGATGGAGCCATCCGGGTTGGGCGTGGGAAAGCCGTACTTGACATCGCCGCGGATGGGGCAGCCCAGGCGGGCCAGCTGGGCGCGGATCTGGTGGGGCCGGCCGGTAGCGGGCCTCACTTCGACCAGGTTGTGGGAACCGATAGTGGCCAGCAGGCTGTAGTCCAGCTCCGACTTCCTGGCATCTCCTTTGGGCTTATTGTAGGCGTGGGCGAAGTTCTTGTTTCGGTCTTTTTCGATGTAATGCACCAGGCGCCCGCTCAGGGGTTCCGGCCGTTTGGCAGTGATGGCCCAGTACACTTTGCTTATTTCGCGCTCCTGAAACAGCTTGTTCATCCGCGCCAGGGCCTTGCTGGTGCGGGCAAAGATGGTGACGCCGCTCACCGGGCGGTCCAGCCGGTGGATAACGCCCAGGAAGGCCGCTCCCGGCTTGTTGTAACGATCCTTTATGTAGTCTTTGACGTACTCGCTCAGGGGGCGGTCGCCCGTCTCGTCTCCCTGCACCAGGATGCCTGCCGGCTTGTTGACGGCAATGAGGTGGTTGTCTTCGTAGAGTACTTGTAGTCCTCGCATATTTAACGATCATCGGTTTTGAGCTGCAAAGGTAAGATTACCTCAGAATATCGTACCGCCCCAGATAAAATCAGAAAATTCACTCCTGGGTGGGTATCGGCCAACAAGCATTGCTTCAGCCAAATTGATCGCCCCTGCCCGTTCCTTTAAAGCCTTCAGGTCTTTAGGCGTAGGAGTTTCTTTCACCTCTACGGCTGTTTTTTCATCTAGAATAAAGTCTATTTCCTGCCCACCTTTGCGTTGAAAGTAATTCAATGAAGCATTTTTCATCAATTGCAAGGCCACAGCATTTTCAAATAAAGCGCCGCTATCCAATTGAGCCAACTGGTTAGCCAAACCCGTATCTGCCAGGTAAACCTTTTGCTGCTGGGCAATAGCCCGGTCGATATTTTTAGAGAAAGGCCTTATCAAACGGAGAAAATAAGTATGTTCCAGTAAATGAATGTAATCTTTGATCTTATGCCTGTTAATTCCCAGAATAATGCCGAGCTTAGAGTAATCCAGTTTGCTGCCTATCCGGGCAGCGAGCAGGGAAACAAGCCGGTAAAGGTCGTCAATAACTGAAAAATCAGAGAGAAGTTTGATGTCCAGTTCGATGTAGGAATTCAGAACATCTTTAAGAAACTGCTCTTTCTGTTCAATTGCGCCCGCTAAGGCCACTTCTGGAAAACCACCATATTGCAGATATTCTTCGTAATGCGCCGTGTATTGGGCATAAACGACTCTCCTGTATGGCTGGAACCGGCAATCTCGCAAAGGAGCGGTTTCCACTTCCTTAAACTGCAGGAACTCCAGGAAATCCAGCGGATACATTTCAAATATCTGCTTCCGCCCGGCCAGGCTTTCTGTCAGCCGGTTCCGCAAATAGAATGAACTGGAGCCCGAAAGTACAAACTTAACCGGGAAGTGATCATGATAATATTTAATAAAGCCAACTGCTTCCGGAATGAGCTGAACTTCATCGAGAGCGATCATGCCGGGCCTTGAAAAATCAATGCCTCTGAATTCCAGGTCCGCCTGTATCTCACTGAAATTTTTATGAGTAAATATGTATCGGTCTTCCAGCCGTTCGAGGTCGAGATAGGCCTTATTTTGCTGATGAGGCGTTTTCCCCATCAGGTATTTTAGAGCAGTGGTCTTCCCTACCCTCCGCATGCCGGTAATAACCGTGACCGCCTTTTGGGTAAGGTGTTGTTCCAAAGCAGGAAAAATAGCTCTTTGGTACATAAAAGCCAACTTTGTGTATTGAATTATTACACAAAGTACAACTTTACGCCCTTAATCGCAACTTGTTTTTCTACCTTGCCAGATTAATATGCTAAAATCAACTCACCCGAAACATATTTTTAAGGTACTGCTGCACCCTTTCCACCGCCGCAAAGCAGGTTTCCAGGGTTTTCCTTTCGATCCTGGTCAATTGTTTCGGGAAGATATAGCGCCCCGAATCGTTATTGCGAAAGCCGTTGATGGCCCGGTAGCGGAGGAGGATCTCATAGGACAGGGATGCCTCGCGGAACAGGCCCTTGTCCGGCAGAATGCTCTCCAGTTGTTCGTACCGCTGTATGGTATTGGTTACTCCACGAATGCCATTGGCGAAGGCCAGCACACGGGCGGCGTGATCCAGAGGGCGCATGGCGCGGGCTTTGAGGTCGAAGGCGCCTTTTTTGCCGTCCTTATCCTCCAGGACGAACTTCCCGAAGAAACCCAGGGGGGCAGGATGCCGGAGCGCGCTTTGGGCGAAGAAGTTCAGAAAACTGGAGCGCCCGGCGATGGTTTGCAGAATGTGCTCCGCCAGGCTGTCCGTAAGGCGGCTGTCGCCATAGCCGGGGCGGAAATCGAAGAAGATGGAAACGCCGGCGAGCCCTTCCGGATTGGGGAAGGCGATCCAGTCCGTAAATTGCTGTTTCCAGGCGCCGAGGGGTTTTACCCATTTGGGGTTGCTGGCCATAATATCGCCCGGGCAACGGGCAAAGCCGCACTGCAGCAGGATGTCCGCCACGGCGGCGCCCAGCCGCTGAAAATAAAGGGCGGCCTGTTCTTCCTGCCCCTCCGGCGAATCCTCGTAGACGATGGCATTGTCCTGGTCGGTGCGGCGGAGCTGCTCTCCCCTGCCCTCGCTGCCCAGGGAGAGCCAGCAGAAAGAAAGGGCAGGCTTTTTCACCCCTTCCCGTTGCAGGCGGGCCAGGCTGAAATCGAAAGCCTTATGAAGCAAGGTATCGTTAATCTCCGTAGTAACGGCAGCGATAAAAGTAATAGAAACCTCCTGGCGCAAGTAGTTGTAGATCAGTTCATCGGCCCGGTTGCGGATGCGGGCCAGGGTTTTTACATCGCGGGCCTCCCGCAGTTGCCGGACGAGCACTGCGGGGTTGTTGCCGTGCATGAGCAGGATGTCGCGCTGGGAGATGATGCCCAGTACCGGAGAATCCGGCGTACCGTCCTCTGTGACCACCAGGTGGTCGATCTTGTGCTTGCTCATGGCAATGATCAGCTGGGCGGCGGTCGCCCCCTTGCGAATGGTAAACACCGGGCTGCTCATGATCTCACTGACGGGCGACTCCCAGCTCGCGTTGCGCTCCGAACCACGCCGGATAAAATCCGACTCGGTAGCGATGCCAAGGGGCCTGTCCTCTCCGTCCACAATGATGAAGGAACCGAAGAGCCGCTCTTTCATCTGCCGGGCAACCTCCCGCAGGGTAGTTTCCGCCGGCCCCTTCAGCAAATCCTCCACCGGATTGGGAATGAGCACATCTTCAGTGCGCATGAACAGCACCGGGTCGCGGCTCAGGAAGTGGGTTTCCTTTGACTTCACCGCTTCTTCCTGTACGTGGATGATGGGCATCCCCGCGGCAAAACCCCTGGCGAAAAACAGGGCCACCCTGGGGAAGCGCTCCATGAAGTCGAGGAAAATGCCTTCCGGAATCTTTAAAAGGATGCTGTTTCTGGTGGCGCGGGCAGACCCCAGATAGGGCTTGTGGGCCAGAATGGCCCTCATGCCCAGCAAATCTCCTTTTTTAAGCAGGTCGATGACCTGAGTGCTGTCCTCGAATTTTTTCAGGATTTCAAAACGCCCTTTTCGGAGCACGTAGACAAAAGGCCGGGCCGCTTCATCTTCTTCGAAGAGGAATGCTCCTTCGGCTATTTCTTCCGGAGCGGCCTTGCCCGCCAGCTCTTCCAGGTCAACCCGGGGCAAATAAATAAAGGGAGGGTATTGCTGCAGAAAATCGATAATGGCTTCAGTCGTCATTTACGGGGTATTGGGAAAACAGGGCAAAGGCAGGGACAATCCCAGCCCGGCCAAGAGAAGGGGTTGTGAAAAAAGCCCCTGCGGCGATAGTGCACTGCTACCATACCTTCTTGCACAACCTCGTGGCAGCCCTTTTGATGCAATATAGCTAATAATTCCTATGCTTCAACTGTGTATACGCAACAGCCCGTCAACTCCCGGGCACAACTGGCCCGGCCCACCCCTCAAACAACACCCTCGAACCCGTCCCCACCCCGATAATAGTCCGCATGGCATCCTCCGAGCGGGTATTGACGAAGTAAACCTTATCCTCCGGAACGTGAAAGATGAAGCCGTTGGTCGGGTTGGGGCCGGTGGGCACGAAGATGGTGAGATAGCCGTGCCCCAGCTCGTCATCGGTGACAAAGCCCGTCATCAGCATGCCGCTGCCGAAGGGGTCGCACAGGACGACCTGAGAAAAAGGCGCCTTCTTCCCGCCGAAGAACTGCCGCACCGTTTCCCTGAGGACGGAATAAAAGGGCAGTTGCATCAGCCAGCGTTCTTCGAAGCGGCTGATGGCCTTGTTGCCATACTGGGTCCGGACGACCAGCCCGATCATAAAAAAAAGGGTGATCACGATGGAAAAAGAAAGCAGGTCGATAAGCCAGTCGGCCACATCCCGGGAAAAGGGGAACAGAGGCCGCAGGGGCGCCAGAATGCCGGAGGTGAAACTCACGATAAAGCGCAGCAGGGCAATGAAGATGGTGATGGGCAGCACCACCGCCACGCCGCCGATGACCGAAGTGAGGAAAAAACGCCGCAGCCTGCGAAGGAAAACTCGCCATCTTTTGGATACCATAGTGGGTTTTTCCCCGCAATTTAGCCCTTCCCGGCAAAAAAGCCATGGCCGGATAATGCGCAATGCACGAAATGATCAGCCCGGCTCCTCCAGGGATACCGGAAGGGAAAGCTAATTGTTACGTAACGTGAGGTTTGACCTGATTAGCCTGTTTTTCAGCAATTTAAGCCAGGTTGAGGTTGAGGTTGAGGTTGAGGT
>CAZAXA010000035.1:0-22781 GCA_964488965.1 uncultured Phaeodactylibacter sp. | reverse complement strand
TCAGCATCCTGGCCTACCTGATCGAATATGAAGGGCGGGTGTACCAGTTCCTGGGCATGTCCTATAAGGAGGACTTCAACGCCTATACGGCCCGCTTCCGGCAAACCATGGAGGGTTTCCGCAAACTGACGGACGCATCTAAGATCAATGTGGCGCCGGAGCGCATCCGCATTCACCGCGTCGATAAGGACACCAACCTGCGGTCAGCCCTGCAGGAGGCCGGCATACCCTCGAACCGGCACGAAGAATTTGCCATACTCAATGGTATGGAGCTCAACGCGCCTCTTTCCAAAGGAACGCTGATCAAGGTGGTGGAGAAGGGGGCAAGGCCGTGAGGCAGAAACCGGAAGCTTGCCCGGCTGAGCACAGCGAAGACGGAGTTACCCGGCTGGGGAACGAAGGCGGGGCGGAAAGGGGAAAGGCCTTCCCACTTCTCCAAATTTCCCTACCTTTCGGGCAAAATATCAAGCCAATGAAAAAGACCATTTCATTCAGCGTATTGCTGGCCTCGGCCTTCCTTTTGTTCACCGCCGCTAAATGTGGCAAGGACAAGTACCAGTACACGGAAGAATCGGCGATAGAGATCGTCAGGACGCCCTGTTTCGGTTCCTGCCCGTCCTATAGTTTCAACATCAAAGGCAATGGGGCCGCCGCCTTCGAAGGCAAGCAATTCGTAGAGCTTGAGGGGAAATACGCCCGTACTTTTCCCCCCGATACGGCCAACTACATTTTCGATACCTTCATCGAAGCCAACCTCTGGCAGTATGAGAATGAATACACCGAGCAGGTGACCGACCTGCCAACCACCTACCTGTCTTTCAAACACGCGGGGAAAACCAAACGGATAAAGCTGTACTACGGCTTCCCGGAAGAACTGGAAACCCTGGCCGACAAGCTGCAGGAACTGGCCTTCAGCCCGGGTTGGGGGAAGGAGTAGGGCATTGGTTGGTTATGTTGACTAAGTTGATTGGGTTGATTGGAAAACCCAATCAACCCAATCAACTAAAATGCCTCCGCCCCTTCTCCTGAGCGAACTTTTCCCGGTTAAACTCCTGTGACTCCCCTTTGGGGATGCTCAGCGACTGCCATTCCCCGCCTTTGGCCTGCCGGGCCAGGAAGACCATCTGGCCGACGTGGTAGCTGTAATGTGCCAGCTGCCGGTTGATGGCCTCGAGTACGGTATGCCCCTCGTTGCGGATATAGGCGATCCGCTGGAGGTCTTCCGCCCCGAGGGCGTTGATGGCGTTGAACAGGCAGTTCCAGCCTTCCTCCCAGGCGCCGAGGATTTGCTCCCGCGTTTTCAGGCTGCCTTCGAATTCGCCGTCGCGGTTGCGCCAGGGTTTTTCGCCGTCGGAGGTGAGGAAGTCCGTCCAGCGGGAGAGCATATTCCCGTAAAGGTGTTTGACGATGATGGCGATGCTGTTGCTCTCCGGGCCAGGCTGGTAACTCAGTTCGGCCTCGCTGATCTGGGCCATGGCTTTTTCTCCCAGCCCTTTATAGTATCTGAACAGGGCGCGGACGCTTTCCAGGTAGTTGAGTTGGGCCTGTTTTTCCATGTTTTTCTGCCAAAGTTAAGGGTAAGTTTTAATTCGTGCGTTTTCCCTCTTTTACCTTTCACCGATCTTCACCAGCAGCCAGGTTTTTTCCGTCAGCGGCTCCGCCTTTTGAACGTCATCCCGAAGCTGAAGATCAGGGTGGCGCCGAACCTTATGGGCGAATGGGCATTACTGCAGCTCTATAGATGGCCCGGGGGAGAAGGCCTTTTGAACTGTTCGGCCTGAAGTGCCGGCGTCTGTGGGCGCAGCGCTTTAGCGGGGCCGTGTTTTCCGGATCGTGGACGCCTCAGGGAGACGGGGGAGCTACAGGATAGGCAGACAGGCCAATATGGGTGGCTCCATTGAAGGCAAACCTGTTAATTTCCAACCCTCCTTTTAAGCTGGAACAGCAAGGGCTTTCTTCCCCCATCCGTAAGTGCGGGCGCCTTCTTTAACGCCTTTTTCCCGGCAGACCTCTTTCAGGAAGAACTCCTCCTGAACGGGCAATGTGCTTTCCCTGGCCTGGTTGCGGTGGAGTTGTTCGTATGTGTAGTAGTCGATAGCGGTGCGTTGAGCAAGCCTTTCCATCAACCTGAACCGGCAGGCCACTTCCCGCCAGGCAGGCTGTATCTGCCCTTCGAACACCTTCGATTTGGAGCCGCTGCCGTAGGCGAAGAAGCCGAAGCGTTTGCCTTCCAGTTCCCGGCCTTCTTCCAATGCAACTTCCAGGCTGCTGATCATTGCCAGGAAGATGGAGGATGTGTATAGGTTGCCAACCAGTGAGGAAGCCCGTTCTGCCGGTTCGATCTTTTCCTGAACGAACATCTGGTAAGAGGTAGTTTTGCTGACCGCCCGGAAGAACTCGCCCTGGGCTTTCCCGAAGGACTCTTCATCCGGGAAGTTCTCCCGCAGTGGTTCCGGCATTCCGGTTTCTTCCAGCAGAGCAGCCAGGGCGCCCCGGGCTTTGGCCTCCATGGCGTAAACCTCCGGGAACATACGGCGGGCCTGGAAAGCGTAAGGCAGGTGGAAGATCAGGTTGGCCCAGTAGCCGGATATAGCTTCCTTTTTGGCATCATAACCCGCCTGCGGGGCAAAATGCTCCAGTGCCTCCCGGATGCGCTCCTGATAGCAGGCATTGGAATAATGCCCGTCGAAAACGGGCGTTTCCTTATGTAAGGTAATGCTGGCCTCGCTACTGGTGAGCACGCCTCCGTTGGGCACCATGCTGGCCAGCCGGCTGAGGGCTTCCCGGGCGGCATGAGGATCTTTGCCGGCCAGTTTCATAGCTTCCTGCAGCAGGCTTTCCTTGCTGGCCGTACGCAGGGGTTTGAAAAAGTCGTGCACGGAACGGGTAGCGACGCCCCAGGCTTCGCCGAAAGCGATCAGGCGGGGGTTCCGGCGTACCAGCAGGGCGATAGCTCCCGCGCCCTGGGTATATTCCCCTCCCGAGCCCAGCTCGTATTTGGCGATATCTGATCCTGCCACGATGCCGATACGCCGTTCGCCGCCCTTTACCCAATCAAGCGTATTCTGCAGGGCGTCGACGGCGCCGATGCAGGCGAAGGTCATATCTACCACATCGCAGTTGAGGAAACAGCCGGGCCCGTAAACGCCCTCGTAGTATTGAGTGAGCATGCCTTGTACATATGAGGCCATCGGCTTGGAGCCATCTACCGAACTTTCCGTGCCGAGGTAAATGCGGCCGATGTCCTGAGGGCGTAGCCGGTTCCGTTCCATCAGTTCCAGTACGGCATTGGCCGCCATGGTCGCCACATCCTCGTGGGCGTCGGCCACGGCCATAGCTTCCAGCCCCAGGCCCTTATTGAGTTTTGCGTATTCCAGGTTGCGTTCTTTCGCCAGGGTTTCGATCGGCAAAAAGAGTTTGGGAATATAGGCTGCCATATCATCGATACCGACAGCGTTAAGGTGGCTTTGAACTGGCGCCATTGGAGTAGGTTGTTTTTTCAAAATGACAAAATCACAGTTGTTTTTGGCATCAAGGCCGGATGTACCGTAAATGATCAGGGGAAAAACAAGAATAAGAAGTTAAGGTTCACGGGATTCGTTATTCGTTATCTGTTATTCGTTCCCCGATGAGCCGTAGGCCGTCCAGAGTGAGATTGGGTTCAATGGAGTAGAACTCGCCTTTCAAAGGGTGCAGGATGGAGGAAAGCCCTCCGGTTGCTATGGCGATGTACTGCTGGCCCAACTCTGCCCGTATGGTATACAGCATGTGCCGTACCAGCCCCACATAACCGATCAGTATGCCGCTCTGAATGGCATGCACGGTATTCTTGCCTACGGCAGAGGCTGGTAGTTCGAGCGGCACCTCCGGCAGTTGGGCCGTCTTCTGGAACAGAGCGGATATGGCCGTTTTGAGGCCCGGCGCGATGGAAACCCCCAGCAGCTCGCCGGCGGCATTGACAGTGGTGAACGTCAGGGCCGTACCGAAATCGGTGATGATACAGTCCTTTTGGAAGAGGTAAAAAGCCGCCACGGCATTGGCATAGAGGTCAGTGCCCAGCTCGTCAGGCCGGGCGATCTGAAGCCGCAGGCGCGGATAGATGTCGGGGCCCACCACCACCGGCCGGGCCCGGAAAAGGTGATGAACGAGCTCTTCGAAAACAGGGCGCAGGGCAGGAACTACCGTGCTGATCACCGTTTGTCCGACCCGGGCGGCGGAGATGTCGTTTTCCAGCAGGAAATTGGTGATTTGCACCTCGTAGTACATCAGGGCTTCCCCGTCGGCTATGGTCGGCAGGCGCCAGGTGTGCTTCCATTGTCCTTCTTCCGCCAGGCCGAAGGTTACATTGGTGTTTCCGATATCTATGGCTAAAAGCATGGAGCGAAAATAGGGTTTTCCCGGAAAGGGCCCGCCAGTTTTCCCGCTTGTTTGAAAGATATTTACAGGAGGAATTTTTCATCCCGCTGCTGAATGATTAACTTGGAAAAAAATTGATCAACAACGCAAACCCCTTAACCGCAAACGCAAAGATATGGATACCATAGGAACAGAAACCCTCAATTTGCAGCGCAAGGCCAATCAATACAAAGAAGTACTGCAAAATACCCAGCAGTACCGCGAAGCCTGGAAAACCAACCTGAGGGAGGAAATCCGCAGCATGCTGCAGCACCTCGTCACGGCCATAAAACTGGAAGCAGAGGTTATGGTACGCTCCGAAATAGAGAACCTGGAGGCCGTCGTCCTCAGCCTGGGCACCTCCAAGAGCGGCATGTTCCAGAAAGTCAGCGAGGAAGTACACCGCGACCTGATCAAGCACAACGGCTCTCTGGTCTACCAGCAACTGTTCAACGGCAAGGTCATCGTGCTGATCAATTATCCCTTTATTGAAAACTATGGCCAGCCCCGCCCCCCGAAGACCATCGCTATCTACCGGCCGGAAGAGCTCAAAGAACCCTATTTCATCCGCCATATGGAAGATTTCATCCAGGAGATCACCAACTGGGAAGATTTCGATGACGATGAACCCAACAAGAAGATCGGCTTTCAGCTCAATTTCAACCCGGATGGGATCGAAAGCGGCCAGCCGGAATGACGGCCAGGCCGGGGAGCCGTATATGCCGGCCGTAGCTTGTCCGGCGCCGGAGATGATGGCGGCTTTATCTTTTTTTTAAATTGCTCCTATGATACACCCTTACCTTATGACCCGGCCCTTGAGCGCCCTGTGCGCAATAACCCTGATAATTTCCCCGCTCCTGGCACAGGATACCCAGGAGTTATTCCAGGGCTTCGAAGGCTCCGCCAATGACAACTGGGATTATACCGCATCCCCGCCTCGTTATGTCGCGGATGATGGCGACGACGTCTGGGCAGATACCACAAATACCTCCGCCATTTCTCCCGCCACCGGCCAGAAATTCTGGTTTATGCGGGACCTGGATAACCCCAATGGGGGCAATCCCGGATTTCATGCCATCGATTTTGAACCGGTTGGCGTTTCCGGCTTCGTTGCCAACTCCATTTCCTTCAAGTACTTCACCATCGGGTACGAAGACCAGGATTCCATCGGTTACATCCTGGAAACAGAACCCGGCGCCGGCTTCGATATGGCCAACTACGTCGGCCTGAACCGCAACACCGGCGAATGGACGACAGTGTACATCACCCTGCCGCCCGGCGCCGCCGAAGCCCGCCTGCGCCTCATGGCCAAACAGGACGGCAGTACCGATTTTGCCGGGTTTGATGATATTTCCATTTTCAGCAGTACGGAAGATGTCATCTCTCCACTGGTAGTAGGCGCAGAGGTGACAGGCGCCAGGTCAGTCCGGATTTATTACAGCGAACCCATGGCCCCGGCCAGCGTGGAAGACCCCGCCAACTATACCGCCAATGCCGCCATCAGCACCATCGCCTATGCAGAACCGCCGGCCGGCCCGCCTTATGCAGACATTACTTTTAGTGAAGATTTTACCGCCGGACAGGCCTATTCTCTTACGGTGGGGCTGGTGGCCGACCTGGCGGGTAACTTCCTCCTCTTTCCCTTTACCTTTGATTTCCTCTACAACAATACTGTTCCCCAGCTTGTCATAACCGAAATCTTCTACAACCCGCCTTCCGACAAT
Organism: uncultured Phaeodactylibacter sp.; assembly: GCA_964488965.1. GTDB lineage: Bacteria > Bacteroidota > Bacteroidia > Chitinophagales > Saprospiraceae > JACJXW01. The sequence continues at coordinate 16,662 of CAZAXA010000035.1, read as the reverse complement.
GATCAGGAATTTATTGAGATTTACAATGCCGGCGATACCGAAGCCGCGCTGGGGGGGCTGCAACTCAGCGGGGAATTCAGCTTCACCTTCCCCGCCGGCCTCGGCCTGCCTGCCGGCGAAGTGGTGCTGCTGGCCTACGATGAGGCAGTTGCCGAAGCTTTTTTCGGGCAGGACTTTATCGGCTGGGGCGCCACTGACAGGCTGGGAAATGGCGGCGGCGACCTCCTCATTGTCAACAGCAGCGGCGCCGTGATCGATCAGGTCAACTACGACGACAATGACCCCTGGCCTCCCGATGCCGACGGCAACGGCCCTTCTCTGGAACTGATCTCCGCTACTCTTGACAACAATACAGGCTCCAACTGGCGGGCCACTGCCACGCAGTTCGGGGATACTGATGTTTTCGCTACGCCCGGCATCATCAGCGACGACCTGATGCCTTCCGTCGCTTTTGTGAATACGGCGGCTGCCGCAGAAGAAGGCGCCGATCCTTACCTGCTGCCTGTCAGGGTCACAAGTTCCAATGCCATGCCTACCCGGGCCATATTGTCGGTGGCCGGCGCTTCTACCGCAGTGGAAGGTGTCGATTACAAACTGCTGAGCGATACGATTACCTTTCCGCCATTCAGCACAGATCCTCAATTCGCGGAGTTGTTACTACCCGAGAACAACAGCCTGGGAGGGAAGTATGTGATCGTGGAAATAGAGGAACTGATAAATGGCGGCCCCGGGGCAAACGACAAGTCCATCATCCTGATCAGGGACAATGATATCGAAACTCCGGCGCCGCCGGCCAGCCCGGGCATACGCCTCAGCCATCTCGGCAGCTTTGAGGCCGGCGCCTCGGCAGAGGCGGTTGCCCACAGCCCTGCCAGGCAGCGCCTCTTTGTGGCCAACGCGGCGGACAACCGGCTGGATATCATAGATTTTGCCGATCCTGCCGGCCTCGGCCCGGCCAATTCCATAGACTTGTCCGCGTTTTTCAACGGGCAGGCCAATTGCGTCGCCGTTTATGACACGCTGGTAGCGGTATCTATGGCCGGGCCGAACGCCAGTGTGCCCGGCCGGGTGCTCTTTTTCAATGCCGACGGCTTCCTGCTGAATTCCGTCAAGGTAGGCTTTCTGCCGGATATGCTCGCCTTTACGCCGGATGGCACAAAAGTGCTGGCCGCCAACGAAGGGGGGCCAAGCAGTGATTACCTTCTGGATCCCGAGGGTTCCGTCAGCATCATCGGCCTGGAGCCCGGCATCGGCAGCCTGACGGATGCTGATGTAAAAACGGTCGATTTTGCCGGCCTCAATGCCGACTCTGCCAGCCTGGTGGCCCAGGGTATCCGCATTTTCGGCCCGGGCGCTACGGTAGCCCAGGACCTGGAACCGGAATACATTGCCATTTCTGACGACGGCCTCACGGCCTACGCCGCCTGCCAGGAAAACAATGCCCTCATCACCATCGACATAGTCGCCGCCACAGTAAAGAGCATCGTGCCTCTGGGGTATAAAGACTGGTCTGAGGAAGGCGTCTTCTTCGATGCTTCCGACCGTTCGCCGGCTGTTTTCTTCGCCAGCTGGCCCGTCAAAGGAATGTACCAGCCCGACGCTACCGCCTACTTCTCCGTTGGCGGGCAGGAATTCCTCATTACGGCCAACGAAGGCAATGCCCGCGCTTACGACGGCTTCAGCGAAGAGGTTCGTGTGGGCGACTCAGCAATCACCCTCGACCCCACCGTTTTCCCGGATGCAGCTTACCTTAAAGAAGAGGCGCTGCTGGGCCGCCTGCAGGTGAGCAGCGCCAATGGCGACCTCGATGGCGATGGCGACTACGATGAACTCTATGCCTACGGCGGCCGGTCTTTCTCCATCTGGAACGCCAATACCGGCGAGCTGGCCTATGACAGCGGCAGCGCCCTGGAAACCATCGTCGCCAATGATCCCGTATTCGGGCTGCTCTTCAATGCCGATGAAAACGAAAACCTGGCCAAAGGCCGCTCCGATGACAAGGGCCCTGAGCCCGAAGCCGTGGCCGTTGGGACGGTCAATGGCATACCGTATGCTTTTATAGGCATGGAGCGAATCGGCGGGGTAATGGCCTTCAGCCTGAGCGACCCGGCGGCGCCACAGTACATACAGTATATCAATACCCGCACCCTCGGCCTGCCGGGCGGCGACCTCAGCCCTGAGGAGGTGATCTTTATTCCGGCAGAAGACAGCCCTAACGGCAACGCCCTCATAGTGGCGTCCTATGAGGTCAGCGGCACCCTGGCGGTATTTGAGGTTCAGGAAGGAGCTACTGCCGGTTTTGCGCGCCCCAGCAGTATTATTTCCGAGGGCTCAGGCGCTTTCACCATTGAACTGGCTGTAGAAAATGCCGGGGGCGTAGCGGGAGAGCTTACGGTAAGAGTTATTGATGCCTCCACTGCTCTTGAAGGGGAAGATTATGCCCTTGCCGGGGCTACTGTTTCTATCCCTGCCGACAATACCGATCCGCAATTTCTGGAACTGGAGATTCTGGAAAATAACGCCCCGGGCGGCCGTTACCTCATCCTGGAACTGGATTTGCCGGATGGCAGCCCCCTGCGGCTGGGTTCGGAAAGCCGGCATACGGTGCTGATACAGGATAACGATGATGGCGCCCCTGTGGCCCAGCCCAGCCTGTCTGCCCAACTGTCTTATCTCAGCAGCTTTGGCCTGGGCGCCGGCGCCTCGGCAGAGATCGTCAGCTACGATCCCGGCTCTTCGCATTTATTCGTCGCCAATTCCAGCCAGAATGAACTGGCCATTCTCGACTTTTCCAACCCGGCAGGCATCACGCTCCTGCAAACGGTTGTGCTCGATGCCTTCGGCGCCGGCATCACCTGCGTTGCCGCCAGCAATGGCATAGTCGCCGTTTCTATGACGGGGGCTGATGCAGACAGTCCCGGAACAGTGGCCTTTTTCGATGTCAGCGGCAACTTCATCAGTTCCGTGGAAGTGGGGGTATTTCCGGACATGGTACTTTTCTCGCCAGATGGCGCCAGGGTGCTTACCGCCAACGAAGGACAGCCATCTGACGACTACGCTGTCGATCCGGAGGGGTCCGTCAGCATAATTGATATATCCGGCGGCCTTCAGAACGCTACGGTGACGACGGTTGGTTTTGAAGCTTTCAACGCTCAGCAGGCCAGCCTTATGGCTCAGGGCGTGCGCATCTTCGGCCCCGGCGCCACCGTCGCCCAGGATCTGGAGCCGGAATATATCGCCATCTCCGATGACGGGTCTGCCGCTTATGTCGCCTGTCAGGAAAATAACGCCCTGGCCATTGTCGACCTGGCCGTTCCGGAAATATCGGCTATCCTTCCGCTAGGCTACAAGGATTGGACGGATGAGGGCGCCAGCCTTGATGCTTCGGACCGTTCCGGGGGTATTTTCTTTGCCAACTGGCCCCTTCGGGGTATGTACCAGCCTGATGCCATCGACTACTTCTCTGTTGGCGGCCAGGGCTACCTGATCACCGCTAACGAAGGGGATGCCCGCAACTACGACGGCTTCAGCGAAGAATTCCGCATCGGGGACGACGAGATCGTGCTCGACCCTGCGGCCTTTCCCGACGGAGCGTACCTGAAGGATAGCGCCCTGCTCGGCCGCCTGCGCATCAGCAGCGCTTCCGGCGATACCGATGGAGATGGCGACTACGACCAGCTCTTTGCCTACGGCGGCCGCTCCTTCTCCATATGGGATGCCGCCACCGGCGCTCTGGTTTACGACAGCGGCAACGATATGGAGTACATTACCGCTGAAGACCCCGTTTTCGGAAGCCTGTTCAACGCCAATAACGAGGATAACGGCCTCAAGGGCCGCTCCGATGACAAAGGGCCGGAGCCGGAGGCCGTCATTGTGGTGGAGATCGACGGCAGGCCCTTCGCCTTTATTGGCCTGGAGCGCATCGGCGGCATTATGGTGTATGACCTGAGCGATCCCGGCGCCCCGGTTTTCGTACAGTACGTCAATAGCCGTTCGGCCGATATGGCAGGCGGCGACCTCGGGCCGGAATCCATCATCCACATCGCACCGGAGCAAAGCCCCGACGGCAAGGGCTATATCCTGGCCTCCAATGAGATCAGCGGGACCCTGTCCGTTTTTGAAATGGAAGCCGCGCCGACGATCAGTTTTGCGGAAGCGCGCAGCATAGTAGCGGAAGGCGCCGGCGCCCTGCAACTGGAACTGGCCATAGAGCGGCCGGGGGCGGCCAGCGGGGAAGCCTTCATCAGGGCCGTCAGTGCCTCTACTGCGGTTGGGGGGGAAGATTACACCCTGGCTTTCACTACCGTAAGTTTCGAAGGAGGCATCAATGACCCGCAGTATCTGGAACTGAACATACTCGACAACAACAGCCTCAGCGGCCGCTACCTGATTCTGGAGATCGACGCCGCGGCCAGTAGTGTAAGAGTGGGCAGCCAAAACCGCCACATTATGCTCATTCAGGATACGGATGATGCAGCGCCCATTGCCCGGGACGATCCTTATGTTCAACTCGCCTACCTGGGCAGTATTAACCTTCCCGATGGGGCCTCGGCGGAGATCGTCGATTTCGATGGGGCCTCCCGGCGGCTCTTTGTGGCGAATTCTTCGGAGAACAAGCTGGAGATTCTCGATTACTCTGATCCCGGGGCGGTCAGTTTCGTTGAAAGCATCCCGCTGTCCACTTTTGGGGGCGGCGTCAATTGCGTCGCAGCGAGGGACGGCATCGTCGCCGTTGCCGTTCAGGGCTTCAGTACCGACGGCGCCGGACAGGTAGTTTTCTTCGATACCGACGGCCTGTTCCTGAATGCCGTCAACGTAGGCGCCCTGCCCGATATGTTGCTCTTCACGCCGGACGGCAGCAAAGTGCTGACGGCTAACGAGGGCGAACCGAACAGCGACTATTCCATCGACCCGGAGGGTTCCATCAGCATCATCGACATCGGCGGCGGGGTGATGAATGCCACAGTGACGGCCCTCGGGTTTCAGGCTTTTAATGCCCAGCAGGCGGCGCTGGCAGCCCAGGGCGTACGCTTCTATGGCCCCAATGCCACCGTAGCGCAGGATCTGGAGCCGGAGCATATAACCATTTCCGATGACGGGGCCACAGCCTATGTCGCCTGCCAGGAAAACAACGCCCTGGCCGTGATCAGCCTGGCGGTTCCGCAGGTGAGCGCCATCCTTCCGCTGGGCAGCAAGAACTGGCAGGCGCAAGGTTTCACTTTTGATGCTTCCGACCGCCCCCCCGGAATCTTCTTTGCCAACTGGCCGGTTCGCGGCCTTTATCAGCCCGACGCCATCGAATACTTCAATGTCGGCGGCCAGGGCTACCTCATCACAGCCAACGAAGGAGATGCCCGCGATTACGATACCTTCACGGAAGAATTCCGCGTGGGAGATGATGAGATCGCGCTTGACCCCGCCGCATTTCCGGATGGAGAGTACCTTAAGGACGACGCCCTGCTCGGCCGCCTGCGCATCAGCAGCGCCTCCGGCGATACTGACGGCGATGGGGACTACGACCAGCTTTTTGCCTATGGCGCCCGTTCTTTCACGATCTGGAACGCCACCACCGGAGCATTGGCCTACGACAGCGGCAACGACCTGGAAAAGATCACTGCTGCCGACCCCGTTTTCGGGCAGATTTTCAATTCCGACAGCGAAGAAAACGATATCAAGGCCCGATCTGACGATAAAGGCCCGGAACCCGAAGCAGTCGTCGTGGCGGAGATCGATGGCGGCTTCTATGCCTTCATCGGGCTGGAGCGCATCGGGGGGGTAGTCGTTTATGATGTCAGCAACCCGGTGGCGCCACAGTTCATACAGTATATCAACACCCGCAACCTGTTGCCGGAAGGCAGCGGCGACATCAGCCCCGAGGGCCTGGCCTTCATCCCGGCCTCTGCCAGCCCATCCGGCAGGCCGTTGCTGGCGGTTTCCCACGAGGTGAGCGGAAGCGTGGCCATGTTCGAGCTGCAGCTCAGCTGCCCGATCACTCCCCTTCCCGAAACCGTAAATATCTGTGAAGGCGACGCGGCCCTTCTGGAGGTGAGCGGCGCCTATGCGGAGGTTAACTGGTCGAACGGCGAGACAGGAGCGTCGATCGAAGTGGGCCAGCCGGGCGTTTATGCCGTTTTAGCTACCACTGCCAGCGGTTGTATGGCTATGGATACAGTGGAGGTAGTCGTCAATCCATTGCCGGTGGCCAGCCTGGGTGAAGATGTTGTCGCCTGTGATGGCGAAACCGTAACCCTTGATGCCGGGCCCGGCTTTGTCACCTATGCATGGAGCATCCCCTCTGTGGCTCCGTCTGTTGAGGTAATGGATGCCGGCGCCTACAGCGTCACCGTTTCCGATGTGAACGGCTGCGAGGCCAGCGATACGGCTACGGTTAGCTTCAATCCGCTTCCTGTAATAAGCCTGCCGCCGGATACCACGATCTGTGCCGAAGACGTCACCCTATTCGAAGCGGGGCCCGGCAATGTGTTCATTATTGACGGAGAAGCCCTGGCGGCTTTCGTCGTGGTAGGATACGCGCCGGGCGCCTATTCCGCAGAGGCCCTGGTTGTCAATACGTTCGGCTGCCTGCTGCCGGTGGAGATCAATTTTACGGTAGACATCTGTGTAGGAACGGAAAGCATTGCCACGGGCGAGTCCTTCGAATTGTTCCCGAACCCTGCCTCCGGGCTGGTTGTTGTGCGCTTGCATGGCCTGTCGGCGTCGGATTACCGGTTAGATATATTGGCCGCCGATGGGCAGCTGCTACGCCGGATACTTATCCCGCCGTTACAGGGCGAATATCAGGCGGAGATCAGCCTGGCAGGCATGCCGGCAGGAGCGTACCTGGTGAGGCTGGCTTCGGGCAAGGGCATCCGGGTACGCCGGCTGATCGTTGAGTAGTTATTTAAGCTTTTCCCTTCTTTCCCTGTATATACCGGCCTGACGGACAATCAGGCCGGTATTTTTTTCAGTATTCCCCAAGGTAACATATCTCATCATTTTACGTAACAATAAGCAGGTGCAAGCCAGCCGGCAAATAGTATTCCACCCCCTGAAGGATTAATGCGACAGTAAGGAAATACCCAAAACTATTTTTATGCTATACCCTCGCCTTTCCATTGCGATATGGAATATCTTATTATGCTTTGCCCTTCTCGCTGAGTTGCCGGCTGCCGGAGCCCAGGAAAAACCACGGGACAGGCAGCCTGCCGATCCCCGCCCTGCGATTAGCTTTATCGAATCCAGCACGATCGTACCTGAAAAGCCCGGCAGGGTAGATATTCCATTATCACTGGAGGGCGGCGCCCTTCAGGCCATTGATGCCCGGGTGAAGATCGCCGGCGCTTCTACGGCAGTGGAGGGGCAGGATTATGCTATGGATGGCCATACGCTTTCCCTGAAACCAGACGCCTCCGGCCGGCTGAGTATTGGCCTGAATATCCTGGATAACAACGCTCCCGGCGGCCGCTACCTCATTCTCGAAATAGAATTGCCGGAGGGCAGCCCGCTTGGTTTTGGCAAAAAAAAGCGCCATGTCGTCCTTATTCAGGACACGGATAGCCGCCCGCCGGGGGGGCAGGCGGAGCCGAAAGCGAGGTTATCCCACCTGGCCAGCTATGCTCTGCCCGCAGGTTCTTCAGCCGAGATCATTGCTTATGACCCTGCGTCCCACCGCCTTTTTGTTGTCAATTCCAAAAATAACATACTTGAGCTGTTGGACATAAGCGATCCAGCTCATATCGGAAGCATAAAAAGAGTCTGCCTGGATGTTTTCGGGGAGCGGATCAATTCGGCAGCCAGCCATAATGGCATCGTGGCTGTCGCCATGCAGGGCGGCAGGGCCACAGATCCCGGCAAGGTGGTGTTTCTCGATGCGGATGGCATTTTCCAGGGGTTCGCTACCGTAGGGGCCATGCCCGACATGTTACTTTTCTCACCAGATGGCAGCAAGGTGTTAACTGCCAACGAGGGCGAACCCAGCGATGATTATTCCGTTGATCCGGAAGGCTCGGTGAGCATCGTTGATATTAGCGGCGGCATAGCCAACCCGCCTGTCACAACGCTGGATTTCAGGGCTTTCAACAGCCGAAAGGAAGAACTGGCGGCTCAGGGGGTACGCATTTTCGGCCCCAACGCCACGGTTGCCCAGGACCTGGAGCCGGAGTCCATTACCATATCCGATGACGGCGCCACCGCCTATATTGTCTGCCAGGAAAACAATGCCCTGGCCGTTGTCAGCCTGGTGGAGCCGGCGATACAGGCTGTTTTGCCCCTGGGCCTCAAAGATTGGGCTGCGCCGGGACTGGCGCTGGATGCTTCGAATGAAGCCGGGGGCGTTTTCTTCGCCAATTGGCCGGTTAAAGGCATGTACCAGCCCGATGCCGTCGATTTCTTCAGGGTGAAGGGCCGGCCCTATCTGATCACCGCCAATGAAGGTGATGAACGCGACTACGAGGGCTTTAGCGAAGAAGTGCGAATAGGCGACAAGAAGACAGTGCTGGACGAAAAGGCCTTTCCCTACGCGGAGTATCTCAAAGAGGACGTATTACTTGGCCGCCTGCGCATCAGCAGCGCCAGCGGCGACCTCGACGGCGACGGCAGCTATGAGGAGCTCCATGCCTTCGGGGGCCGCTCCTTTGCCATCTGGGATGCCGCCACCGGCGCGCTGGTTTATGACAGCGGCAGCGAGCTGGAACGAATTACCGCTGCCGACCCGGTCTTTGGCAAAATCTTTAATACGCAGAATTCGAAAAACGACTTCAAAAGCCGTTCGGATGACAAAGGCCCGGAACCTGCAGGGGTCGAAGTGGCAGAGATAAATGGTACGCTCTATGCCTTCATTGGCCTGGAGCGCGTTGGGGGAGTGGTTATGTATGACATTTCCATACCGGAGGCGCCGCAATTCATTCAATACATCAATACCCGCACTGTGGACAGCCTCGGGGGCGACCTCAGCCCCGAAGGGCTCATCTGCATCCCGGCGGAGGACAGCCCCACCGGGAACACCTGCGTCCTGGCCGCCTGTGAAGTTAGCGGGACAGTCGCCATCTTTGAAGTGGCTACCCCTCCTACTATTGGGTTCGCCGGCGCAAGTTCTGTCGTCAAAGAAGGTTCCGGAACATTTTCCCTGGAATTGGCCGTTGAAAAAGCCGGAAAGTTCAGTGGCGAAGCCCAGGTCAGAGTGGCCGCCCTTTCCACGGCCAAAGAAGGGGAAGATTTTACCATCGGCACAAAGACAGTGGCCTTTGACAGCGGTACGAAGTTGCCGCAGCACATCGAAATAGACATTCTGGAAAACGATACTCCCCATAACCGCTACCTCATTCTGGAGATCGACCCGGCCGGCAGCACGGCGCACATCGGCGATACGAGCCGCCACATCCTGCTCATTCAGGATAACGATGGCGATGCTTCTCAACGATGAAGTATTGCCCATCTGTCTTCATGCATCCCAACAGTATTTTTACGCATTTGATCGAATTATCCCCATTTCATCAAAAATTAACCGCCGATTAAGCGCGCCCTTAACCGGTATTTAAGCAGGTTTTAATTCTCCCGCTATTTATTAGGAGCAGGTTCTAAAAGTATTTATTAACCAGCTCCGGCCCCTTCGAAAACAAGTTAACCCCAGTTTCCCAAAGGCCCGGGGCGCAAAAAATACAATTATGCCAGTTTCTCTTGTTTATGAAGAAGTTGTTCCCGCCTTTTGGTTTACAGGCACCTGCCAGGTAGAACAAGAAGAGCAACCGCTTGTAAAACAGAATGTCATCATCAAGCGGAACGTGAACGAGTTTGACATCAATTTCGAATGGTGCCAGGATGGCTTCATGTGTGCAGCCATGGCCGGCACCTGGAAACTGAAAGTCTACTTCGAAAAGATGGGCTTTGGGGAAACGAACTTTGCTCCTGAACTGGACGTTCCCTTCGTAGCCGTTCCGGGCCATACCTACAGCGTCAGTATCCACGTCGACCCGGATGCACCGAGCTCCACGCTGGAAGCCGGCGTCTACAGGGTGATCGCCCAACTGCTGTTCGAAGGCCCGCCTCCGGGAAAAGAACCCATCCCGATCGCTGCATTTGGCGACATCGGCCTTATCCAGCTCTATGATGCCATTTAGTAATTGGTATGATGGGACAACCCGATGAGGCCGGCAAGGGCTTCATCGGGTATTTTTGAACCGACTAAAGGCCTTACTTATGAAAACGCCAAAATACGACTTCACCCAAAAGTCGAAGAGCGGTAAAGCAGGCTTCGAAAAACTGAGGCATAAGGGTACGAAGTTGTACTATTTTCATTTCAATGATGACGAGGGCCGGGCTCTCCTGTACAGCCAGGGTTATGCTTCCGGGAAAGGAAGGGATGAAGGGATGGAAGCGGTAGCCAGGAATATCGCTCATCCGGAGCGGATAGAGCGGAAAAAGGATGGCCTGTATTTCTTCATCCTGAAGGCCGGCAACCACCAGGAGATCGGCCGCAGCCGGCACTTTGAGCAGGAAGAAGAGATGGAAGCCTCCATCCATTTTCTGCAGGGCTGTTTCTCAGGCAGGGAAGAGGAAAAAGAGCCTCCCAGGCATGCAGCCAAAGTAAAAACCGACAGCCCCCGCGGCATGTCCACCGTCGAAAGCAGCAGCGGGAAACACAGCTTCCGCCTCGAATTTTACCTTCGCGGCCACAACCAACCTTTCAGGGGCCGGATCGAGAATACCCTTACCCGTGAATGGGACAGCTTCGATGGACTGAATATGGGGGCCATTCAGCAGTTCATTGCCCGTTTCCTTCCGATAGGACAGGATGTAAAGCAACGGTCCCTTAAACTGGAGATGCTGAGAGAAAAAATGACGGCCAGGATCGACTTACTGGAGGGCGGGGAGATAGTCCGGAAAAATACCTTGAAAACCGATGCCCCACTTGAACTCCGCATAGAAGCCGGCGCCGCTCCGGAAAAAGGCGCCGCCGCAGAAGCGGAGTACGACCTGCAGGTTTATGCCCAGGAATTGGGGAAAGCCCAGGAGTTGCTTATCGGAGAAAAACACGATAAGGCCATTAAAGGCGGCTACGTCCGGGTACCGATCAGGACTTCCGGTTTACGGCCCGGGGCCTATCGCCTGACCGCCGTCCTGAATTTCAGAGATACCGAAGCCCGTGAGGAAGAGCAGGCTTACGAAGGAAGCCGCCTCGTACAGGTTTATTAACACCGCAACCGCGCCGGGCCAGAACCAGGATCGGCAGAAATTCACGATTAACGGAATAAAACCCATGCATCCGCCCAGGGTGGCTAAAAGGCCTGGTATCCGTTACCGCGGCCGGATGCATAAGGTTATGCTTAGTTCATATTCATCAACCTCGGATTCACGCCCGTGGGGAAGTGCTGCCCGCGGTGCATGACGAACATGTTGCCTCCGGAAGCAGACATCTCGCCGGTTTTCCAGTTGACCCTGCGGCTATAATCGCATTTCGGGCATTTGAAAACGATCCAATCTCCATCACGCCGGCTCTCGCAATCGTGCTGCTCCATTTCCTCGCCGTTGTGGAATTTGATGCTGGTAGACATGGTACAATAAAATTAAGTGATCAAAAAATGGCACATCACAGCTCAAGGGTGGTGTGCTTTCTTTTTTGGGTTCCTGTGTGTTGTTCTTTGTGTGCCGGGGCCGGAGATTGGGGTATGTTTAAAAAGCTGGGGGTTGGCGTGGATAAGCAAAATCATCATTTCAAATGAAAACCAATCTTCTCTGGAAACAGTTTTAATTATATACTTATTGCAATTGGCGCCCAAATATTATTAAGCCTGCCTCACTACGTAGCAGAGAACCCAAAATTACCCAATCCGCCCTGATTCTTTCACTTTTTTCCGAGCATTTTTTCAGGAGATGGTTTCTGGTTGTAAAAAAGGGATATGTACAATCAATTAAGGATCAATAACAAGCATTGAGGTTGGGCTACCCTTCTAACGTTGGACAGAGAAGCGGGAATATAGATTCCTGCGCTGCCCTGGAGAGGTAAACCACGGGAATTTATATTCCCGTTTCTCTTAGGATGAAAACATCATTGTCCAACGTTAGACGGGTAGCCTGAGGTTGACAAGGGTTCCGGCACTTCACTTTTCGACAAGAGGATTATTCAAAATAAAGCGGCATGCCTCCCCTGAAAGTTTTAATATTTGGTGGAAGCGTCGAGCAGGCAGGATATATTCAAAAACTCATACCGGAAGGTTACGAGATAAGCGTTGTGCCTGGGGCCCGGATAATGGAAACTTCGCAGGAGAAGTATTGTCCGCTTGTGGCCATCGTCATCCAGGAGCAGTCCGGGCAGGACTGGGACAAGAGGCTGAGAACCGTGATGGAGCGCTGCCGCGGAACACCCATTCTTACCATTGCGGAACGCCCGTCAAAAAAAGACATCATCAATTCTTTCCGGAAAGGTACCGGCGATTTTCTGATCTACCCTCCTTCGGAAGAAGAGTTCCGGGCTATATTCCTGAAGTTGGCCAACCCCTGCCCCGTGCCGCAGGAGCCTCCTGTTTCCTGGCTGAATAAGGCCCTCGGAATGGTGCGAAACAGGCTGCGTTCTCTCGGGCGGAAGAGGCTGGCCAGAACTGCCGTCGCTCCCTATCCCATTACCACTCTTTCTCTGCCCATTGCTTTGTCAGGCCATCCTTCCCTTTCCGAAGAGGGGGATAACAACCAAAATACCAACCGCCTGGAAGCATATTTATTTGGAGCATTTGCCTTGTTCTATGGCGCCAGGCTTCTGAAAACCATGGCCGGCAAGAAGCCCAATTCCATACTGGCTTTTCTTTTATACCACAACCACCGTCCCGTTCATCGCGAGATACTGATGGAAAAATTCTGGGGCCAGTCTGCTCCTTCCAGCGCCCGCAATTCCCTGAACGTCGCCATTTACAACATCAGAAAACATTTCCACGAGTGCCTGCCTGGCCTGGAAATGCTGGCCTATGACAGTGACACTTACTTTTTGAACCCGGAACTCGACATTATCTCCGACGTGGAAAGTTTTCTGAACTACTGGAAGCAGGGGCGGGCTTTGGAGTCCAGGGAAGGATTGACCCAGGCCCTTGGCCTTTACAAGCAGGCCAGCAGCCTGTATGTTGGAGATTTTCTGACTGATTTTCCCTACGAGAAGTGGTGTGAAGCGGAAAGAGACAGCCTCAGAGAAACTTATCTTTTCATCCTGGACCGCCTGAACACCTATTTTTTTGAAATGGGGGCGTACAATTCCGCCGTACACATCTGCTCCCGGATGCTGGAGAAAGACCCCTGCCTGGAGGAAGTGCACCGCAAACTGATCATTGCTTTTGCTCAGTTGGGGTACCGCGACAAAGCCATCCGCCAATATTACAAATGCGAAAGGATACTGCAGGAAGAGCTGGCTGTAGAGCCTTCTGCGCCGACCAAAGCATTATTTGAACAACTGAGTAAAGGCCGGCTGTTGCTGACAGTATAATAAGTATCCGGCCCTGATTTTTTTTTAACTTCGCACCCTGAAAATCTACTCGCCGGGTAGTGCGCTGTTGAGGATGGAGCGTTGAGCGTTACAAGCTCTCAGGGTCGTTATACGATAAGCGCCTGCTTCTCGACGATACTACCCGGGCGGGCAAAAGCCCTATAGATGGATAAAACCTCTTACCTCAGCGCCGGGCAGGCCCTGACGTTGGCCCATATCGCTCAGGCGCTGGAAAGCGGCTGCCGGCTGGCCCTTGCCGAAGAAAGCCGCCGGCGCATACAGCATTGCCGTGATTACCTGAACGATAAACTAAAACATTCCGACGAGCTCTTTTACGGCATCAACACCGGCTTCGGCGCCTTGTGCGATATCAGGATTTCCAGAGAAGAGACGGAGGCCCTGCAGTATAAGCTGGTACAATCCCACGCCTGTGGCACAGGAAATGAGGCGCCGCCACAGATCGTCCGCCTGATGTTATTGCTGAAGGCCCGGAGCCTTTCCCATGGCTTTTCCGGTGTGCGCCTGGAGTTGGTGGAGTACCTGTTGGAATTTTTCAACCGCGGCATCCTGCCGGTCGTCTACGAACAAGGCTCCCTGGGTGCTTCCGGCGACCTGGCGCCGCTCGCCCATTTCAGCCTGCCGCTGATCGGGATGGGAGAAGTTTATTATCAGGGTGAAAAGCGGCAGGGAGGTGAAGTGCTTGCCTCTCTTGGCCTGGCGCCGCTTCGCCTGCAGGCCAAGGAGGGCCTTGCCCTGCTGAACGGCACTCAATTTTCCGGCGCCTATTGCGGCTGGTGCCTGCTGGAAGCCCGGCGCCTTTTTACTATGGCCAACCTCTGTGCCGCCCTTTCCATCGACGCTTTCGATTGTCTGCTTTCCCCCTTCGACGAGCGCCTGCACGCCATACGCCCTCATGAGGGCCAGCAGCGGGTAGCGGCCTCCATCCGGGAATGGCTGCAGGGCAGCGGCCTGGCAGCCCGCCCCAAACATTATGTGCAGGACCCCTATGCCTTCCGCTGTGTGCCCCAGGTACACGGCGCCAGCTGGGCTGCCATCACCCATACCGAACAGGCCTTCCTCACCGAGGCCAACAGCGTTACCGACAACCCCAACATTTTCCCGGATTCCGACGCTATCCTTTCCGGTGGGAACTTCCACGCCCAGCCGCTGGCCCTGGTGCTCGACTATATGGCCATTGCCCTGGCCGAACTGGGCAGCATCTCGGAGCGGCGTACCTATCAGCTCATCTCCGGCGCCCGTGGCCTGCCCAGCTTCCTGACCCCACGGCCAGGCCTCAATTCCGGGCTGATGATCCCGCAATACACCGCAGCTTCTATCGTCAGCCAGAACAAACAACTGTGCACGCCCGCTTCGGTGGACAGCATCGTGAGCAGCAACGGACAGGAAGACCACGTCAGCATGGCCGCCAATGCCGCCACCAAATGCTACCGGGTCGTGGAAAATCTGGAGCGCATCCTCGCTATAGAGTGGATGACCGCGGCGCAGGCCATGGAGTTTCGCCGGCCGGCGCAATCTTCACCGGCTATTGAACAGTGGCTGGAAAAATACCGGCAGGTGGCGCCGGCAGTGACGGAAGACCGGGTACTGCACGACGATATCGTGAAAACGGTGGCCTTTTTCCGGGAAAACTCCGCAGCTTTTCCGGCATCATAAGCTTTCGTTCGACAATTCATCAAAGATTTTGCAGGCCTTTATCCGAATTGTTAATATTTTTGAAAAGCTGGCCCGGCGCCGATACCAAGCCAGGGCCGGGCTTCGTTACCTGCACGAGATAAAAATCCTTAGTCTTTAAAAATAAACTTTATGACGCTGAAAAGACTGCCCATCTTCGCCATCGCACTTTCCATTTCGCTGTCTTTTTCCGGTTGCGGCACTACCAGCAAGCCGGGAGGCGGATTCAACCTCTTCACCCCGGAACAGGACATACAACTGGGGCAGGAGGTGGCCAAACAGATCGAGAGCGACCCCGCTCAGTTTCCGATACTACCGGAAAAAGGAAATGAAGAGGTTTATGCCTACGTGCGAAAAATAAGAGACAAAATACTGAATACCAGCAAGGTAGCTTACCGGGACGAGTTCACCTGGGAAGTGAAGGTCATCAACGACAGTGAAACCCTGAATGCCTTTTGCACTCCGGGCGGGCACATTTATGTTTATACCGGCCTGATCAAATTCCTGGATTCCGAAGACCAACTGGCAGGCGTGATGGGCCATGAAATCGCCCACGCTGCCCAGCGGCATTCCACCCGGCAGATGACCAAAATCTACGGCCTGGCAGCGCTGACCTCCATAGTTACCGGCAATGCAGAACCGGGCATGATCGAACAAATAGCCCTGGGGCTGATCAACCTCAAGTTCAGCCGAACCCATGAAACGGAGGCCGACACTTACTCCGTCATCTACCTTTGCGCTACCGATTACCGCGCCGATGGCGCCGCCGGCTTCTTCCGCAAAATGGAAGGGCAGTCCACCCCCCCCGAATTCCTGAGCACCCACCCCAACCCGGGCAACCGCGTGGAAAATATCGAAGGTAAAGTAAAGGAAATGGGATGCAGAGGCGTCAAAAGCAATGATGCGGAATACCAGCGGATCAAAGCGAAGCTGAAATGATCAATACGTTTTCTTGATCCGCGCTATATCCCGCTTCACATCGCGTTCCTTGATGGATTGGCGTTTGTCATGTACTTTTTTGCCCTGGGCAAGTGCGACTTCTACCTTGGCGAAGCCGCGAGCGTTGATGTAAAGGCGCACCGGCACGATGGTAAATCCGCGTTCCTTCGCCTGCTTTTCCAGCTTGCGCAGCTGGCTGCGGCGCAGCAGTAGTTTGCGGGTGCGGCGGGGTTCGTGATTGAACTGGTTGCCAAAGTTGTATTCCGCAATGAACAGGCTCTTGATGTATAACTCTCCTTTCATGAAGTAACAGTATGCATCCCGCAGGTTGGCATTGCCCCGGCGTATGGATTTGATCTCCGTGCCGGTCAGCATGACGCCTGCTTCATAGGCCTCCAGGAAATTGTACTCAAAATCTGCCTTTCGGTTGACGATCTCTATCTTGTATTCGTTCTTTTTCTTGCTGGCCATGGTGTTTCTGTTGGGTTCCTGCGGGGTTGTTTGTTGTTTGTTATTTGTTGTTTGTTATCCAGAAGGGATGCCTCACGGCATTTGTTGTTCGTTATCGG
>CAZAXA010000034.1:0-22851 GCA_964488965.1 uncultured Phaeodactylibacter sp. | reverse complement strand
CATCCTGCAGGGGCTGATCATAGCCGCCGGCGTGCTGGGCGCCTATTACTGGGCCATGGCCTCCGGCATGAGTGAAACCTGCACCCGGACGATGGCCTTCATTACCCTCATCATCAGCAACGTTTTCCTGACTTTAGCCAACCGTTCCTTCCACGAGGCGATCTTCACCACCATCCGCTACCGGAACAACCTGCTGCCGCTTATGCTGGGCGCGTCCGTACTGCTGCTCGTAGCCCTTCAGTTCGTGCCTGTGGTGCGCGATACGTTCCACCTGTCCCGCCTGTCGCCGCAGCTATGGCTCGTCTGTGCCGCCATTGCAGTTGCAGGGGTGTTCTGGTTCGAATGGTATAAGGTAATGCTGAGAAAACAGCAAGCACATACTACCGTAAAAGAACTTAACGGATTCTAGCCACGAAGGCGCCAAAGCGCAAAGCCCCACAAAGACTTGGGGCTTAGAAAATAGTAAGTTCGTAAGCCATTATGTCTGTAACCAGGTATATTTCAAAATTATTTTTCCTCCATCTTCGCCATCATCTGCCGGGCGTTGTCGTTATCCGGGTTAAGTTCCAGCGACTTCAGGTAGTACTTCCGGGCCTCGTCCCACTGTTGCGCTTTCATGAAGGCCTCTGCCAGGCTGTCGTACACATTGAAAGAAGAAGGATAGGCATCCACGTTGATCTGGAATATTGCGATGGCCGCTTCGGTTTTATCCTGCTGCAGAAGCTGGTAGCCGGCCCAGTTCATGCGGGACTCCTCAAAGAGAATCCATCCCGGAAATTGGGTTTTGGCTTTCTCGTACAGGGCCATCGCTTCTTCCGCCTTGCCCTGCAGGGCCCTTTCCATGAAGTCTTCCGGCACGGGCGGGACGGGGCGGCCCATCCCGGCGTACAGTGCCCGGAGCTGGTTGTAAATGACGATCTCGCCGGGATAGTATTTGGCACAGAATTCCAGCGCTTCTATGGCCTTTTCCTGTTGTCCTGCCTCTGCCAGTTCTGCCGCCAGGTTTTTCAGCTCTCCGGCGAAGAAGAGGCTTTGAGCGCCGGCCAGCGCCGGGGCATATGCTTCTTTCGCACGGGCAATGCCGTGCGCTTTCAGGTAACTGACAAATTCGTTCTCGTAATTCATAAAGCCTTCTCCCGGCGCCCACTTGTCGTATTCCATATTGCGGGCGGCCTCTTCGGCCACATCCTGCCCCTTGATGCGGGAGATGAGGTGCAGGGCGCCGTCGATGCCTGCGGAGATGCCGGCAGTGGTGATGATCCGGCCGTTGTCTACATAGCGAACGCCCCTGAGCAGTTCACAATCCGAGCAGTACCCCTCCACATAATCGAAAGCCGAGTGGTAGGTCGTTGCTTTTTTCCCTTCCAGCAGGCCCGCTTTGGCGGCGACGGAAGCTCCGGTGCAGACGGTGAGCACGATGCCGCCCTGCCGGTAGTGTTCCTGTATCCAGGCGATGGCTTCGGGCTCGTTGATGATCCTGCCGGTTCCGCCGCCGGGGATGAGGATGATGTCCGGCCGGGGGCAGTTTTTGTACGAATAGTTGGGCGTGATCGTCATGAAGCCCTGGCTCCTGATGGGCGCTTCAGTCAGGCTTACCAGATATACTTCAAAACCGGCCGCCTGGGTGAAGGCCTCGCCGGGGCCGGCAAAATCGAGAAGTTCGGCGCCACTGGGCACGAAAAGGGCTACTTTATAGGCCCTGCCGTTCGGCTGGGGCTGCGAAAAGGAAAGATGTCCTGCCAGCAGGCAAAAAACCATGGTGAACGATACTTTTTTCATCCTTGTCGGGTTTTGATAGAACAGTGGAGTGATCCTATTTTCATTCAATTTAAGTTTTAGCAAGAATTACCTGCCGGTGATGGCTCAAACTGGCCGATCTTTGTCTGAAAACACCATATCATGACCCAACGCGACGTCATTTTTCTGTTCTTTCCCAAGGCCCACCTGATGGACCTTGCCGGGCCGCTGCAGGTATTCTACGAAGCCAGGAAGCTGTGCCGGCGCCCCATTCAGATACAATTCACCAGCTTTGAGGAGGAAATCTGCTCCGAACAAGGGCTGATGCTGGGCCGTTTTACCTCTCCGGAGCAGCTCAGCCCGGGAAAAAACAGCCTCATCTGTGTTCCCGGCGTTGATTTTGAGAGCTTCCGGAAGGGAGAGATGGATGCTGCAATCCGGCGGGCGGCGCCCTGGCTGAGAAAGGCTTATGAAGCGGGCGCCAGCCTATGCTCCATCTGTTCCGGCGCCCTGATCCTGGCGGATATGGGCCTGTTGGATCACCGGAAATGCACCTGCCACTGGAAATGCATCGACTATCTTCAACAGCATTATCCCCGGGCGTTGGTGCAGAAAGACCGGCTTTATGCCGAGGATAAACGGATTTACACCTCCGCCGGCATGTCGACGGGCGTCGACCTGGCCCTCTACATGCTGGAGCGATGGTTCGGGGCCTTTGTGGCGGCCCGCGTCGCTCAGGAAATGGTCGTCAGCTTCCGGCGGGAGGCCCGTCGCCCGCAGCGCGATATTTACAGCAACCTGCAGCAGCCCTTTCATCCGGCCATTTTAAAAGTGCAGGAAGCCCTGCTCAATGACCCGGAGGCCAATCCCGGTATCGAAGCGCTGGCACGGGAGGCCCATCTCAGCCCCCGCCACCTGACGCGCCTCTTCCGCAAATATACCGGCAAGACTATCCTGGGCTTCAAACAGGAGATACGGCTCGAACTGGCCCGGCAGTTAATGCAGAACGGGCAGCTCGGCATCGAAGAGGTAGCCCGGCGCTGTGGCTACCGCTCCGCCAGGCAGTTCCGCAGGGCATGGAAGGAGGCGTACGGGGTGGCGCCGTCGCGGGGGAGGCGGGAAAGTCGTGTGGCCGTGCAGGCGCCGGGGCTGGATGGGTGAATGAATGAGTGAATCTCCGAGGGCCCGGCTACGTTTTCAGGTTTCACTGTTTATTTCCGGAAACTAATTCGTTTATTTTTACCCGTACGTATTTCCAGGCGCCTAAATTTACGAAAAGCAATGACAGAAAAAGAAAAAATGCTGAGCGGGGAAAACTACAATTCCCGCGATCCTGAACTTCTGGAGCGATATCATCGGGCGAGGGCCCTGCTTCTGGAGTACAACCAGCTGGATTCAAGAGAGCTGGAAAGGAGAGCCGCTATTCTGAGGGAATTACTTGGCGCAACAGGGGGCAACGTCTGGATTGAGGCGCCGTTTTACTGCGACTACGGCGAACATATATTCATCGGCGAAAATACCTTCGTGAATACGAATTGCATTTTTCTGGACAATAATGTGATCAGGATAGGAAAGAATGGCCTCATTGCGCCTTATGTGCAGATTTATACCGCAGGCCACCCTCTGAAAGCGGCGGACAGGATAGTTTACCATGATGATGGCACAGGGGCTTATCTCAGCTCGAGCAAGCCGGTAATAATAGGAGACAACGTGTGGGTTGGCGGCAATACGGTGATCATGCCCGGAGTCACGATCGGGGATAATGTAACCGTCGGAGCGGGTTCGGTGGTTACCAAAGATATACCTGCTGATGTTTTAGCTTTTGGGAATCCATGCAGAGTAGTAAAGGGCATATGAGCTTTCAGGCGGGAAGGAGAAATATGATGGCCAAATAGGCGCATATGCGCAGACAGGATCTGCATGATCTGCAGGATGTGTACGGTTCTGTCCGGTACATTTAATATCCTGTGAATCCTGCAAATCCTGTCCCGGCCAAAAGCGCGGAAGAGGCGCTAGTTCTGCATTACCAGTTCAGTATTGGCGCCGTTGCCGTTGCGTACCAGCTGGGCGAAGTCCCGGACGGAGTCTTTGGGTTTCTTTTCTTCATAAAGCCCCTGGACTTCCAGTTCTATGTTCTTGTACTGTGCATTCTGCCGGAAATCCTCGATAATCTCGACCACATCCAGGTCGATATTGACCGTGTTGGTGGCGTCGATCACCACTTTGGAGTTTTCTGGCAGGTGGTTCAGGGTTTGCAGGATGCTGGCCTTGTTGAGGAAGGTGACGTCCTCTGCCAGTTCAAAGCGGATAGGGGCGCCATCCTCGTGCTTTTCGGGGTAGAAGAAGTAAGGTTTCTTGTAGTTGTTGTACAGCACGTAGAAAATAGCGACCACCAGCCCCAGGCCGATGCCGATGAGCAGG
Organism: uncultured Phaeodactylibacter sp.; assembly: GCA_964488965.1. Lineage (GTDB taxonomy): Bacteria > Bacteroidota > Bacteroidia > Chitinophagales > Saprospiraceae > JACJXW01. Next base: position 18,693 of record CAZAXA010000034.1, on the reverse strand, counting down.
TCGGTGAAGACGATGGCCAGGATGGTAACGATGAAAGGAACGAACTGGGCTTTTCCCTGCGCATACATTTTTTTGAACAGGACCGGCTTTGCCAGCTTGTAACCTACGACGAAGAGCACTGCGGCGAGGCTGGACAGGGGGATCAGGTTCAGCACGCGGGGAATGCTCATGGCGGCGATCAGCAGGATGAAGCCGTGAATGATGGCAGAGGCCTTGCTCCGGCCGCCCGATTGTATGTTGGCCGAGCTCCGGACGATCACCTGTGTGACCGGAAGGCCGCCGATCAGGCCAGACAGCATATTGCCCAGGCCCTGGGCTTTCAGCTCCCGGTTGGTGGGCGTGACGCGCTTGTAGGGGTCCAGCTTGTCGGTAGCTTCCACACAGAGCAGCGTCTCCAGGCTGGCCACCACGGCAATGGTTATGGCCGTTACGTAAATCTGGGGGTTGCCCACCTGGCTGAAATCCGGCAGCGTGAACAGGCCGAAGAAGCCGCTGAGGCCTTCCGCCACCGGGATGCTGACGATCTGGTCGGCCCTGAGAGCGAATTGTGGCATGGATTGGAACAACAGGTTGAGGAGAATACCCGTTACAACTACTACCAGCGGGCCCTGGATGATCTGGAAAACCGGGCGTTTCTTCATGAAAGGCCGTTCCCACAGGATCAGTATCGCCAGTGACAGCAGGGCTATGATGATGGCGCCCGGGCTCACGAAATCCAGCATGAAATACAGTTCGGAAAAAGTGTTATGTCCATCAGGTTGCGCGAAGGAGAGGCTGCCCTCATAATCCTTGTCGTATCCCAGAGCATGCGGTATCTGCTTGAGGATGATGATGATGCCGATACCGGATAACATCCCCTTGATCACGGAGGAAGGGAAATAATAACCGATAATACCAGCTTTGGCAAAACCCAGCAGCATTTGTATGATGCCCGAAACCACTACGGCCAGCAGGAATGTCTCGAAGGCGCCGAGCTGCTGAATGGCGGACAGCACGATGACCGCCAGGCCCGCCGCCGGGCCGCTCACGCCGATATGAGAGCCGCTGGCAAAACCTACGACGACGCCTCCCACGACGCCGGCTATGATCCCCGAAAACAGAGGGGCGCCGGAAGCGAGCGCAATGCCCAGGCAAAGTGGCAGGGCTACGAGAAATACGACGATACTGGCGGGAAGGTCGTACTTCAGAACAGAAGACAGGCTTGGCTTGGCAGTAGTATTGACATTGGATACCATGGTCAATTAAATTTTTTTAGAGGCAATGAAGCGGGCAGGGTGGGTTTTGCCTGCTGAATATATTTTCAGTTCCTGAACAATAAGAGCAACGCAAAAATAGGTTAAAAGTTTTGCTTACTAAAAAAATATGAAAAAATTATTTAGAATAGCAACACTATTATTGTATAAACAACTATTTAGTGCTGATACTTTGGAAAGTACATTTCGGGGATTTCCGTGTCGGCAGTTTATACTTCCTGGCCACAGGACAAACGATAACAGCTAACCAGTGGATTTGGTTTTTTGCTAAAGAGTTTTTCTGATGGGCCAGGCAGGCTGGCCTATACCTTCCCTGCCCGAAGGAGCCCGGCGGGCCTGCCGTAAACCGATGGCCGGCTTTGCGGGGCGGGGAGCGCCAGGTTCCGGGAATTGAAGGCCAGCAGCGGGGCCGGCAGCTTTTCCAGGATTCTGCTGTCGGCAGTGTTCCCACTCTGGCTGGCCACGACCAGATCGATATCATGCCGCCGGATGAACGCCCGGATGTGGTTGAGGTCCAGCCGGGGAAGAGCCGGATAACCCGTCTCATCGAAACGCCGCGATGTATAGCTGCCGCTCCGGGGCCCTGGGGCAGGGTACAGAAAGTGTTGCTGCCGCCAGAATCCATTCAGTTTTTTGAGAATAGGTTGTTGAGGTGTAATATCCTGGTTATCAATGAAAAGTATATTCCTGATCGGTTTGAATGCGGCTTCTCCCGGTATGGACATCACCGGCGTCCAGGCCATCTGCGCCAGGTAACGGGATGGATTGCCGCCCAGGCAGTTCCCGGGCCTTCCCCGGTTCGTCAGGACCAGGTCGTAGTAGAAGATGCGGCTGGATGCTATGGCCTGCCCGGCGATGTGCTGCCGGAAAAAAACCTTCGGCAGGAACCGGTTGTAAAACCAGGAAGCCTCATTGACCAGGGCAGGCCCGGATGCCGGGGCGCCGCCGGCCAGTATGGCCGTTACATCCGCCCCTACCTCATCGGCAAAGTCCAGAAAATACCTGGCGGCGCTATCTGAGGACGAGCGCGTGTGTTGTGCGAACAATAGTTTCAGCATTTGATCGTGCCTTTTTGGAGCCGGAAGAAGAGCCTCGGGGTATTGCTTCTCCAACCTGCCTTAATTTTAGCCTGAGCAAGATATAATAAAACTAACAAAAAAATGTTTATTACTTCAATAAAAAATAGTTTTACTATGAAATTTAAAATACACAATATGTATAAAAATATATGCGAAGGCCAGGCCAGGATTGGAGATGCGCCTGCTGAAGGCGCGGCAATAAAAGTCGCTGGTTTATAGCGATTGAGGGTTGAGCAGGAAGTGCGGTTTTTGATTTGCTCTGAAAGAGCCGCCGGCATGCAGCCTGCGGTGAGCAAATCAAAGCAGGAACAAAAAAGTTTACACTCATAAAGTTCCTGTTCAGAGGCCTTCCGTTAAGGCCGGCCGAAAAGATTCGCCAGTTTAGGTTTCAGATTCTTATCTTCGGGCTGCTTTTCAGAAAACTCATCAAAAACTTAATCATTATGAAAAAAACGCTTTCCTTATTATTGGCACTGCTTTTCCTGGGCAGTTTTCAGGCCATTCATGCTCAGACGGCAGAAGAGATCATCGACAACTATCTGGAAACGATCGGAGGCAAGGAGAAACTCAGTACAGTCACCAGCATGAAAATGACGGCCAACGCGAAGGCCCAGGGCATGGACCTGCCGATAACCATGTACCAGAAAGCTCCCGGGCTGACACGCATGGATATGATCTTTCAGGGCAAGGAGATCACTCAGATGGCCTTCAACGGCGAAGAAGGCTGGTCGACCAACTTCATGACCATGGAAGCCGAGAAATGGGATGCGGAACAGTCCGCTATCATGAAAAGCGATATGGACTTTCTGAACTCTTTTCTGAACTATACTGAAAAAGGGCATACCATCGCCTTTGAAGGAGAAGAGGCCATAGAAGGCACGGGCTGCTATAAGGTAAAACTGACGAAAACACCTGTGGTAATTGACGGCAGGGAGGAAGAGAATTTCAGCTACTACTACTTCGATAAGGAGTCGATGGTGCCCATTATGCAACAGGAGTACGCCAAGACGGGCCCTATGAAGGGACAGGCCACGGAGACCTATTTCAGCGATTACCAGGAGGTGGACGGGCTGTATTTCCCCTTCAGCATTTCCCAGAAATTCCAGGGCCAGTCCGTGTTCAGCCTCACCGTTGAGAAGATCGAACTGAACACCCCCATTGAGAACGCGCTTTTTGCTTTCCCGGTATCCGCTCCGGCAGAAGAAAGTAAGGAATAAAAAACAGCCGGCCATGCAACGATTTCTATCATCTCTGGCACTACTGTTGCTGAACCTGCCTCTTTTCAGCCAGGAATCAGTATTGCCACAGGGCGACGCCCTGTTCGGTTCCATGCGGGCCCGCCATATCGGCCCTGCCCTGATGAGCGGCCGGATCACTGACCTGGAGGGCCACCCCACCGACTCCAGGGTACTCTACGTGGGGACTGCCGGCGGAGGCGTCTGGAAGTCGGTTGACGGGGGCGTCACCTTCACGTCCGTTTTTGACGATCATCCGCAATCTGTCGGCGCCATTGCTATTGACCCGCAGAACCCGGACCACGTGGCCTGGGTCGGTACCGGCGAATGCTGGACCCGTAACAGCGTTTCCGTCGGTTATGGCATTTACAAGACAACCGATGGGGGTAAGAACTGGCAACACCTGGGCCTGGAAAAGTCCGAGCGCATCAGCAGCATACAGATCAACCCTCAGAACCCCGATGAAGTGTACGTCGGCGTGCTGGGCGCTCTATGGGGCGACAGCGAAGAGCGGGGCGTGTATAAAACCGCCGATGGCGGCGCCAGCTGGCAGAAGATCCTCTATGTCGATCAAAGCACCGGCTGTTCCGACCTGGCAATGGACCCCGGCGACCCCAATACGCTCTATGCTGCCTTTTGGGAGTTCCGCCGCACCGCTTACTCCTTCAATTCGGGAGGCTACAAGAGCGCCCTGTACAAATCGACGGATGGAGGCAAAAGCTGGAACAAAATCCACAACGGCTTCCCGGAGGGCAAACTGGGGCGTATCGCCATTGCCATTGCGCCTTCCAGCCCCGATATCCTGTATGCGGTCATCGAATCGGAGCAAAATGCGGGCAAGGGCCTGTACCGCTCCGACAACGGGGGAGCTACCTGGGAACACCGCAACAAGGATTTCGAGCTGGCCGTACGGCCTTTTTACTTTTCGCGCATCGTGGCCGACCCCCGCAATCCGGAAATAGTATGTAAAGCCGGCCTGAGCGGTTCTATCAGCAAGGACGGCGGGCGCACCTTCCGGCAGATAGGCAGCGGCGTGCACGCTGATATTCACGATTACTGGTTCGATATCGAAAATTCCGACCGGATTTACCTGGGCAGCGACGGCGGCGTGTACCGCTCCTGGGACGGCGGCACGGCCTGGGAGATGGTCAAAGGCCTGCCGGTATCGCAGTATTACCACGTCACCGTCGATATGCAGCAACCTTTCCGCGTTTACGGCGGCCTGCAGGACAATGGCTCCTGGGTGGGCCCTTCCGCCAGCCCGGGTGGTATCGAAGCCCGCGACTGGCTGGGCGTCGGCTACGGCGATGGCTTCCGGGTGTATCCCCATCCGGAGGATGCCAACATCTGCTACTCGGAAATGCAGGGGGCCGAAGGGCTCTGGCGGGTCGATATGAAAAAGGAGCAGATCAAGACCATCAAGCCTTATGCCGAAGAGGGCGACCCCAAGCTGCGCTTCAACTGGAATACGCCCATTTCTACCAGCAGCCACCGGCCGGACCGCCTCTACGTGGGCAGCCAGTTCCTGCACCGCTCCGATGACCGGGGAGAAACCTGGGTGAAAATCTCTCCCGACCTGACGACCAACGACCCGGCCAAGCAGTTACAGGAGGAGAGCGGCGGCATCAGCGCCGATAATTCCGGCGCCGAGAACCACTGTACCATCTTCACCATCGGCGAGTCCCTCCTGGACGAGCAGGTGATCTGGGTGGGAACGGATGACGGCAATGTGCAGGTGACTATGGACGGAGGCAAGAACTGGGCGAACGTCACCGCCAACATTCCCGGCCTGCCCAAAAACACATGGGTTTATCACATCGAGCCCAGCAATTTTGACAAACAGGCGGCCTACGCCGTCTTTGACGGCCATACGCAGAACGACGGCAATACCTATGTGTATAAGACTACCGATGCCGGCAAGACCTGGGCTTCCATCGCCACGGAGGAAATTCAGGGCTTTGCCCGCAGCATACAGGAGGATTTCGTCAACCCGGACCTGTTGTACCTGGGCACTGAGCTCGGCCTTTATATTACCATTGACGGCGGACAGCACTGGTCGAAGTTCACCAACAACATGCCCGCCGTGGCCGTCCACCACGTGACGCTGCACCCACGGGACCATGCCCTGGTGCTGGCCACCCACGGCCGGGGCGTCATCATTATCGACGACGTGACCCCACTGCGCCAGCTCAGGCCGGAGATTGCCGCCAGGGAGGTGCATTTCTTCGAACGGCCGCCGGCTGTCATCAAGGAAGGCTCCGACCTGGGAGGCGCCTCCTCTTTCGGTGAATTCGTAGGCGACAATCCCACTAATTCGGCCCGCATCGTTTACTACCTTAAAAAGCGCCACACTTTCGGCAAGATGGCCATGGAAATTTTCGATGCTTCCGGCAAAAGGGTGGCTGATCTACCGCCCGGCAAGGCCAAAGGCATCAATGAAGTTTTGTGGAACTACCGCTACAAAATGCCGAAGATCGCCGCCGCCAAGACCTTTACCTTTGGCGGCTTCACCACTCCTGCTGTGCCCCCGGGGGCCTACACGGTGCGCCTCACCAAGGGAAAGGAAGTATATGAAACCACGCTGGAACTGGTTCCCGACCCGGAATCCATCCATACCGATGCCGACCGGGCGGCCCAGCACGAAGCGGCCATGAAGCTGTATCATATGAACGAAAGCCTGGCCTACCTGATCGACCAGGCAGACAGGATGGCGGAAGGGGCGGAGGCGGCCAAAGCCGGAAACCCCTCCAAAAAGGTGATGAAACTGCTGGAACCCTTCGCCGCAGAGCTGAAGGCCATGAAAGAGGAACTGGTGGTCACCACCGGCGATAACTACGTGGGCGCGGCCGAGCCGAAGCTGCGTGAGAAGATCGCCTCACTCTACAGCGAGGTCGCCGGATACGCCGGGCGCCCCTCCAATGCCCAGCTGCAGAACCTGAAGCTGTTGTCTGCTCAAATGGAAAAGGCTCAGGCGAAGATGGACGGCATGATGGACAATCTAGCCCGGCTCAACGCCGCCCTGGCGGCCGAAGGCCTGCCGGAGATCACCTACCGGAGCAAGGAGGAGTTTCTGGAGGCGGATATTTAATTCCGGCATACCTGGAACTGAAAAACCTTTGAGGTTTCCGAAACCTCAAAGGTTTTTTCAATCCCCGAACAACCAGCAACTATCAACTGACAACAATCCTAATACAGCACCCGGAACCATATCGTTGGCTCTATTTTTTTCAATTCTTCGAGCAGTTCCTCCCCGTACTCCTGATCCACATCGGTGATCACATAGCCGATCTGCTCATTGGTCTTGAGGTACTGGCTCAGGATGTTGATGTTGTGGCGCCCCAGGATATTGTCGATCTGGGCGAGCACGTTGGGCACGTTATGGTGGATGTGCAGCAGGCGGTGGGCGTTTTGCACGCCCTGCAGCTGTACATTGGGGAAATTGACGCTGCCGGTGGTGCTTCCGGTATTGATGTACTGGATAATCTTGCTGGGCACGAACTGGCCGATATTTTCCTGGGCCTCGGCGGTGCTGCCGCCGATGTGGGGCGTCAATATGGTATTCGGCAGGCCGACGAGTTCCGACTCGAAGGGCTCGTCGTTGCTTTGGGGCTCCCTGGGAAATACGTCCACGGCACAGCCTCCGACTTTCCCGGAGAGGATGGCATCCCTCAGTGCCTCTACCTGCACCACCTGGCCGCGGGCCAGGTTGAGGAAAATGGCGCCGTCCTTCATTTTGGCAAATTGTTCCGGGCCGAAGATGCGGCCGTTCTCCGGCCGGCCGTCGATGTGCAGGGTGACGATATCGGCAATGGAGAGCAACTCATCCAGGTTGCTGCATTTGCGGGCATTGCCCAGCGCCAGCTTGTCGGCGATGTCGTAGAAGTAAACCTCCAGCCCCAGGGCTTCCGCCAGTACCGACAATTGGGCGCCGATATTGCCGTAACCAACGATGCCCAGTTTTTTTCCGCGTACCTCGCGCGCTCCCCGTGCCGACTTCTCCCATTTGCCATTGTGCATGGCGCGGGCCTTGTCAGGCAGGTTGCGCACCAGCATGATGATCTCGGCAATGGCCAGCTCCACTACGGAACGGGTGTTGCTGAAGGGCGCATTGAAGGCGGCCACGCCATACCGGTTGCAGGCATCCAGGTCGATCTGGTTGGTGCCGATGCAGAAAGCGCCGATACTGATCAGCCGCCGGGCGCTGGCAATGGCCTTTTCCGTGGCCTGCGTCTTCGACCGGATACCCAGCACATTCACATTCCTGATCTTCTCGCACAGTTCTTCTTCATTCAGGGCCGTTTCCAGGTATTCCACCTGATAGCCTTCATTTTCGAAAAGCCGTACGGCCGCCGGGTGCACGCCCTCCAGAAGGAGCACCCGGATGCGGTTCTTCGGATAGGATAGAGAACGGTTCATTTTCAGCTCGTATAAAATCTCGTCGAAGCTCGGGGCAATGTGGTCTGCTTCTTCTTTAACCTTCGCCCGTTCGACGTTCTCGGTAAAAAGATAGAACTTATTGGCGTAACCTGCCTTGCGAATCTCCAGGTCGTTGGCGCCGTCGCCAATGACGTAGACGTCTCCCTTGAGTTTCAGCTCTTTGATCACCTGTGATTTGCCTCCGCTTCGGGAGAGGGGGATATCCGGATTGAAACCGGTGACGAAGCCCTCCTCATCATAAAAGAACTCATTGGCAAAGACATTCTCCGCCATCAATCCGTAATCGGCGATCACCGGCACGATGAAATCCGTGAAGCCGTTGGACACGACGTAAACGTTCTCCCGCAGGGCGTTAAGATGTTTTTGGTTGCGCAGGAAAGAAGGAGAAATCTGTTTCTTCAACCGTTCGGCCAGTTCCTGGATGTCTTCCTTATGCACGTGGAGCAGCGCCAGGCGCTGTGTGAGCGAGCTGCGGAAGTCCAGCGAGCCTTCCATCCCCTGGTTGGTAATGTCCTGTATTTGCTGCAGAATCTTCTCCCGTTTCCTGGGATGAGCATGCGACAATACGATCTCCGCTAACACGTCCAGAGCTTCCACCCGGGTGAAGGTACTGTCGAAATCGATGATAAAATGCGGCTTTTTCATAATGGGCGCGAAGTTAACCTACTTTTGGGTTAAAGTAAGTGATGCGCCGCACTTAGAGGGGTTAATTATTTATCAACAGGCGCCTAACGCCTAAAACCTAAATCCTCCTGACACCGAAGGGGCACAATTTAGCATCGCGCCCGAACCTGTTGATCAGGCCGGCCTGGCAGAAATGAGAGCCAGGCCTTTCCTCAATCCATTCTCACCATCCTCCCCGTGCCGGCCCTTTCGCCATCGATGTAAAGTTCAAAGTAATAAATCCCTGCCGGCGCCCTGCCGCCCCCCGGGCTGTTTCCATCCCAGGCGGCCGTGTGCTGCCCCGCGGCCTTTTTACCCTTGTCCGCTGCCTGTACCAACTGCCCGAACTGGTTAAAAATGTTCAGTTCTACAAAAGCCGGAGCTTCCAGCGTATAATTGATGCCCGTCGTCGTGCGGAAGGGGTTGGGGTAGTTTTGCAGGAGCCGGGGCGCCGGGGTTACCTGCCTCAGGCTGCTCACCGGTTCGGCGGTGATGTAGCTGTAGTACACGTCCTGTTCGCCGTTGAAGGTGGCGGCCCAGGCCAGGTGAGCGCCTCCATCATCGGAGATCATGTGAAAGTAATCGCCCATCTTATTCTGGTTGGGCCAACCCAGGTGGGGATCGAAGAGATCGGAGAGCTGTTCGTTGGGCGCCCAGCTCAGGCCGCCGTCGGCGGAGTAGGAATAGAAAAGAGCGGAGCCGTAGCCGCCCGGGTCGAGCCGCGTATCCAGCCATATCACATCGATGCGGCCATTGGGGGCTACCGACAGGGCGCCGAACCACTGCCAGGCCTGGCCGGGCAGGTCGTCGTTGATGCGGATTGGAGCGCTCCAGTTCTGCCCGCCGTCGGCGCTGCGGGCGAACATGACGTCCAGGGGGTCGCCAATATCATCTCTCACAACGGAACAAAGCACATAGACGTTGCCGTGGTGTTCCCCTCCGGAATGATCGGCCGCCACCCAGGCCTGCCCGAGCATGCCGCCCGGGTTGGGCCCGTCGTACAGGCCGATAGGGCCGCCGAGGGGCACTTCTTCCAGGAGGTCCCAGGAAAGGGGCATGGAAGCGTCATTGGCCGTAGTGGAGCGGGCGATTACGAAGCTCTGTCCCTGCTGCCCGAAAGCGTAGAGTTCACCTTCCGGGCCCACGGCCAGGGCGCCGCGGATGGGTTCTCCCCAGGTCTCCACACAGTCTTCAAAGCTGGCGCCGCCGTCACTAGAACGGGTTGTACTGCCCGGGAAGCAGGAGCTGAAACTCTGCTTCCAGTTGGCGTAGATGTGGCCGTCGCCTATGCCCCCGCTGCGGTCGATGGCCATCCACTGCTTGTCGCCGCCGTAGGCATAGGCGCCTTCATCCCAGCTGCCGTCGCCGGTAGATTGGAAAACGTGGCAGAAGTAATTCGAGACATCGCTGCTCAGGCTGTTGTAGTAAATCTGTCCTTCGGTATTGAAGTCGAGCACGGGGTCGGAGCGGAAAACGCCGGGTTCGATCACGCCCGGAAAGGCCCAGGTCTGCCCGCCGTCGGTGGTATAGGCAAAGCCGGCCTGCCGGAAATTGCTGGCCACTGTGTCGAACTGCCGCCAGCCGATGATCATACGGCTGGGGTTGGTGGGGTCGATGGCGATGGAGGGCTCGTTGGCGGCGTCGCCCAGGATGTTCTCGCCGGCCTCGTCGACGTTGGCCTGGACGGTGGTGATGCCGGCGCCGGAGAAGCGATAGGCCGGAGAACTGGCCATGCTTGTGCGCGCTACCGGGAGGTAGGGGTCATCGGGACGTTCAGCGTATTCATAAAGGGCCTCTTTTTCAAATTGCTGGGCCTGGTTGTAAGATGGGGCGCCAAGGAAGAGAGCAACGCATAGCAGGAGGGCCGCAAAATGCTGGAAGGGATCAGTCATGACTGGAGTTTTTTGTGATCCGTTGAAGATACGGAAAATTTAAAACCTGCCCGTAAACTTATTTTCCCTGCCTCAGTTTCTACAGTGATATCAAAAGAAGAATGGCAATACCAATAGTTTCCATCGTATCCTGTTTACAACTACTGCCGGCCCTTCTGCTGTTGAATGGCTGCCAGCCATCCCAAAAGCCGGATGGAACCATCGGCATAGCCGCCGCTGCCGTTCAGCCATCTGAACATTCAAAACCAGACAACATGCGCACCATCAAAAAACTGCACAAAGCCGTTTACAGCCCCATCGACGACCTGATCACTTACCGGGCCATGCCCACCGGCAGTATCCGATACATCGACCCTTTCCTGTTCCTCAACCACCACGGGCCGCAGCAGTACGGCCCCAACAACAACGGCCTGCCCTTTGGGCCGCACCCCCACCGGGGTTTCGAGACCCTGACTTACATCCTGCAGGGCGATATCATGCACCGGGACTCCATGACAGGCGAAAGCGTCATCAATACCGGCGGCATACAATGGATGACCGCCGGCAGCGGGCTGGTGCATGCTGAAGTATCTTCAGAGGCTTTCAAGAAAAATGGCGGCATGGAAGAGGTCATTCAAATCTGGCTGAACCTGCCGTCCCGCCTGAAAATGACGAGGCCCAACTACATCGGGCTGCAAAAGGAGGACATTCCCGTCATCAGCCTGGACGAAGGCCGCGCGACGGTCAACCTCATCTCCGGACAATGGGGCGCCGCCGAAGGGCCGGCGCCCTCGCTGACCGGCATCCACAACAGCAGCATCGTATTCCGGGAAGGCGGTAGCCTGCAAACCGAGGTAGAGGCCAGGCGGAATATCCTCTTTTATGTGGTGAATGGGGAAGTAGAGGTCAACGGACAGAAAGCTTCTACCCATACCCTGGTGGAATTTGCCAATGAAGGCGAGGCCATCGCCGTCAAGGCCTTCAGCGACGCCACCCTGATCTTCGGCCACGGCGAGCCCTACAACGAACCCATCGTCGCCCACGGCCCCTTCGTGATGAATTCGGAAGCGGAAATCCGGCAGGCCATTATGGATTATCAGAGCGGTAAGCTGGGGGGGCTGGGGGAGTAGAGGTTGAGGTTGAGGTTGAGGTTGAGGTTAAGGTTGAGGTTGAGGTTGCTGCCCTGTAGCGTCGGCATACAGGCAGATGGAAGGCACTTCCAAAGTGCCTTCCATCTAATCGATACTTTCACTATTTCGCCCCATGCCTCATCACTCCCTTCCCCTTCCCGGCAGCGGCTGTCCTTCCACCCAGGGCGCCCCGGCCTTTGCCATGTCCCTTTCCAGTTCAGGGATTTTCTGTTCCAGCAGTTGGTTGAATTCCGTCCGGACGGCGCCGAGTTCGGCCCTGGCGATCTCCAGGCTGCGCCGGTGCATGGGCGTCGGCCCGTAGGTTGACAAGCGGGTTCCGGTGACGGCAACTCTCAGCCGGTCCTGGACGGTGGGGGATATTTTTTCGCCAACCTCCTCTTTGGAGCGGTTACCGTTCATCGCTTCGTCAAGGGCGAGGAGGCTTTGGTGAATCTCGCTCAGCCGGGCATCCAGTTCGCCGGGTGCGCCGGGTGTCCTGCCGAGGGCCAGCCGCAGGGCTTTCATCCTGTCCAGGCTGTTGCGCAGGGCCATAGCGGTGGCCGACACCTGCATCTGGGTATTTTCCAGTTCTCTCCAGAAGGCGGCCACATCTTCGGGGGCGGCGCCCGGCAGCGCCCCTTCGCGCAGGCGTTCCACTTCAAAAGTTGCCGGCCCGGCAAGTACGGTTACTACTCCGTCAACCTGTTTGGAGAGGGTTACGGCATATCTGCCCGGAGGCGCCAGGAAGCCGGCAGGGCCGCCATCGTCGTCGTCGTCATCAGAAACTTTCTCATCCAGGGCGACGGCCTGGGGGGAAGGGTATCGCAAATCCCAGGCCACCCGGTGGAAGCCCTTCCCGGCGGGCCCTTCCAGGCGGCGCACCACCCTGCCGTCGCTGTCGGCTACGGTAAGCCATATTCCGGGTTCTTCCTGCCGGCGCTCCTGCTCAACGGCGTCCCAGCCGGGGAAGGGCACATCGCCGCTGATCTTCTTCTCCTGCTCCTGGCGGATTTCCTTTTTCGTTTTCAGGCCTTCTTTGAGGTAGTAGGTAAAGACGGCGCCGAAGGGCGGATTGGGCGCTACGTAGTAGCCGGCGCCCTGGCTGCCTTTTCCTCCGCCGAACGACAATACCGGCCGTGGGATATACCACCAGGCCCTGCGGGTAGAGAAAAGAGTGGCTTCCTGCCGCATCTGTTCATCGGAAAGCTCCCGCAGCAGGCTATAGTCATCGAGGACGTAGAAGCTGCGGCCGAAGGAAGCGCCCACCAGGTCGTTCTCCCGGCGTTGTATGGCCAGGTCGCGGAAGGCAATGGTAGGGACGCCTCCGGTAAGTTTGACCCAGCGCTGGCCGCCATTGACGGTAAAGTAAATTCCGGATTCGGTGGCGGCGAAGAGCAGTTCCGGCTTGACGTGGTCCTGCACGATCCGCCACACCAGCGTCCTGTCCGGAATATTGCCGGCGATGGACGTCCAGCTTTTGCCCCGGTCGGCGCTTTTCAGGAGATAGGGTTTGAGGTCGCCGAACTTGTGGTTGTCCAAAGCCGCGTAAACCGTATTGGCGTCGAACAGGTCCGCTTTGATGTCATTGACGAAGGCGGTTTTCGGCACGCCGGGCAGGCTTCCCGCTTCGATCTTCCGCCAGTTGGCGCCGCCGTCTTCAGTCACCTGGATGATACCGTCATCAGTACCCGCGTAGATCAGCCCTTCCTGGCGGGGCGATTCGGCCAGGGAGGTGATCGTATTATAGGTAGACATGGCCAGGAAGTCCCAGGGGGCGTCCCAGCTCCAGGTTTTGCCCATGATGGGCAGGGCGATGCGTTCCTGGTTGCGGGTGAGGTCGCCGGAGATGGCCTGCCAGCTGTCGCCGCGGTTATCGGAGCGCCACACCCTCTGGGAGGCGAAGTAAAGGCGGGTAGGCGAATGAGGGCTCACCAGGATGGGGGCGTCCCAGTTGAAGCGTTCCGGCCCTTCGCCGGCTTCGGGCTGGGGCTGAATGTAGACCACCTCGCCGGTACTGCGGTCGGTGCGCACAAGATTACCCTGCTGCCATTCCGAGTAGACGATATCGGGGTTGCCGGGTTCGGTTGCCGGCTGGTGGCCATCGGCAAAGACGGTGATGAACCAGTCGGCATTGCGGATGCCGTGCACATTATCGGTGCGGGAAGGGCCGCCGTGGGTATTGTTGTCCTGGGTGCCGCCGTAGATGTTGTAGAAAGGCTCGGCATCGTCCACTGCCACCTTATAATACTGTGTGATGGGCATGTTGTCGAAGAATCTCCAGTTTTCCGCCAGGTCGAAGCTTTCGTAGAGGCCGCCGTCGGTACCTGCCAGCAGGTAATCGGGATCGTCCATGCGGAAGGCGATGGCATGGTTGTCGGAATGTTTATGTTGTTCTTTCAGGCGGCGGAAGGTCTTCCCCCCGTCATCCGATACCTGGATGCGCACATCCATGAGGTAGAGGCGGCCGGCCTGATGAGGAGAGGCGTAGAGCTCCTGATAGTAATGCGGGCCGGTAGCCCCGGAGACGGCATCGGAGCGTTTTTCCCAGCTGGAGCCCCGGTCGGTGGAGCGGTAGATGCCGCCGCTGCGACGGTCCAGCTCGATGGCGGCATAGACGACGTCGGGTTCCTGGGGAGAAATGGCCAGGCCGATCTTACCCATATTGGATTTGGGCAGCCCTTTGGACAGTTTCTCCCAGCTTTCGCCGCCATCGGTACTGCGGTATATAGCCGTGCCCGGGCCACCGCCCATGTAGGAGGCCACGTTACGATGGCGTTGCCAGGTTGCCGCGTACATCCGGTTGGGGTCGCGGGGGTCGGCCACCAGGCCGGTCACGCCCACCCATTCGTCATCGCCCAGCACTTTTTTCCAGTTCTGGCCGCCGTCGGTGGATTTATACAGGCCGCGCTCACCACCCCTGGCCCACAGCGGCCCCTGAGCGGCCACCCAGATGATATCTGAGTTTTCGGGATGCACTACAATTCCGGAGATGTGCTCCGACTGTTTCAGGCCCATATTTTTCCAGCTTTGGCCGCCGTCCGTACTCCGGTAAACGCCATCGCCGTAGCCCACGTGGCGGCCGCCCACGTTCTCGCCGGTTCCTACCCAGATGGTGTGCGGGTTGCCGGGGTCGATGGCGACACAACCGATGGAGTAACTGCTCTGCTGGTCAAAAACGGGCTTCCAGCTTACGCCGGCATTGGTGGTTTTCCATACGCCGCCGGAGCCGACAGCGACGTACCAGACGTTGTCGTCGCCGGGCTGAATGGCAATATCAGCAATACGGCCCGCCATAAAGGCCGGCCCTATGCTGCGCAGTTCCAGCCCGCTGAAGGTAGTGTCGGACCAGGGGGAGGCGCCTCTTTCCTGGGAGAGGCCGCTCTGGCAAAAGAGCAGAAGGAACAGGATGTTCTGGAGGGTAAATTTCTGCATCATGGTTTTAATCGTTTTGAGCTTTGGAGGCATTTGGGGTTAAGTGGGAATGAAGGTAGTGATTTTAGAGGAAAAATACTGGAGGGAGATGCGTAGAGATGCGGTCGAACAGTTTCTTCGAAAACCGTTTTTTAAACTCTACCCTGCCAGCGGGGGAAAATACGCCTTCGAATCTTGGTATCAGATGGAAGGCACTTCCGAAGTGCTTTCCATCTGATCGATACATTGCTGATTAAATCTATGTTAATGTGTTGGCAGGCGTGGTGAAAATGAGAGTGGCCAACGTTCCAGGAGGAGTAAAAACCAAAATGCATTCTACCATGAAATACGGTATGTCATTTCTGCCGGCGTTTCTTTCCTTCAGCCTGCTTTGCGGGCAATCCCGGCAAGGGGAGCCGGTACTGGGCGTGCAGGCGGGATTCAGCCTGGCCGGCGCGCTGTTCAACCTCTCGGAGGTGGACGCCAATGTCGACGCCGCTACGCCGCCGGCGCTGCAATTCACCTATGATCATGCCCTGACGGACAGGCTAAGCCTGGGGGGAGGCATTTCTTACCAGAGTTTCCGGCTCGCCTATTCGGAATACGGAGAGGCCAAAGAAAGTTTTGACGTCCGCTTGTCCCGTTTCAACCTGGGTGTGCGCGGCCTGTTCCACTACGGCAGTTCCGAAACCATGGATATGTACTCCGGCCTGCGCCTGGGCCTGAGCAACTGGTCGCTGGATGTGGGTACGGACGACCCCAGCTTTGACCCGCCGAAGGCCAGCGGGCCTGCCTTTGCGCCCCAGCTCATCCTGTTTGGTATCAGAGGGTATTTTACGGAAAACCTGGGCATCGGCGGCGAGCTGGCCATCGGGGCGCCGCATGCGGTGTCACTGGGCTTGCATTATCGCTTCTGATTGGCTTATCTTTACAGGAGCCCCCGCATCTTTCAGGTAACGACGACAAATATGCTGCACCGGAGCCCATGGAAGAGAATATATTTTTGTTTACTGCTCCTCTTGCCTTTTGGCGGAAAGGGGCAGGAATATATTCTTCAGTACCGGGCCCTTTCGGTGGAGGACGGCCTTTCCAGCCGTTTTGTCCGAAAAGTTGTACAGGATAAGCGGGGCTTTATCTGGATCGCCACCTCCGAAGGGCTGAACCGTTACGATGGCGAGAAGGTATTGCAGTACAATAAAGAACAACACCAGCTTCCCATCAATGATATCAACCTGTTGAATGAAGGCCCGGACGGCATGTTGTGGGTGGGCGAGCGGAGGCCCAAAGACCATGGCGGCATTATGGGCGGAGGCCTGAAAATCTCTTTATTTGACCCGCTAAACGAGAGGGCCTGCACTTTAGAGGAATATTTCGGTGAAAAAGTCCCTTTCAGAGAAAAAGAACTCTTTGGTTTTTATGTAGACAACAATCGCCGGGCCTGGATGAGCACTTACTCCGGCAAAGCCTATCTTTACGACCGCGGCCGCTTTGAATTGCTGGTAGACAATGAGGGCGCTTATCCCATCAGCTATGCCCTGCCGGCCGATGAATATTCCTTCTGGCTGCTGGCCCCTCAGGCATTGCTGCGGGTGGACAGTGCCGGGAGGGTGTTGGAACGGGACCTTATCACCGGCTACGAGGCCCTTCCGGAGAGGATCATCCCCCTTGCCAATGGCGGGCTCCTGCTTCAGTCCTTCTGGTATAAGAAGATCAAATACAAGGGCCGGGAATTTAGCCAGCAATATCGCCTGGCAGAAGGCGGCACGCTGGATATAAGCCCTTACTGGAAGGTTCAGGAAGGCGCCGGGGGCTGGCTGTGGTGTTTCCGTAAGGACGAACTGCATATCTTTGATGCAGGCGGCAAGCTGGCGGCTGCCCTTTCAGAAAAAGTGCCTATCCCCGAAGAATATGCCTTTCATCCCCCTTTTGCAGCCCTTACCATTGACCACGACGGGCTGGCGTGGATATGCCCGGAGAAGGACTTATTGTTGCTGGAAGTCAGAGAAAATGTCTTCCGCAATTACCTCGATGAGCAGGGTTTCAGTTTGCGCAGCCTGATACCGGCCGGGAAGGACGAGATCGCGGTAAACAGCTACAAAGGCCTGTACAGGCTGAACCTCTCTTCCGGCGAAGCAGAACCCTGGTTTCAGGAAGAAAACCTGTTGGGTACGGGTGGTATCCGCACCGCTGACGGAGCCTTGTGGATCGCTCTGCATGGCAACAAAATGGCCAGGATAAGGCTGGAAGGCAATTCTCTGGAGCAGTTCCCGGTCATTGACCAGAACGGCGTTGGGTGTGAACCCTTTTATCCCTTTATGGGCCGGAACAACAGATTGTGGGTGGGAACTGCAGAAGGCGTCGCCGTTTTTGATACCGCCTCCGGGCAGTTTATTTTTGATGAAAACCTCAACCGGCAACTGGGAGGTAAAGACTGTACGTGGCTGTGCGAAGGAGAGGAAGGGTTATGGGTGGCCACCGGCGAGGGGTTGTTTCTCATATCTCCGGACGGCAAGCAGGCAAACCGGATCAGCGAGCTTCCTCCTTTTTATATCTTTCATATCTACCGGGAATCTTCCAGCCGCTTCTGGCTTTCGACGCGGGGCGGGGGGCTCATTCACTGGGACCGGGCGCGGGGAAGCTTCCAGCAATTCACGGTAGAAAGCGGCCTGTCCAGCAATATCATCTACGCCGCCTATCCGGATGAGAAAGGCTTTTTATGGTTGCCGGGCCAGAACGGGCTGATGCGGTTCGATACGGCAAATCATACCGTGCAGGCCTTTAAGGAGCTGCACGGCCTGCCTTCCAATGAGTTCAACGCCTTTGCCCACCTTCGCCTGGATGACGGGCGTTTGCTGTTCGGAACGCTTGACGGGCTCGCCGGTTTTTCGCCGAAAGATATTCCTGCCCGGCAGGGAAAGGAATCCGTCCTGAACGTCCTGCAGGTACAACAGTTCGACGCAACGGCCGGAATGATGAAAGATGTCACGGACAAGGTCGCCGGCAGGGGTTTTCTCGAGCAGACCTCCCGCCGGCGGTTTGCCGTTTTCCGGTTCTTCCTCACCGATTACTTCCGGCCGGCAGACAACCGCTATTTCTACAGAATAGAAGGGCTGGACCCCGGCTGGCAACTGATGGCGGAAAACCAACTGCCCATCGGCCTACTGCCCTGGGGAAAATATACGTTGAGAGTGCGCGCGATGAGCCATGACGGATACCGGGCAAGCAATGAGCTGGTCATCCCTATCTATTCGGTCCGGCCCGTTTATCTGCGGTGGTGGTTTATCCTGCTGCTGGCCCTGGCAGTGAGCGGCCTTGCGATCCTGGTATTCCGGTGGCGGCTCTGGCAGCTCAGGCGTTCCAAGCTTTTGCTGGAAGCCGAGGTGGCCCGCCGCCTCCAGCAGATCGAACGGGACCGGCGGACCATTGCTGAGCAGAAGGCCCATCTGGAAGAGCTCAATGCCGCCAAGAATAAGCTGTTCTCCATTATCGGCCATGAGTTGCGCGGCCCGCTGATGTACTTTGGCAACATTGGCAACCGCATCAGCCATGCTCTGGGGAAAAAGGAATACGGGCAGTTGGCCGAACTGGGCAATAAGGCCAGGAACATCGCTGCC
>CAZAXA010000033.1:0-22988 GCA_964488965.1 uncultured Phaeodactylibacter sp. | reverse complement strand
TCGGTCCATATATTCTTACAGGCAATGGAGCAGGTATGGCAGCCGATGCATTTGTCGAGGTGGAATACCATTGATATTTGTGCGCGTACGTCCATAATTACCTTTTTGGAAATGTGTTAGTAATTCCTTCGCAATTCCATGTACCAGAAATTGCGGGTATATCAATTCGGTGAAAGCCCCTCAAGCGGGTTAACAATGCGCCGTCTTTAATCTGGCGCCTTGTTTGCCAGGCAAGCTGACAGCGCTTCCAGTTCCATACTCAGTATGTTCAATTCATCCAGCATTCCTCGTAATCCATCATTTACTCCTTCCCTGAATTCCGCAACCAGATTTTTATAGTAGGAGATACCTTCCGTCATGTTTTTGTGAAACGTGATCAAGTCTTCTATTTGCCTGTCGGTAGCGGGAGATGCTATTTCTTCCAGTTTTTCTCTGAAAAAAAGGATGTTGAGCTCCAGCTCTTTGATAAAAAGATTGGGCCGGTCTTTACGCTTAATCAGGTTCGCTCTGCCATAAATATGATCTACCATTTCCTGTAAAGAGCTTGTTCGTGAGAAATAAGCGAGGTTGGGCCCCGGACAAACGGATACGCCCCGCCCTTCGACTTTTGTATCCAGATTATTGACCAACAGGGCGGAAGTGCCGAGGCCAACGCAGAGGCAGGTTTTATCCACAATTCCGGCATATTTTTTAGCGTAGGCCGAGTCATCCAGTTTCTGACTTTCAAGTTCTTTTATTTTTAAATGCTGGTATTCTCTTGATGCCACGCAGATGCCTTTTTCCGAAAATTCCGTGTTAAATGCCAGGTACTTCTTGGGGCAGGGACTACCCGGCCTTCCCTTGTTTATCAATCGCTGCTTTTCCAGATCCTTGGTATTCCGCCTGATGCTGTTGAAACGTACGCCCAACGGAGAAATATCGCTCAGGTACAGGTCATCTTCTGTTGCGTTCTTGAGTAGCCGCAGGGTGTCGGCGTCAACATTGGTAACTTCCGGCACGAGCAGAAAAGGCGTGCCCCATCCGATGGAATCGAGCCCATAGTGATCTAAAAGGAATTGATGTTCACCCGCGGTCCCCACTCCTCCCTGAGCGGTGAATTTCACGGAGGGAGCAGTTCCAGGAAATACCCTTCCCATTTTTTTCAGCGCTTCACTGTAAAGTTCAAAAACGGCCTGAGTCAGTACGAGCCGGTTGGTTCTAAATTTTTCCAGGATGGGGCCCAGCAACAACCCATCAGATGGGAATGCATGGCCTCCGCAATTGAGTCCTGATTCTATCCGGTATTCCGAAACCCACAAACCCTTCTTGGCCAGAAATTTACCCTGGACGAGCGCAGATCGGTAATCGCTCACTTTCAGCGTGATCTTCTTTTTGAATGTCCCCTCCTTATCCGGGAAAAAGTCCTCAAATTTAATCAGGTAGCCATACAGCTTCGGATTCATTCCCGCTGACAATATTACCGATGATTCCAAATTACTTTCCGCAAAGCCTCGAATGGCGGCATGAGCGTCGTTGTATTCGGCGGGCAGCGGTTTGCCTTTTCGGAAATTTACCTTGTCCACTTTGGTCATAATATTTACATCAATGGCCCCCATTGCGAGATTTTCCCGTAACCATTCTTGCATTTCCTGCAGATTTTTACTTACTGCGAATGAGTAAAACCGTCGTTTCGCCAGGGAAAAGTCCGGCAACAGGTCCATGTATTTTCTGAAAGCGCCGGTTTCCTCAAAAACTGACTTTTTCAGTTCCTCAAATTTTTCTTTAACCAGTTTGTCGATCAGGTTGAGATAAGACTTTATCCGTTTGGCCCGGCAGTCCTCCGTATGGTCCGGAATAGGCTGATAGGGCCGTCCGGATTGGCCACAATAGAATTTTCGGAGCTTCTCCATGAGCCTGTCATCTCCCAGCGATATGGCGGAGGATATTCCGTATTGGGCTACCTTAAGCGGCGTATCGATGGTAAATCCGATTCCCATTACAGGTATGTGGAAATTATGGATGATATTATTTTTCATTAACACTTCGGTTTATTTTGACCGATCTTGCTTTCAATACCTAATCGCGGCGGCGGGCAGAAAATCGTAAAGGCTTTTCCTCACCAAACCAGCTTCTCCATTTTCTTGACGATGACATGGGTATCGCGGTTAGGCGCGATAGGGCCCCAGTAATTGAAATGATAGGAGAACTGCCCGTATCCGCCGGCCAGGTAGTTAGGTTTGAGGTGGATGCGGGTGAAGCTGTTGTGCCCGCCGCCCCGCCGGTTGCCACGTACCTGGGACTTGGGGATGCCGACCGTCCGTTCGGGAACGTGGTAGACAATACAGACGCCCCGGGGAATGCGGGAACTGACGACTGCGCGGGTGCAGTAAACGCCGTGGTCGTTATATACTTCCACCCAGTCGTTATCATTGATACCCAATTCGGCGGCGTCCTGTTCATTGATCCAGCAAGGTTCGCAACCTCGCGAAAGGGTCAACATCCTGAGGTTCTCCATATAGGTGGAGTGAATGTGCCATTTTCCGTGCGGGGTCAGGCAGTTCAGGATTTTGGCTTCTCCCTGTTTGATGGTTTCGCGCAAATCGCCGTAAGCTTCCGGCTTGGGGGAAGGCTTGTAAGTCGGCAGGTGTTCGCCGTAGGCGATGTATAATTCGTGATCGAGGTAAAAGTGCTGGCGGCCGGTGAGGGTGCGCCAGGGGACCAGCCGCTCTACGTTGTAAGTGTATGGCGCATAGGCCCGTCCGTTGGCCATGAGCCCCGACCAGATGGGCGAAGTATTGTAGCGGCGGGGCTGGGCCAGCAGGTCGGCGTAGCGGATGCGGACGTCCTTGCTGCCTGCGCCCAGGTCGGCCAGGGGCAGGCCCGTTTTCTTTTCTATATTTTGGTAGGCCCGCACGTTCAGCTCGCCGTTGGTCAGCGAAGAAAGATGCAATACGGCGTTGGCGGCCCACTCGTCTTCCTTGATGGACGGCCGGGCCCGGCCGTTGGATTTTTCAACCGGGAAATGGTTGGATTCGAGCATTTCGTCAAAGGCATCTTCGCAGCGGTAGTGATTGCCGTGAGCGCCCAGCCCTTTGTCGCGTATATTGTCGCCCAGCGATATGTATTTGTCGTATATCCTGGTATAATCCCGCTCGACGACGGCGATCTTGTGGGTCGTCCGGCCGGGTATCGGTTCGCACTCGCCTTTATACCAGTCCCGCACTTCGGGTTGCATGATTTCGCCCGCCGAATCGTGGGAAAGCGGAGAAAGAACGATATCCTTCTGCGGTTCGGCAAAATACTTTTCGGCATATTCGCTGGTGGCCTTTGCAATGTGCTTGAAGATATCCCAGTCGGTTTTCGATTCCCAGACCGGCGCGATCGCCTGGCCCAGCGGGTGGATGAAAGAGTGCAGGTCGGTACTGTTGAGGTCCGCCTTTTCGTACCAGGAAGCTGCGGGCAGGACGATGTCGGAATACAGTGCGGAAGAATCCATGCGGAAATTCAGGTCGACGACCAGGTCCATTTTTCCGACGGGCGCCACCTCGTGCCACTTGACCTCCTCGGTATGGTCGGGCGCGTCCCTGGCAATGGCGTTGTGGTGTGTGCCCAGGTAGTGTTTTAAGGCATATTCGTGGCCTTTCATACTGGCCAGGATGGCATTACCCCTCCAAATATACCATACTTTGGGATGGTTTTCCGGCGCTTCCGGGTCGCTTACCGAATACTTCAGTTTTTTGGATTTGAGTTTATCCATGACGTAAGCGGCAATTGCTGCATCCGTTGTGGCGCCTTGCGCCTGCGCTTCCTTGCTCAGTTCGAGCGTATTCTCGTTAAACTGCGGGTAAAATGGCATCCATCCCATGCGTACAGACTGGAAGATGGTGTCGGCAGTATGTTGCCGGGTCCACTTATTGTCGGGTACGGTATTGTATTTGGAGAACTGCCCGTCGTAGCGATATTGACAGGTGTTGATATAATGCCAGATCGGCGCTTGCTGCAGGCGGGTGGCGTCGACCCAATCCCTGGCGAAGGCGATGGCGCCCCAACTGTCGACGGGCGCCAGCTTTTCCTGGCCTACGTAGTGGTTCATGCCGCCGCCGTTTTTGCCGACGCAGCCGGTGAGCATCAGCGCCATGATAGCCGAGCGGTACATCAGGTTGGCGTGGTACCAGTGGTTGATACCTGCGCCTACGATGACCATGCACTTGCCGCCGGTTACGTCGGCGGTGTTGGCCCATTCGCGGGCGAACTGGATGATGGTTTTGGCATCCACGCCGGTGAAAATCTCCTGCCAGGCTGGAGTATAGGCGGCATCCGGATCGGTATAGCCGTCGGGATAATCGCCGGGTAAACCCCGGGGTACGCCGTATTGCCCCATTGTAAGGTCATAAACAGTAGCGACGGGAACACGGCCCTCCCTCGTTTCGGCATATCGGACGGGGACCCCTCTTTGCCGGCGGGCAGCCAGGCCGAATTCCGTAAATTCCACTTGCAGGGTTTCTTCCTTGTTATTGAGGAAGGTAAGAACGGGATTAAAGGGTTGATCCGTTTCGCCGTCTTCCAGTTTCATATTCCACCTGCCGCCGTTTTTGTCCCAGCGGTAGCCGCTGCTGCCTTTGGGCACGACAAAATCGCCGCTGTCCTCATCTATATTGACAAACTTCCAGTCTCCGTTCTCGATATCCTTAAACTGGCCCAGTTCATTGGCCCGCAGCAGGCGTCCGGGTTTCCAGGCCTCGCCCTCTTTTTCCAGTTTGACGAGATAGGGGCTGTCCGTATATTGTTTGACGTATTGCAGGAAGGAAGGCGTTTGTTTTTCATGGTGCCATTCCTTCAGAATGACATGGGTGACGGCCATCCAAAAGGCGCCGTCGCTGCCGGCATGTAAGGGTACCCACTGATCGGCGTATTTGCAGACCTGGCTGAAGTCAGGGGCGAAAACAACGGTTTTGGTTCCGTTATGGCGCGACTCGGCGAAGAAGTGGCAATCGGGTGTGCGCGTCATGTTGAGGCAGGCGCCCATGTCGGCGATCATCTTGGCGTTGTACCAGTCGGCGCTTTCGCATACGTCGGTCTGCTCTCCCCATATTTCCGGGAATGCGGTGGGCAGGTCGCAGTACCAGTCGTAAAAACTCAGGTTGACGCCTCCGAACAGCTGCAGAAAACGGCCGCCGGCGGCGTAACTCATCATCGACATGGCCGGGATGGGCGAGAAGCCGATAACCCGGTCGGGGCCGTATTTTTTAGCGGTGTACAAGTTGGCCACGGCCATGATCTCCAGGACGGTGTCCCAACTCGCCCGGCGAAAACCGCCCTTGCCCCTGGCCTGCTGGTACTTGCCGCGCGCGGCTTCATTGTTCTGCAGGTTTTCCCATGCCTTCAGCGGGTCGCCGCCGGCTTTCGCCTTCTCCGCATGAAAGGCCTCGATCAACGCGCCCCGGATCAGTGGATATTTGATGCGCAAAGGGCTGTACAGATACCAGGAATAGGAAATGCCGCGCTGGCAGCCCCGGGGTTCGTAGGGCGGCAACGCGCTTTCCAGGAGCGGGTAATCGAGCTGCTGCGTTTCCCAAACCACGATGCCGTCCTTGACATGTATTTGCCAGGAGCATCCGCCGGTACAGTTCACACCATGCGTACTGCGCACGATGCGGTCGTGTTGAAAGCGGTTGCGGTAGAATTCTTCCCATTTTCTGGTTTGTGGAGAGATGATGTCTTGTATCCAACTCATAACGCCGTATTTTCTTTCAACTTAGTTAAGTTAGTTAAGGGATTTTATTTGACGCCTGTAAATATTGTCGTTGACGCTTCTGCCCTTGCGCTCATACCAAAACCCCGAAAGGAGAAGGATCAGCGATACGGCGCCCAAAAGGCCGTAAAGCAGAAAGCCCGACCCCGGCGCTTTGGCAGCGCGGGCAGCGCTTTCCGGATCGACGCTCCGGAGAAACGCCATCAGGGAACGAACCTCTTCCGGTTGCAAAGGCTGGCCTTGGTACGCCTCGGCCATAACCGGAAAAGGAGGGTTTTCAAGGATACCTCTGACGCCCTGCTCGCCCAGCGTGGAAAAAGAGGCGCCCAGATTTTTAGCGTAGCTCTTCTCGCTGAAAAATGTGCCGGACAAGCCGTTGTGGCAGGTGATGCACGACGGCCCCCGGTTGGCAAGCCTGAGCCGCCCTTCAAAATAACGACGCCCGAGTTCTATCTCTTCCCGGCCGGCGTCCGCCAGTACCGACTCGTAAGCCGTCGCATTGCCCTCGCCGCCCGAGTACCCGGCAATGTGGCCGAGAACAGTCCGTATCTCGGCATCGGAAAGCATCGGGTCCGGCATAACCGTACGATTGTATTCCTCGAAAAGCGCCGCCGCTTCCGGGTCGCCATTCTTTATCACGGTTTGGGAGGACCGGATGAAGTTGATCAGCCACTCCTCCGGCCGCCTGTCCTGCACGCCGGCAAGGTCGGGGCCGATCAGTTTGCCTTTTCCGATGGTGTGGCAAATGCCGCATTTCAGGGCGAACAGCTCGGCAGCCGCCTGCCCCTGCATGTTGAAGGCAGGGAATAAGCCCAAAGCCGACAGAATTAAAATTGCTTTTTTCATGACTCAGAAAGCATTTTTCTATTCCAACCCTTCTCCTCTTCCCATCCAACTATCCCAATAAAAATAAAGGAATAATTTCATTATTAAGACTATTTTATCTTTTTTATTTTATTTGGAATACATCCAAATAGCGGGCCAAGAGAAGGGCATATCCTTTAACCGGAGGGGGCGCATACACGCGCACAATAATTACTTTTACGAAGCGCCGGTAAAACCTATTGCCGCTGAATATAAACATTCTCTGGCCCCTTTTTTCCAAACATAACCCGCAATCCATCTCGCCGGGCGAAGCGGAAACGGGCCCCGGTTTCAGATCATTTCACCACCTCCGGCGTGAGTTTCTCCTGGCCATCCATCGCGCTGGCATCAGTCGTGTCGAGCTCGTCCACCGTTCCGCCGCTGCGGGCTTTTTTCAGCGCGTTCCAGCGCGTAGCCATGAACCAGGCCAGGGGTATTACGCCGCCGAAGAAGAACAGGGTGGCGCCGATGCCGCGCATCCAGGTCAGGGCCTCAAAGGCGCTGCCGTGGATGAACTCCGCAGAGCGGCCGTACCACAGGCCGTGATCCAGCACCGCCTTAAACTGAATGGCGCCGGCCGGGAACAGGTCGAGGACAACCATGAGCATCAGCCCGGCGTTGATCGACCAGAATACGGTGCGGATGAGCTTCGGGTTCCAGCGTTCCTGGCGCAGCACCATCTTGGAGGCGAACAGCATGGCGGCCAGGGAAATATTGCCGTAAACGCCCATCAGCGCGGCGTGGGCGTGGTTGATGGTCAGGTAAGTGCCGTGCTCGAAGTAGTTCATAATGGGCAGGTTGACGATGATACCCATGACGCCGGCGCCGAAGAAGTTCCAGAAGTTGACCGCTACCAGGAAGAGAAATACTTCCGGGAAGGCGAAGTTGCGCCCCAGGTCTTTGTGTTCCACATCGCCTACCGCGATGCGGGGCATGTTCTTGAAGCGCCAGGCTTCCACCGTGAGCAGGATCAGCGGGATGAACTGCAGGGTGGAGAATACGCTGCCCAGGGCCATGGTGGCCACCGGTTTGGCGTTCCAGTAGAAGTTGTGCGAAATACCCAGCAGCCCGGTGCCCAGGAACAGGATGGTGGCAAAATACACCACCCGGACCGCCGCCTGCCGGCTCACCAGCCCCATGAGCACCAGCAGGTAGCTGACGATGACGGTGATGAACACCTCGAAAAAGGCTTCCACCCACATGTGGATGACCATCCAGCGCCAGAAGTCGGCGATGACGAAATTGGTCTCCGGCGTCGCCACGAAACCGCTGATGAACAGCAGCGGAATGCCGATCACAGAATACAGGATCCATTTGGGCAGGCTCCAGGTTTCTTTTTTGGCGAAAGCTGGCCGAAGCCCGCGGTATACCACTACGGCCCACAATACGAAGATCACCATCAGCAGGCCCTGGAACAGACGCCCGAAGTCGACGTATTCCCAGCCCTGGTGCCCCAGTGCATACCACCAGTCGCCCAGCAGCCCGAGGGGGCCCAGCGCCATGCCCGTCAGCGAACCGCCTACCAATACCACCAACATCCAGAAAAGGGCATTGACCAGCGGTAACTGCCCGGGAATCTCCTTTTTGGAAAGTATGGGCAGGATAAAAATGGACGAGGCGATCCAGCAGGTGGAAATCCAGTACAGCGACAGCATGATGTGCCAGGTGCGCGACAACGTCACCGGTATCTCGCCGGCCAGGGGAATGCCGAAATAGCCCAGGAAATCGATGAAATCATTGATGGTGACGATGCCGCTGCCGACCTGCACCAGAAACAATATGGCCGCAACCGCAAAAAATTTGTACGTGGCGCGCTGGCTCGGCGTGGGCCTGAAGTCCCGCACCTTTTCAATAGTGAGCAGGTCTTTTTTGGGCGGCGCGAAAAACTTGTTGGGCAATTGGTTGTACTGCCCGATGAAGTAGAGCACGATGCCGCAGCCCAGCACGAAGCCCAGCATGCCCAATACGCTCCACAAAATGACCGGAGAGGTGGGCGTATTGCCGGCTTCCGGGTCATACGGCCAGTTGTGGGTATAGCTAAAACCCGAACCCGGGCGCTCTACGGCGCATACCCAGGCGCCCCAGAAGAAAAAGGACGCCAGGTCTTCCACCTCCTGCCGGCTGCTGATATAACCCGGAGGGGGGAAGGACTTTTCCGTGTTGTTATCGATGAACAAAGCGGTGTAATAAGCCTTTACCTGCTCCAGGGCGTAGGCCTGCCCATCGGTCAGGTAAATTTTCTGCTCCGCCTCATCGTATCGGTTGGTTTTCAGGTCGTTTTTTGTACCCTCCTGCAGGACTTTGGCCTCGTCCGGAGAAGGTTCACGGCCGTTTCGGGCCTGGAAATCCCTGGCGGCAAACTCGGTCATATAACGAGCCGTCAGGTTGAGCGCTTCGGCAGTGAAATCCGGCCCGCGCTGGGCGCCGTCGCCGAAGAAGCTGCCATACTCCATCAGGGCGTACTTGTGAAATACCTTCTGGCCGCGGGTGATAGCCTCTTTTTCCATGACAACTTCACCGGAAGCTGCGGCAAATGCGGCCTCGGGCGGCGCGTCAAAATAGGTCTGATAACCGATCATGCCGACCCCGGCCAAACTGATGATCAGTATGAAAGTTAAAGGCCCCCACCAATTGCGGGTGTTCATGAAATAGTCGATGCTTTTGCTGGCCCTGCCGTTTTTCTGTCTTTTGTCAATTTTTTCCATTGCCATATCGTTTGCCATTAAAAAAATATCAGCATCCGAAAAAGCTGCGATGCTTTTTGTTGTAAAAATAAAATATTTAAGAGTATTTTATCTTATTATAGGCATTTAAATTACATTTCACCAAAAGATTGCTGCCGGGCTGCCGGCGCTCGCCTTCACAGGTTTGCTGCTGCATATCAACCTTTCCGGGAAAAAGCGGGGATAAATGATTCAGTCCTTTTTGCCTTTCCGAATAGGGTCGGGCAGGTAGCGTAAAATCCAGCCGGAAGCCAGGGCTAAAACAGCCGAACCTATAAAAGTGGTCAGGGCGAAGTTGAAGTAGTCCTGCAAAGCGTTGTTAAGCGCTCCAAACAAAAACCATATTTGAATGCTCACGAACAGGATGAGCAATAAGATGATACCCGTCATCAGGGTATTGGTTTTATTGGGATGCGCTTTGTTCTGAGATTCTCGAAAGTCTGCCATTTTTATGTATCCGGATTTTGTTCTTTCATCGTTCTGACATATAATTTCCCATCGCGATTGATTACCTCCAACTGAGGAAGGGGGCGGGGAGGCGGCCCGGCGAGCACGTTGCCGTTGTTGGGATCGAAGTACCCTTTGTGGCAGGGGCATTCGATCTTGCCCAGATCGTGCCGGTAGCGTACGGCGCAGGCCAGGTGGGTGCACTTTTGCCCGTATGCCCGCCATTCTTTTTTCGAAAGATGGATCAAAATGTAGGGAACCAATTTACGGCCTTCAATATCGAACTGAAGCATTTCTCCGACGGGCACTTCGCCGGCCTTGCAAACGAAGTGTTCGCCTTCCAGCTCTTTTTCAGGGAATGCCAGGGCCTTGATAACAATAGCGCCGTTGCCGACAGCCAATGCTCCGGACAGCAAGCCCAGGAACTTGGCGAATTCGCGCCGGGACACATGCGCCGCTTCCGTTTTATGGATGGGAAAGTCGGCTTTCCACTTAGGTATTTTCTTGTTGTTTTCCGTGCTCATGATACACGCTTGTTAATCGACTCGCAATTCGGTGCTGCCTTTAGGCATCATTATGTTGACTTTGGTGTTCACCTCCTCATTGCCGAAAAGAAACTTGTTGACGGGTGTGCTGTTGGGGCGCATTTTTTCAATTTCCTCCCGGGCGCCGTAAAAGAGCGCCTGGCTTGGGCAGACGGTAGCGCACATGGGTTTTTTGCCGGCGCTGGTGCGGTCGTAACACAAATTGCATTTCATCATCAGCTCCGCTTGCTCCATCTTTTTCGGTACGCCGAAGGGGCAGGCCATCACGCAGTTTGAGCAGCCGATGCAACGGCTGGTCTCGGCGGTGTGCACCACGCCGAAGTCGTCGACGGAGATGGCGTCGGCCGGGCAAACGGCGGCGCAGGCCGGCTCCTCGCAATGCATGCACACCTGTACGGTAGTTTGCACGGATACCGCCCTTTCTACGTAGTGAATATGGATCATGCTTTCATGCCCATTGGTTTCGCATTCGGCGCAAGCCATTTCGCAGGCATGGCAGCCGATGCAGCGCTGCATGTCTACGAAAAACTCCATCTGTTCGTCGTAACGGGTTTGCATGGTTTTGTTTTATCATGCAGAGGGCCGCCTGCAATGTGGTATTTCCCATTCCCGAGCCGCCATCCAAAAATATACTTTTTTTCGGATAAGCTTAATCCTGGTAGCTTTGAAACGCTTTTTCCGTCAAACTCGCCGGCGCCTTTCGCCCGGTAGGCGTCAGCCGACAGGCACAAACTTTAAACTCCGGTATCTTGGAGACGGGGTCCAGGGCGCCGGTCGTCAATTGGTTGGCCGACTGCCTGCCGCCCCAGTGGTAGGGGATAAACACGGTGTCTTCGCGGATGGTCTCCACCAGTTGAGCCGGAAACTGCCCCTCGCCCCGCCGGGTAGTCACGGTCACCAGGTCTCCGCCCTGAATGCCGTATTGGAAAGCGAGTTTGGGGTGGATTTCGAGCAGCGGCTCCGGGTACTGCTCCACCAGCTTGCCGATGCGCCGGGTTTGGGTTCCGCTCAGGTATTGGGACACCACTCTTCCGGTAGTCAGCACCACGGGGAACTCCTGGTCCGTTACTTCCGAAGGCTCGCGGTAAGGAACCGGGTTGAAGTGCGCCTTGCCGTCTGTTGTTTTGAACTTGCGGTCTTCCCAAAGGCGGGGCGTGCCGGGGTGGCCGAGGCTGGGGCAGGGCCAGAACACCCCCATATTTTTCTCTATTTTCTCGTAGGTGATGCCGTAGTAGTCGGCTTTGCTGCCTTTGGAAGCTACCCGCAGTTCGTTGAAGATGTCTTCGCTTTTCCGGTAGTTGAAATATTCGCCGGCCCCCAGGCGACGGGCGATTTCAATCAGGATGTCGGTGTCTTTGCGGGCGTTGCCGGGCGGGGTTACCGCCTGGTTGATCTTCACCACTCTTGCCTCGGCGGTGGTCACGGTGCCCTCTTCCTCTTCGTGCAGGGAACCCGCCATCACGATGTCGGCATGCCGGGCGGTCTCGCTCAGGAAGAAGTCGATGCATACGTAATACTCCAGTTTTTCCAGGGCTTCGCGAACAAAGTTGTTGTTGGGCAGCGAAACAACCGGATTAAAGCATATAGAGATCAGCCCTTTGATCTCGCCCCGGTGGATGGCCTCGATCTGTTCGTAGGCGGTGAGCCCCTTTCCGGGTATTTCACGCTCATCGATGCCCCATACATCGGCAATGAACTTGCGGTGCTCGGGGTCGGTAATGTCCCGGTTGCCGGGCAATTGATCGCATTTGTGGCCGTGTTCGCGGCCGCCCTGCCCATTCCCCTGTCCGGTAATCGTGCCGTAGCCGCAATAGGGTTTTCCGATGCGGCCGGTGGCCAGCACCAGGTTGATGCAGCTCAATACGTTCTCTACTCCCTTGGAGTGGTGCTCAATGCCGCGGGCGTGCAGCAGGAAGCTGGTTTCGGCCTTGCCCCACAAGGTAGCGGCCTGCATGATCTTTTCGGCGGGCACTCCCGTTGTTTTCTCCGCCCATTCCAGGCCGTAGTCTTTTACCGCTTCGATGGTTTCTTCAAAACCGCTGGTGTGGTTGTTGATAAAATCGTGGTCGAGCCAGTCGTTATCCGCCAATATTTTAAGCATGGCGCCGAAAAGCGCCGAATCTCCGCCCGGCCTGACCGGCAGGTGCAGGTCAGCCGTCCGCGCCAGGGGAATGGCCCGCGGGTCAACCACGATGAGCTTGGCGCCGTGGTCGCGCGCTTCCCAGATATAATGAGTAAGGGTAGGGAAGGCCTCACTGATATTGGCGCCGGCCACGATAATGACCTCTGCTTTTTTCAGGTCGGCCCAGCTGTTGGAACTGCGGTCCATACCGAAGGCTTTCTTATTGCCTCCGCCCGCGCTGACCATGCACAGGCGCCCGTTGTAATCCAGGTTAGCCGTTTTTAAAGCTACCCGTGCAAACTTGCCCACCAGGTAACTCTTTTCGTTGGTGAGGGATACGCCGGAAAGCATGGCGAAAGCATCTTTGCCGTACTTGCCCTGGATGCGTTTTATTTCGCTTACGGTGCGCTCCATGGCGTGTTCCCAGGAAGTATTCCGGAAGCCTTTGCCCTCAACTCTTTCCAGGGGGTTGAGCAGCCGGTCGGGGTGGTTGTTCTGCAGGTATCGCTGTACGCCTTTGGGGCAGAGGCGCCCTTCGTTGAAGGGGAACTCCATCCATGGTTCAAACCCGGCTACTTTGTTGTCTTTTACCTTAAGCTGAACGCCGCACTGCATACCGCAAAAACAACAGTGGGTTTTTACCAGTTTGTCAGGTTCGTGTGCGCCGGGAAACCCCTCTCTCGGGGGATAGTTTTTGTGTGGGCCGAATTGCTCGATAAGCTTATCTGATGATACGGGGAGTTTCGCCATGGTAAAACTTAGCGTTTTAAAAAGAATGCAATACTTGGTTCTATTGGATTTCACCCAAAAAAGCTTCCTGCTTCCTGACGGGCTTTAAAATGGGCTTTCGCGAGCGCCGAGCGCTTGCCTTCCGGGCTGAGGTCCAAGTGGCTGCCGCCGCCTTCCAGCGTGAAGTCAAACCCCAGCTGTCGCGTAACCTTTTCGAGGTCTTCCACGTGCAATTTGGTAGCAAATTCCTTCTGGGTGTGCGGGCATTTAGCCATTCCCTCTTTTTGGCCTTCTATTTTGTAGAGATTGGCCCCTAACTGCGCCAGGCGCTGAAAGATATGGAAAAATTTGCCGAAAGGCAGCCAAACCAGGAACAGGATAACCGTAATGGCATGGGTGACCGCCATGAACTGATACGTTTTGCCCTGCAAAAAGGTATAGTCGTAGGAAATGCCGAGGCCGGTAATTGAAATGGCGATGAGCAGTACCAGAGGGAGCCAATCCCCTTCAAAGGTCTGTGTGCTGATCAGGCCGCCGTGGGTTAGCCGTCGGCGCATCATAACGGCCGCCCCTATAATTACCAGCGCCGAGCACCATACCAAACCGTGAAAGACAATGAATGCCAACGGGCTGCCCAGGGCAAAACTGCCGGCTTCAAACCCGAACAGCTTGGCGTAGTAGGTGGTGTCGTCTCCGGGGTGGAGTTCAAAATGTATCCAGCCGAAGGTAAGCGGAATAGTAATGGCAAAGGCCAGCATACAGCCCGTTGCTAACATAAAATGGCCGAGCCAGCGGCGGCGGCTCCTGAAGGCGATAAAGCGCTGAGAGAGGATATTGCGGAAAAACAGGCGCAGTAGGCGAAAAAAGTAGGAGATAAAGTACTTGCTGAACAGAAATTGCATGCTGCGGCGCCAATACAGGCGGGTGGGGGGGCGCTGCAACCACACCGAATAGCGGTAGGCAACGCCGAACACGGCGAAGACAGTGCCCATCAGATAGGCGATCAGAGCCGCATCGAAATTTTGAAGATTGCGGGAGCCAGCAAAAACCAGGATCACCGTGACAAGAGCTGCGATAAGCGCTTTGACAAAAGCCGTAGCGTTAAGGGTCCTGAGCAAACGCAGCATAATCTGTTGTTTTCAGATAAAGTTAGTGAAATGAACGCTAAAAAACTCAGTGGAATGCGGCGTTTAAATGACTATGCCGGCTGTTTAGAATGTTTATAAATTAGCATGCGGAAAAGATGCCGGCCATATCGGCCGCCGGCCTGGAAACAGAATACAGATTTTACAGGCAGAGTAACAAGGCTGTTACCGGGAGGGAGGGCGGCAGTATATATCGGAGCCGCCGGGTCGTCGCTACCTCCGCCGGGGTTTCTTCTCTTTGGGCATGGTTCCGAAGACAAAGTCCCACAAGCGGGTAGAGACGCCATAGGCGCTGTAGGGATCGACGTAATGGTGCATCTGATGATGTTTCCACAATGCTTTGAAAGGCGGGTAGATCGGAGACTTAATCCGGTGTTGCGCATAGTGAAAGGATATGTACACGAGGTACCCCAGAATGAAGCCCGGATAGAAAACAAAGGCGTAGTGGCCGCCGATGAGCCAGAAAAGCAAAAAGAACATGCCGGCGAGCAGGAGGCCCGGAACCGGCGGCATAGCCAGGCGCGTAGGGTCGATCGGATATTGGTGGTGAATGCCGTGTGCATTGTACTGAATCCTGAACAGGGCCCTGGAGCTTGTTTCCGTATGGTACAGGAAGCGATGAACGCAGTACTCGGCAAAGGTCCAGAACACGAAGCCGCTCACGAGGGCGATCAGAGCATGGTGCAGCGGGATGCCCAGTTTGACCGTTCCATACCAGAATACGCCGGCGCCGATCGAAAGATGGAGGATGATCGGCGTATAGATTCCCGTCCGGGTCAACCGCTCCAGAAACTTGTTCTGGAACAGGGGGCCGGTGAGTTCCCGGCGTACGGCCAGATGCTCCGGAATTTTGATTTCACCGCGCTTAAAAGCGTAGTAGTCCTGAACGTTCTTTTCCATAGCGATCGGTATTTCGGTTGAGGAAATTATCGTCGTTCCGGCGCGTCCCCTCTATTTTCGACGCGCAATTTACTGAGGCGATATGAGAAACAAAAGAAAATAAGACTTTTTTATCTTAATTAAACGAGTAACACAAATCCTCAGTAACGGCGCATCACAGCCGCCTATCTCCCCAGCGCTTCACGCCCCTCCGGCGTCAGGCGATCCAGCGACCAGGCGGGTTCCCAGACGAGATTGAGGCCCACTTCATAGGCGGGAAAGTTACTGGCCAGCAGGTGATAAGCTTCTTCCATGATCACATCGCCGAGGGGGCAGCCGGGGGAGGTCAGCGTCATGTCGACGGCTAGCCGCCTGGCCTGCTCATCCACGCGGATGTCGTACACCAGCCCCAGGTCGATGATATTGACGGCCAGTTCGGGGTCGATCACATTTTTCAGCAAATCGATAATCTGTTCTTTTCCGGGATTCATAACGCTACGGAATTGAAGGTTTGTGCCGCACGATCTTCAGCAGGTTGAAGTTATAAAAGAGCGTGGATAGAAACAGCAGCAACCCGGCGGCGCTGATCGCTACAGGCTGTTGCAGCAGGGTGCCGCCCATCAGCACCGAAAACCCGGCGGCGAAGAGCCATAACTGAACGTTAGCCGCCCGTTCGGCGTAGAGGTCTTTGGGCAGAGGTGTTTTCCCCATGCCTATGCGGCCCCGGTAGGCTTTCAGCCATACGATGAACAGCAGCGTCTTATAGGTTTGTCCCATGATGAGGGAGGTGATGAAGCCCAGGAGCAGCGCGGCGCCGTATGCGACGGCCAGGGGGGCCGTGATGTTATCGGGCCGGCCAGCCGGGAGGGAGAGCGGAACGATCAGCGCCAGAGGTAACAGGAGAAGAATGAAGGCCAGGGCCGAATGTCGCATGCCGATGTCGAGCTGCTTTTTGACGCGCTTCCGGTAGGCTTCCCAGAGGAATGATAAAAAGAGCAGGACGCCGGCGCCGACGGCCGCTACGCCGGCAGGCACGCCCGGGCTCCACGGCAGCCCGAGCCCCAGGATGCCGGCCAGCAGCCCGCCATTGACCGCGTAGTAGGCCCAGTACAATTTGCGGCTGTCGAGCCTGTGCGAGACCATGAACATGGGCAGCAGGCGGCTGCCTACCCCCATGATCAACTGCAGGAACCAACCCACGATGCCGGCGTGCGCGTGCAGCTTCAGCAATTCGAGGTGGGGCGTGCGCAGAAAAGCGTGGACGAGGTTGAAGGCCAGCAGGACGCCCGCAGCCACCGTAAACAACAGCCACAGCGCCGCCGTGAGAATAAAATCCCGCTCGATCGTCCTTTTAGCGGAGCGCCGGGCGGTGGCCATCACGTTGACGGCGAAGGAAACCACGGCCGCCACGACCAGCCCGGCGGCAAGGTGCATCAGCCAATCCAGCTGAAAGCGCCAGAACGCGGCGGCCAGCAAAACGGCGCCCAGCCCCAGCAGGATAAAAGCGGCGCCGGCCAGGCGCTCGCTGTACAGCTTCACTTCCATGACCACGGGAATGAGCTGGTACAGGGCCCCGAAGATGGCCATGGTGATCCAGCCCAGGGCCAGCAGATGCGTCAGGGCCAGCAGCTTCGGGTTGAAGTAATGCCCGATGAAGGCTTCGGGGAATAAGGCGATCAGGGCGGCGGCGGCCAGCCAGGTAAATCCTCCGAAAATGAAGTGCGGGATGACAACAGAGGGGGAAGGAGCGTTCTGGCTTGCTATCTGCGCCATACTACCGGTGAATTAACATTTTTACATTCCCTTCCCCCAACTCGGCGATCCAGGCTTTATATCCGCGCTCCTCCAGCTCGGGCAAGAGGTATTGCGGCGTTTTCTTATGGTGGACGAACAGCGCGCCGCCTTCCGACAAATTCCCAAGTTCATTGAGAATAATGACCATGGGCAGCGGCATCTCCAGATCGCGCACGTCCACCTCGCGGCAGCGATGCCCAAAGGCGGCTTTTTGATCGTTCAAAGCCTCCGGCGAAACGCGGAAAAGCCATTCCCGGCCGCCCTTTTTCTCCTGGGCGGGGCCTGTTTTCAGAAAATAGGTGTGCACCGCGCCGCCCTTTTCCTCGGTAAAACTGCCATAGCCTTTCTGGCGCAGGATTTTGATCAAGGGAGCAGGCTCGAAGGAGTTGACGACCTCCAGGGCCTGCCCGTCCGGAACGCTTTTCAGCTCGTTCATGATCGTCTGGAAAGGGTCGGCGCCGCCTTCCAGGATGGGCCGCACGTCGAGCGTACGCACCCTCCCGGCCTGCACGGCGGCCATTACCTGGCTATGATAACCCGGCGGCGATTCCCCGCCGCTCTGCGACGGCGCCACTTCGCCGGCCTCGAAGCCGATGGCGCGCAGTTTGTCCAGTATGTCCTGCTCCGAACAACCGCCGATGCGGGCGGCGTCCTCCACCGCCACCCTCGGCGCCAGCACCCTGCGCAGTATCGGGTTGCGCAGTTTGTTGAAGTGCGGGTTGATGGAGGCGATGGCTTCTATAGCGTCGCTGTTGTGTTTGATGATAGCGGATATCTTAGTTTGGCTGTCGATTTTCATTGCGGTATTTTTTACGGCGCCCGCGGCCGGCAGGTGGATCAACTCAGCAAGTTGGCCTCCATATCCACCGCTTTGGGAAACAGGATATTGTTTTCCAGGTGGATGTGCTGATGCAGGTCCTGTTCAAATTCATCGAGCTTGGCGAACAATACCCGGTAAGACATGCAGGCGTCTGCCGGCGGCGTATAGGAATCGCTCAAGCGGCGAATCTCCTCCATGCTCCCCCCGGCGGATTCGTGTTCGGCCTCCATCATGCGGATGGGGTTGGCTATGGTTCCGAAAGGAGGCCTGCTGATTTGATCGCCGTCGAGCCGGGCAGCAACCAACTGTTTGACATACGGAAAGAGGATGTGTTCTTCCTTGTACATATGCATCTGCAATTCCTGAGCCACGGCATCGAAATGCCCGGCAATTTCCACCACCTCGGGATGCGAGCCTCCGTGCACCCGGGCCACCTTCCTGGTCAATTCGTACAACATAGGCAGTGATTCGTTCACATAGCGGTGGTGCGTATTGACAATATAATCCGCCAGAAAATCAAGCTCCCAATTGTTGTAATCCTGACGGCGCGCGCCTTCTTTGGCTTCCACGGCGGCGAGTTCCTCTTCAACAAGATGCACATCGACGCCCTTTTTCCGGCAGGCATCCTCTACTGAGCGCTTGCCGCCACAACAGTAGTCGATACCGAATTTGCGGAACACTTCAGCCTTGCGGTAGTCGACCGCCACCAGTTCGCCGACGGTAGGCGGCTTTTTACCCGCCTGCAGTTTGCTGATGCGTACTTCCCATACCTCAGGCCCTTGTTTGAGATATTCCCACCCGAAAGTTTGTCCGCGTTCGGCAATCATCTGATAGTAAAGCGGCTTGGGGTCGTGGTCGTGGTGGATCACAAAAGCCTCGCCTTCGGGCAAGGCGTCAAATTTATCGAAAATCGCAGGATGCTTCAGCCTCGGTTCGATTTTCGTCACATCTAAAGTTTCCATAATTCGTTGTATTCTTGATTGTTTGATCATTTCCATTACCGTTTCAGAAAAGCCTCCCCTTCCTCCAGCTTGCCGGCCAGCTCTGATATCGTTGTGTTCTCGAGCATTTCCCGGAGTTCTTCCCGGATATGTTCAAACTTGTGATGGATCGGGCAGGGGCGGCTTCCGTCGCATTCTTTCAGGCCAAGGCCACAGCTGAGGTAAACGTTCTTGCCGTCAATGGCCGCCACCAGTTGAGACAAAGTGGCCCGTCCGGCCTGCTCTGCATTCATATCATATCCGCCGTTGGGGCCCTTTACCGAGCAGACGATCCGGTTGCGGGCGAGCGTGCGCAGTATCTTGGCGGTAAAGGCCGCCGGAGCGTCGATCTCACGGGCAATATTCTGCAGGCTTATCCGTCCGCCGCCGGCAGATTGCACGGCGATGCAGATCGCCGCCCGGATGCCGTATTCACATGCTTTAGAGAACATTGGCGCTTTATTTAAGACAAATGTAGCTTAAATTTATAAAAAGGACAAATTTGTCCTGAATTATTTTTACCCGCCTTGGTTTTTAATTACAGGGAGGCAGGCCGGCTTTTTATTGCAACTGGATGGGATT
The DNA here is from genome assembly GCA_964488965.1 of uncultured Phaeodactylibacter sp. Lineage (GTDB taxonomy): Bacteria > Bacteroidota > Bacteroidia > Chitinophagales > Saprospiraceae > JACJXW01. The sequence continues at coordinate 3,627 of CAZAXA010000033.1, read as the reverse complement.
CGCCGCTGACCCCCGGCAGCCGCCCCCTCAAGGCGGGCGCGATCCGGGGGATATTTATAAACTTGCCGGATATGAAAATTTAAGATATTTTTATCCTAAAAATCAAAACCAGCCAAGCCCCGCTTGCCTGGCCCGGCATTCACACACTCGGCAATGCTTAACTGTTTACCCCGATTTCGGAATGGCAATAGCGGCGGATTCTCCTTGCCGCGGGATAAGGCATTAATCGGATATAGCAAAAAGCTGATAATGGCCCTCCTTGTCGCCTGGGTAAGCGTTACCGGCCTGTTTTCCCAACCAAAATTCACCAACCCTTCCCGTTTTTCCCATAGGGATGGGCTGCCGGACAACCGGGTGTGGTGCATAGCACAGGATGGCGCCGGCTTCATGTGGTTTGGAACCCATGACGGCTTGTGCCGCTATGACGGATTTGCAGCGGAAGTTTTCAGAAATATCCCCGGCGACAGCCTGTCGCTTTCCGATAACTTTATTAACAGCATTTTTTATGTGCCGGCCCTGGCAGCAATATCAAGGCAGGGGCCGGCAGCCGTTTTGTTCACCTAAAATTCGGTCAAATGTCCCAGTCCCCGCCTCCCACGATATTATCAGAACAGTTCAGATATACACCCAATTGCCAATGGGTCGGCCATTGCCCCTTAATGGGCGCCTATCCGCAATCCGCCGAGGCCCTGCATCCGAATGAGCCCGGCCATACTTCCGCTTTCCCGGAATGGCGGCAACTGCCCTGCCTGAAACCAAAGGCCGCCGGCCTGTTCGGCATCCCCACCATCGGCGGCATGGAATTTCTCAAGGCCAAGGAGATCATCCGTTGTGAGGGGATGCAGCGGCTCACCAAGGTTTATACGGTAGAGGGCGTATTGCTCAGTTCCTACAACATCGGCGAATTCTGCCGGCTGCTCTGCCATTGTGACTTCTTTTCCCCGCACAAGTCGCACCTGATCAACTTGCAATTCCTGCGCAGCTACAACCATGACGGCGTCATTACCCTGCGCGACGGCTCGCAGGCGCCGCTGGCGCGGAGGCGGAAGCAGGCGTTTCTGGAGCGGGTGCGGCATTTGTAATTCACTTTTAACTTCATTTTCACCCGACACACCGGATGAGTTAATCTGGAAGACAAACAGGTGTCCCTGACGGAACTGGGCTGCTTTTTCCTGAAAGCCCCCGGCAGTGTGGCTACTCCCCGAACAAATCATCCATCGTCAGTTCTGCATCTACCAGCCCGAGGCTATGCTGGTTTTTTTTCACGCCGAAGGTCGTGATCATCGTCAAAAAGGCCTGCTTACGGGTGCGGGTGGTTTCTCTGAATGCGGCGATTTTATTGCGATAGTCCATAGCCATCGCCTTGTCTATGGTGAATTCTGCCGCGTAAAACTTGATCTCGCAGATATTGATAACGTGGTCGTTGCGGTCGATGAGCAGGTCGAACTGAAAACCCGCCTCTTCCTCTGTCCCCTTCCTCAGAAAAGAAGAGGCAGTCGAATAGACCCCGGAAATACCGAGCGCCTTTTTGATTTGTGGAACATGTTTGAGGCAGATGTTTTCAAATGCATAACTCGCCCAAACGACATAAGCCTGCGTTTTGCTCCATTGCTGCCAAACGCCGGGACCTTCCTGCCGGTTGTTCTCCATAAAGCGCAAGAAAAAAAGAGAAAACTCATCCGTCAGGCGGTATAGGCTGTCCTTTTTTTTCTTGCCAAAGGGTTGATAGACTGAGATAAAACCGGAATGCAGCAATTTCTCGATCACCACCGAGGCGCCCCCGCCTTCGGGCAGGCCGCTGCTTTGCACGATTTCCTTGCGGGTCAAGCCCTTGTGCCGGCCCGCCAGCGCCCGAACGACCTTGACGTGCGCCTCCGAATTGTCAAACAGGGAAGCGTATAGCTTGGGGAATTCATCCCAAAGCAGGCCATTCTCCGAAAAGCAGATGGCGTCAATGTTTTGAGCGGCGCTTTTACCGGCTTCGATCTCGTCCAGATAATGTGGTATGCCTCCCATCGCCATATACAGGTGGAGGATCTGGTAACGGCCGAAGTTGAGATTTTTTGCCTTGAGAAAATGCTCCGTTTCCGAGAGGCTGAACGGCTTCAGGTAAAGGCGCTTTGTGATGCGGTTGTGAAGGCCGCCTTTGTGGTGCACCACATTTTTTATCATCCACGACGCCGCCGAACCACAAATCACCACCACGATGGGTTGGTTGACTGCCCAACTGTTCCAAAACCAGCTCAGCCCTTTTAAAAAACCGGACCTATGGGTGGCCAGCCAAGGCAGTTCGTCCAGGAATACAACCATCTTTCCCGGCTTTTTCTTGAGTTCCAGGAATTTGGATAACAAATAAAAGGCCTCCAGCCAGTCTTTCGGCGCCATCAATGGGAAACTGTCTCCGGAGTATTTGGACAACTGGAGCATGAAGTTCCGCAACTGCTCCTTGCGAGTGGCCTGCTGAATGCCCGTGATCTCGAAATCAATCTCGTCTAAATAGACCGATTTCACCAAAAACGTCTTGCCAACCCTCCTCCTGCCTATAATGGAAACCATCTCCGCCTTGGGCGATGCCAGGGCGCTCTGTAGTGTTTTCTTTTCTTCCAGCCTGCCGACCAAGGGAGTGAACTGCATATGAAAAAATTATCTGCGAAATCTATGTCAAGATAGGCTAATTTCGCAGAATATAAAAATTTATTTCTCGCGAAATCTACATAAAAAAGCACATTTCGCGGAATAAATTAAATGGATGTTATCTGCTTCGAACGCCCTTGGTGGGACGGCGCGGAGTGTGCCGTTTTGAGGGGAGTCAGGCCACATTACTTCCAAACCATGCATCCAAAAAGCAAGCCGGCGGCCGCTAAAGCCAGCAGGCTCTGCTTGCTCAAATACTCCAAATGGGTCTTCAGCGCTGCATTGTAATCTTCCAGCGCCAAAATGGCCTGATTTCCCCTGTTGATGGCGTAGATATCGATCGCTTTCAGGCGTATGAAGGGGTGCGCTTTTCTAATAATGGCATAATAATAGTCCCTTTTGTCGGCCAACAAGGCCAGGCCGTCGCCCGGTTCGAGTTGGACGCCCCGGGCAGCCCACAGGGCGGCGCCCTTGAGATGAAATTCGATGCCTGGATATTCCCTGGCCTTCAATACCAGCCGAACGGGGGCAGTATCTCCATTTTCTTCTTCCTGCAAAAGAATGGGCTTCTCCGCCAAAACCACCCGCAGGTGTTCCAGCTTCCGGGCTTCCAGGGGTAATGCGCCGAGCCTCAGCTGGATGTACAACAGGAACAACAGCGAAACGCCAAAGAGCAGGCCCGCCCACAGAAGAAAATGCTTTGCCTGCTCCTCGGCCATCGCAGCTTTTAAGGCGGGGTTCATTTTAATGCCCGCGGTAAGCGCCTGTTCCAGTTCCCCGTAGTTGCGGCAGCGCCACTCCATGATTTTCAGGCGTTCTCCATTGCGCATTTCAAGAATAAGCGCATTCTCCTGCCTGAATTTGCGGACAACAGTAAAAGCCGAAACCTCCTTCAGAGGGATTTGCTTTTGTTTCAGGATAGTGCGCACCACGGCCTGATCTTCCATTACTGTAATTGCCGGGTAGCTGAGCATGGCAACCGCCAGGAAGAAT
>CAZAXA010000032.1:0-22993 GCA_964488965.1 uncultured Phaeodactylibacter sp. | reverse complement strand
TGGCCGGCTTAGAAGCTACTTCTGTTTTTAACATTCTAAGCCGCGTCATCTATACTTACATTCACTCCCCCTGCCCGTCGCTCCTCAGCCGGAATCCCACCCCGTGAATGTTCTCCACCGTGAGCGACGCATCGGCGCGCAGGTACTTGCGCAGGCGGGAGATGAAGACATCAAGGCTGCGGCCCAGGAAATAATCGTCGTCGCCCCAGATTTGTTTCAGAATGTCGGAGCGTTTGAGCACCTGGTTGAGGTTTTCGGCAAAGAGCTTCAGCAGATCCGCCTCCTTCTGGGTGAGCTGAAGGCCTTCCTCGCCGTTATAGAGCGTGAGGTTGTCGTGGTCTAACTCGAACCGGCCCAGCCGGAACCTGCCGGGAGACTGCGGCGCGCTGATCCGGCTGCGGCGCAGGAAGACCTCTACCTTCAGGATCAGCTCTTCAATGCTGAAGGGCTTGGTGATGTAATCATCCGCTCCCAGGCGGAGGCCATAGAGGCGGTCTTCTTTCAGCGACTTTGCCGTCAGGAAGAGTATGGGAATATCGGTATCGTACTGGCGGATTTCCCGGGCTACGGTGAAGCCGTCCACTTCCGGCAGCATCACATCGAGTATGCAGAGGTCGAAATCCTGTTCGTGGATCAGCCTCAGGGCTTCTTTCCCATCGGTGCAATGCGTGATGCGATATCCCTGTAGTTCCAGATTATCGCGGGTGACAAAGCTCAGGCTTTCGTCATCTTCTACATATAGGATGTGTGCTTTCATATCTGGCCTTTGCATTAAAACTTTATCCAGGCCTGAGTAGCGAGCCGCCGCAGGCGGGCCTGGGCGCCCTGCCACAAGCTGCGCCACGGCTTAGGGGCAAAGCGCCGGGCCTGAGGGATGACCAGGTGCACACAGGTGCCCCTCCCCTCCCGGCTTTCCAGGCGGATGCGCCAGCCGTGCGCGTCACAGATGCTTTTGACGTAGTACAGGCCGAGCCCGAAACCCTTCACCTTGTGGACGTTGCCGGTCGGGATCCGGTAAAATTTGTTGAATACCTTGCCGAGATGCTCTTTAGGGATGCCGATGCCCGCGTCCGCTATGGTGATGTGCGCCTGGCCGTCCTTTATCCTGGCGCGAAGGTTGAGCTGAGGAGCGTCCCTGCAGTACTTGATGGCATTATCCAGCAGGTTGTGCAGGATGTTGGTCAGGTGCAGGCGGTCCGCCATGATGGCCGCCTCGCCGACGTCGATCCGGCTGCGCAGCGAACCGCCCGCTTTTTCCGCTTTCGCCGCCGTGCTGTCGATAATGCTCTGCAGTACTTCCTGAAGGCCGATAAGCTCCCGCTTGATCTCGAAATTTCCCCGCTCGATCCTGGCCAGCTGCAGTACCTTTTCCACCTGTTTGTTGAGCCGGTCGTTCTGCTCCCTGATGATATTGGCGTAACGGAGCAGGCGCTGGTCTTCCTGAACTGCGGCGCTGTTCAGGAAGACATCCGCCGATATCCTGATCGTAGAGATGGGCGTTTTGAACTCGTGGGTCATGTTGTTGATAAAGTCCTTCTGCAATTCCGACAGCCGCTTCTGGCGCAGTATGACGAACATGGAATAAGCAAAGAAAAGAATGACCACCAGCAGGATGGCCGAGAAGAAGATGGACAACTGCATCTTGCCGAACAAATAACTGGAGCGGGTGGGGAACTTCACGCTGAAGTAGTAGGTGAATTTATCGTCCCTGGGCAGGTTGCCCAGCTCGAGGTCCTTGTGTTTGCCTGAAGAATAGCTGCAGTAGTTGCCATAGACCATCTCATTGGTCGTACAATCGTAAACGGCATATTCGAAATCCACATACAGGGCCAGCCGCTCGAATTCCTTCTGCAGGAAATACTCCAGGGCGCCGGCGTCGATCTCGCTTTCGATATTGACGACGTAGTAGTTGGAAGTGCGCCGGTTGACGATATTGCGGGCCGGCAGATCGCCGTTGTTCAGTTCCGCCAGGCTGCAGGCCACCTCGTACAAGGCCAGGTTGATCTTCTTGTCAAATTCTTCTTCGTTGATATTCCAGGTGCTGACCACCCAATAGGCCTGCACCCCGATAATACCGATGATGGCAATGGCGCCCAGGATCATTACCCGCAAGATGGTGCTGTTTTTCATAGGCCCCTAAATTATCGGGATAATTTGGCTTCGAAAAACCATTAACAGCTTATTAACAAGCATTTTAAGCATAAGACTTAGCCGGGATTGATTATTTTTGCGGCGTATGCAGATGCTCAAAAACAGAATAATTTTCGCTGGCCTGATGTTGCTGCCCCTTCTCTCTGCCGTTGCGCAGGAAGGGGACAACCCCTTTGAACTGAGCCTCCGCCTGCCCCCGGCAACTGAAGAGGACACAGCGGCCGCTACTGAAACGGGCAACCCTTTCGACCTCATCGCGCCTGCTCAAACGCCTTCCCCTCCGAAACCGGCGGCGAAACCCCGCCCGGCGCCCCGGGAAGCGGCGCCCGCCGTCAAGCCGGAAACCGCATACCGGCGTTCCCTCCTTATTACGAATTTGAGCCTGCTATTGTTGTTGACCATATTGATCACCCTCTTCCGCAGCCAGGCTCTCAAGGCCTACCGCGCCTTCCTCAACGACAACCTGCTCAGCCAGCTCCAGCGCGAACGGGAGGCCGGAGGAGGCCTGCCCTATTATTTTTTCTATGGTTTCTTCCTGCTTAATGCCGGCCTGTTTGCCTTTTTACTTAGCCGGTTTTACGGGATGAACCTCTCCCCCGTCTACTGGATAAGCCTGCTCTACTGCCTGGGAGGGGCCGTAGGGCTCTTTTTTGCCAAACATGCGGTGCTGGCCTTCCTCGCTATCGTCTTTCCCATCAAAAAGGAAGTGCAACTTTATAACTTTACCATTATCATCTTCGGCATCATGCTGGGTTTCTTCCTGCTCGTTGCCAACCTGCTGATCGCCTATGCTCCGGGCCAATATTCCGAACTGGTGGTTTACGGGGCCTACGCAGGCATAACGGCCATCTACCTTTTTCGGTCGCTGCGCGGCCTGTTTATCGCTAACCGGTTTATGCTTTTTCACAAGTTTCACTTTTTGTTGTATATTTGCACTGTCGAAATCGCGCCTGTTCTCGTGCTGGCCAAGCTGATATATAGCTGACGTGCCGCATGTGGAGCGGGAGTTCAATAAGCAAAATCCTTGTTGAATGGCAGTACACGGTAAAGCGAAGCAAGAGGCTTATAAGCCAGTAAAGACCATTCTGGTGTCTCAGCCCAAACCAGAAAGATCCCCCTACTACGAGCTGGAGAAAAAATACGGCCTGCAGATCGACTGGCGCCCCTTCATTCACGTAGAAGGTGTTGACGTCAGGGAATTCCGCAAGGCCCGCATCCGGCCTGATGAATTTACCGCCATCATTTTTACCAGTAAGAACGCTGTTGACCACTTCTTCCGGATCTGCGAAGAATTGCGCGTCAAAATGTCGCAGGACATGAAGTACTTCTGCCTGTCGGAGGCCATCGCCAACTATCTGCAGAAGTTCATCATTTACCGCAAGCGCAAAGTGTTCTATGGCAAACGTACCATTCAGGACCTGGCCCCTGCCCTGAAAAAACACAAGCCCAATGAAAAATTCCTTCTGCCTTGCTCCAACCTGGGCGCCAGGGAAGTATCGGAGTTTCTGGAAGAAAACGGCTTCCAGTGGCAGGACGCCATGATGTACAAGACCGTCAGCAGCGACCTGTCAGACCTGAGCGATGTAACCTACGACGTCCTGGTGTTTTTCAGCCCCCTCGGCATTGAGTCTCTCTACGAAAACTTCCCCGATTTCAAACAGAATGAAACCCGGATCGCCGTTTTTGGCAACAGCACCGGCAAAGCTGTGGAGGAAAGAGGGCTCACGATCAATATCAAAGCGCCCGCGCCGGAAGCGCCGTCTATGACTATGGCGCTGGAAAAGTACCTGCAACTCTCCAATAAAGAGGCGGTGTAAGCTTCCGACAAGCCCGGGCAGGTAATAAAAGACAAGAGCAGGAATTGTTTTTTCCTGGTATGAACAATGCATTGATCCGCACGCTGGAAGAAAAACTGCGCAACCCCCTGCCGGGTATCGAAGCACAGTACAAAATGGCGCATGTGATACGCCAACGCTATGATCCCGCGCCGCCTCACGCACGGAAAGCCGGCGTGCTCGCCCTCTTCTACCCCGAAGCTTCCGGATGGCATATCGTTCTGATCGAGCGGGCATCCAGCCATCCCGACGACCGCCATGGCGGGCAGATCGGCTTCCCGGGTGGAAAATTCGAGGAAGGCGACGGCGCCCTGGCCCGTACGGCCTTGCGCGAAGCGCAGGAAGAAGTGGGCGTGAACCCGGAAGAGGTCAGGCTGATCGGACAGCTTACCGACCTGTATATCCCGGTGAGCAATTTCCTGGTGAAGCCCTTCGTGGGTTATACCCTCCGGAAACCCGATTTCCGGCCTCAGCCCAGCGAAGTCCGTTCTATCCTGGAGGTTCCTTTCGACCTGCTGGCCAGCCCTGCCGCCCGCCGGAAAACAGACCTGCAACTCGCCCCGAACATCACCCTGCGCAATGTGCCTTACTTCGACCTCTTCGACAAGGTCGTCTGGGGCGCTACCGCCATGATACTGAGCGAATTGCTGGAAGTGATGCGATAGCTATTCCGCCAGCACCCTGTACACCATATACCCCAGGCCCAGCAATAATATGAGAATGACCAGCAAAGACGCGCCGTTCTCCGCCAGCTGTTCGAGATCGGGCAGGAGTTTCATCCCGAAATAGATGGCCGCAGCGACGAGCAGCACCGTGAAAAAAATCTGTCGAGTGTTCATGGCAGCGTGAATTAATGTATCTCATGCCACAAAGCTACAGCCTTTTCAATGATGGTAAAATGATCCGCATCACATAAATGTGCGTTCAGGCCTCAGCCGCCGGCCGGTGGCCCCGCATGCCGTAAAACAGCAGGTAAGCATAAGCGATCAGCGGCACGATGAAGGAATACTTCACTCCGATGCCCGGCACATCCGCTGCCAGGCCCTGAGTTAAGGGTATGATGGCCCCTCCCACGATCATCATCACCAGAAGAGAGGAACCGATGCTGGTGTACTGCTTCAGCCGGGCGATGGCCAGTGTGAAGATATTGGACCACATGATGGAATTGAACAGCCCGATGCCCAGAATGGACCAGAGCGCCACCTTGCCCGTGCTGAACATCGTCGCCAGCAATAAGGCAATGTTGAAACCTGCAAAAAGCGCCAGGATGGCCGGCGGCGTGTTCTTCCCGAAAAGAAAAGCAAAATAGTTGAGCAACATCATGGCCAGAAAGCCGAAGGCCATGGTATTGGGCAGCCCCCGCAAATAAGCTACTACAAATACTACCGCAAAGGCAAGGGCCGGTATGGCCAGCATCTCCAGCGCCTTTTTTCCGGTCTTTTCCATGCTGCTCAGGGCAATGGCGCCCACAAAACGGCCCACCATGGCGCCCCCCCAATAGTACGCTACGTAGCTGCCCGCCGTCTTAACGTCCAGGCGAATGGCCGGCTCTGATTTGAAATACTCCACCAGGAAACTGCCGATAGAGATTTCTGCCCCGACATAGCAAAAGATGGCGATAGCGCCGAAGTACAGATGCGGATACTTCCACAAGCTGAAGCCGGCGCGGGTTGCTTCTTCGTATTCTATGACGGGCAGCTTCAGGAAGTTGAAGATGATACCGATCGCGATCAGGGCAATGGCCAGGAATACATAGGGGCCCTGCACGGTCGCAACATCCACCGTTTCGGTGTTCTGCAGGATGAGCCAGGCGCCGAAGAGCGGCGCGATGGTGTGCCCCAGAGAGTTGAAACCCTGCGCCAGGTTGAGGCGGCTGGCCGCCGTCTCCTCCGGCCCGATGATGGCCACATAGGGGTTGGCGGCCACCTGCAGAATGGTAATACCGGAGGCCAGTACGAAGAGCGCCAGCAGAAAAACGCCGTACACCTTGACGATGGATGCCGGATAAAAGATAAAACAGCCGAGCCCCATCAGCACCAGCCCGATGACGATGCCCCGCTTGTAACCGGTGCGCCGGATGATGTAACCCGCCGGAATGCTCATCAGAAAATAGGCGCCGAAAAAGAAGAACTGAATGAGCTGCGCCTGCCAGTGCCTGAGGGAAAAGGCGGCCTTGAGGTGCGGCACCAGGATGTCGTTGAGGGATGTGAGCAGCCCCCACAGGAAAAACAGGGTGATCAGGGCCGTGAAGGTAAAGCTGAAGTTTTTCTTTAAGCTCATGCGCTGCTGGTTTTTCTTTGGTAATAAGCGATGTAAAATACTCCATGGGCCGCGTTTCCCCAAACATTCTGGCGCCGCAAAAAAAACGATGGCCATCCCGGCCCGCAAACCGGCCTGTAGAAATAATTTTTTCACCATACACTTGCACATACAAATAAAATTGCTTTACTTTGCTCTTGTTATGGAAAACCGGAAGGATTATTGCCGCTGCCTGTATTACTCCGCCAACGCCCTGGCCAGAGCGGTCGCCAGGATGGCGGAGGAGGCTTTTGCCGGCACGGGCCTGCCGCCCAGTTATGCCTTCCTGGTAATGAGTATTAACAAGTACCCGGGAACTACCGCGGGCGAACTGGCGGAGCTGCAGATGCTCACGCCTTCCACCATCACCCGCCTGTTGGAAAAACTGGAGAAAAAGGGGCTGGCGAAGCGCGTGAACGAAGGCCGCAGCACCCTCGTCTTTCCCACTCCGGCTTCCGTCGCGCTCGACGCAAAGATCAGGGAAGCCTGGAGAACCCTCTATCAAAAATACGTAACCATAATCGGGGAAGAGGAAGCCCGGGAACTTACCGCCCGTATCTTCAACGCCGCTACCGCATTGGAACATTAATTTTTTTCAATAAATATTTGTACATACAAAAATATAAAATCATGAGCAAAAAAATAGGAATACTCGGTTCGGGCACGGTTGCCCGTGCATTGGGCACAGGATTTATCCGGCATGGCTATGAGGTGAAGCTGGGGACGCGCGATGCGTCTAAACTGGAAGGCTGGAAAGCCGAAGCCGGAGCAAAAGCCCTGGTAGGAACTGTTGCCGAAGCCGCCGCCTTTGGAGACGCCCTGGTACTGGCGGTGAAGGGCGCGGCAGCGGAGAAAGTGCTGGCGCAGGCCGGGGCCGCCAACCTGAAGGGCAAAACCATCATGGATACCACCAACCCCCTTGCCGATGCTCCGCCCGTCAATGGCGTGCTGCAGTTCTTTACCAGCCTGGACGACTCCCTTATGGAACGCCTGCAGAATGGCTATCCCGAAGCTCACTTCGTCAAGGTATTCAGCAGCGTGGGCAGCCACCTGATGGTTAACCCCGATTTTGGAGGCGTTAAACCTTCCATGTTCATTTGTGGTAATGATGGCGCTGCGAAGCAGGAAGTGGCCGGAGTACTCGATCAGTTTGGCTGGGAAGTGGAAGACCTGGGGGCGGCGGAAGCTGCCCGCGCCATAGAACCGCTGTGCATACTCTGGTGCATCCCCGGCTTTCTCAGTAACCGCTGGACACATACTTTTAAGCTGCTGAAGTAAGAAATTCGGGGCCAATTTGCACTAATTCAGGTTTTTTATTCATGCAAAGGAGAACAACCCATTGATTGCCAAGTTTTTTTCCGGATATTTGCGCCAAAGTAGTGATCAAAAAAATAAGCAATAAGATTTTGAAATTCTCTGACTTTGGTTTTGAACCGGAATTGATAGAAGGGTTGGATGCGATGGGCTTTGAAACCGCTACGCCTGTGCAGATTCAGGCCATCCCCCCCATCATGGAAGGGCGGGATGTGCTGGCCTGCGCCCAAACGGGCACCGGGAAAACAGCCGCTTTCCTGCTCCCCGTCCTCAACCGCCTCACGAAAGACCCGAACGAAGAAGGCGTCGATACCATTATCATCGAGCCCACCCGTGAGCTGGCCGTACAGATCGACCAGCAACTGGAAGCGCTTTCCTACTTCACGCCCGTGAGTTCCATCGCCATCTATGGCGGCCGCGACGGCCATGCCATGGAACAGGAAAAGCGCGCCCTCAAACAGGGCGCTTCCATCATCGTGTGTACGCCGGGGCGGTTCAATTCGCACCTCGACCTTGGCTACGTCAACCTGGATACCGTGCGCCACCTCATCCTCGATGAGGCCGACCGCATGCTGGATATGGGCTTCGCCCCCGCCATCATGGATATCGTCAACAAGCTGCCCCGGGAACGGCAGACGCTCATGTTCTCGGCCACTATGCCGGACCAGATCCGGAAATTCGCCAAACAACTGCTGCGCCAGCCTGTAGAGATTAATATCGCCATCTCCAAGCCGGCGGAGAAAATCCTCCAACTGGCCTACGAGGTGGAAGACCACGGGAAGATACCCCTGACGGAAAAAATCCTGGAGGCCAACAAGCGCCTGGACCGCGTCCTGATCTTCGCCGGCACTAAAAAGAAAGTGCGGGAGCTGGCCATCAGCCTGAATAAACGGGGCATGGACGTAGGGTCTATACATTCCGACCTCAGCCAGGAAGAGCGCGAAGCGCAACTGCAGGCCTTCAAGAGCGGGTCCAAGCCCATCATCGTCGCTACCGATGTGCTCTCCCGGGGTATCGATATTAAAGGCATCGACGCCGTTATCAATTTTGATGTGCCGGGAGATGCGGAAGATTACGTACACCGCATCGGAAGGACCGCCCGCGCCGACGCCGCCGGCATGGCCTTCACTTTCGTCAACCGGAAAGACCGCGGCCGCTTCCGGCGGATCGAGGAACTCATCGAAAGAAAGGTGCAGCGCCTCCCCCTGCCGGAAGGGCTGGCCGACGCCAAACCTACTGCATCCGCCGGTAAGCGCAGCAGAGGCCGCGGCGGCTCGGGCCGTAATAAGGGAAAAGGCCGCCGTAGCGAAAGCAAGGGAGGAAACCGGGGCCGCCGCCGGGAGCCCAGGAAGGATTGAGTAAGAGATCAGTAAAAACTTACCACGCCACGCCCCTCGCCGCCAACCGTCAGGTTGATGCCGAGGCTGAACGAAGCATGGTGCTGGCTGCGCATGTTCTCCACGTCCTTGGTGGTGTTCACCAGATCCATGATATCATAGAAGAACTGGCCGCTCAGAAATACCTGGGCGTTGCCGGCCAGCCGGCGTGAAAGGCGCGCGCCGCCGATAGGCCCGGCATGAAAGGCCCGCCCGCCTACATCTTCGGGCAGCAGCACCTTGCTGTCTTCCGCCAGGCCCTCCAGCATGAGCAATTGGGCGACGGTAAATTCATTTTCTTCGGCAATGCGCTTGATCTCATCATTGAGATGGGCAAAAAAGCCGGCCTCCCCTTCCGACCGCTGGAAACTCCAGTCGAAACCGGCCCGGGCGCCGATGAAGATTTCGTAGTCAAGGGCGCGGGCAATGCTGTTGGCGCCGGCGCCATAGCGCGTATTGGCCAGGTTGAAACGGTAGTCGAGGTGCAGGTTCATGCCGCCCCGGCCCTGCTTGAAATATCCCGGGCTGATGGCCAGCTCGAAGTGCTGCCGTTGCATCTCCACATCGGAGGATTCCCCGAAGCCATAACGGACAAAAAAGGAAAGAATGGTCTTGTTGTAGCCGTTCTGCCCAAACTGCTTGTCCATATTCAGGTCGTTCAGGGGGGCGTCCATCCCCTGTAGCAGCGATTCCAGGGAAGCCCCCAGCTTGATGAGGTTCCACATGGCCTGATAGTGCGGGTTGGCCGCCAGCGGCGCCTTGTCGTCCAGGGCAAAAACGGAAACGGTATTCAACCCGATGTCCAGCCGGGCGTCATCCAGCGTGATCAGGTATGTGGCGCCGGAAGGCTTTTTGTAGCCGTCGACTGTCTGGCCCAGGGCCGGCAGTTGAATGATGGCAAGCAGAAGTAAGGTGTAAATGGTTACTTTCATAGTCCCTTCTTTTAGATAAAGTTTTCCCTTCTTTTACAAATCATGCGGCCTGTCAGAGGATCAGTTTTCCATAGCTGGCTGGCAGCGCTATCTTCGCCTGCGGGCGCCGGCGCTCCACCGCAGCCCGGCAAAGGCATAGGCCGAGGATACCGGCCGGGCGCCCTTGATCAATGTGTAACGGCTGAAACTGAGGCTGCCTCCCAGAACGGCAGAGAACCCGCCGCCGAAGCTCGCCAGCAACTCTGCCCGGGCAAAACCGCCCACGGCCGGAACGGTCCGCGGGTCTCTGATCTTCCCGAAAACGACGTTCTGTATGGCCTCCGCGATCTGGTCGGTGGTATTCTCCACCGGCCGCAGGATGCCTCCCTCCATCAGGCTGTCCAGCTTTTCGCTGACCAGCAGCACCCCGCCCAGGTCGATCACCGGCGAGGGGTCGGCAGTGAATTGTATGCCGGGGGTCAGCTCAACATCGAGGAAAGCATTGCGGTTTTTACCCCACTCCAGCAACACGCGATCCGGCAGCAACAGCCGCTTCAGGTGAATGTAGCCTTCCAGGTCGTAGCGCTTTGAAAAAAAAGGCTCCGTTTTGGCGGCGTCTTCCAGGGCCAGCAGCGCCAGGTGCTCCGCCAGTTCTTCCGCCTTGCCCGCCAGCGACAGGCGCACGGACTTGATCTGGTTCTTCAGCTTCCTGGCCTCCGGTTTTTCCGTGAGGCGAGGGTCGGAAATGGTGAAACTGCCCCCTACGAATTTGTAGCGTGCGAAAAAGCGGGCGCCCACCACGTTCCGGCTGACCTTCCGGCTGAGGTCTCCGGTGATCTCGATCCGGATGCCGGGAAAGAGCTCCTTCAGCCAGCGGGGCGCATCGATGCCGGCATCGGCCAGGGCCGAATCTACAATGCCCTCCGTGATCTCTATCTCCGAGAAGCCCAGAACCTCCGGCAGGCTGCCCCGGTAACTGCTGCGCGCCACCCCCGTCACCGTTTCGACACCCATCTCCAGGGATTGTGCCGCCAGGGTGAACGCAGAAGCTGTCATTAAGGCAAGAAGTAGCGTTCTCGTCATAATTTTTCTTTTATCGCACGAGCGTTATATCGCCCTTGAATGTTCTTTTTTCCCCATTGCCGAAGCGCACGATGCCGTGATAGGCGTACACGCCGGCCTCCATCGGCCTGTCGCCGAAACGGCCGTCCCAGCCGGTAGATTCGTCATTGAGGAACAACTCTTCCTCCTCGTATATCAGCGCCCCCCAGCGGCCGTACACCTGCAGCCGTTCGATGATCTCGCCGGAACCGTTATCGCTGTAAAAGGTAAAGCGGTCGTTGCGGCCGTTATCATCCGGGGAGAAGGCGTTGGGCACGTAGATGTCTCCCAGCACGATGGTCAGCTGAAAACCGTCAGAGGCATAACAGCCGCGCTCGTCTTCCACGATGATGCGCACATCCATATTATTGCGGGCCAGGAAGTTGGTGGCCGGCCCTTCGGTGTCGATCTCTCTGGGCAGCCACTGGTAGCGCTGCACATTGCCGATCACTTGGGTGGACAGGCTGACCGGCGTGTTGGGGCGCACCTCCAGGTGATCGGTATCCAGATCCACCGCCAGGGTATCGGGCGAAAGGAGCTCCGCGCTCAACTCCCGGATGCAGCCCAGGTCATCCTGGACGACAAGGGAATACACTCCCGGCAGCAGCTTTCGGAAGCTGGGCGACAGGGCGTACGTCTCTCCTCCGTCGATCGAATAGATGAGCGGCTGATCCGGGTCGGCAGGTATAAAGCGGATAGCCCCATAGTCGTTAGGGCAGGGAGGCTGTTCTACTTCCACCTCTACCGCAGGCCCGTCGGGTGCGGGCAGGGTGTACATGTGGGTGGCGAGGCAGCCCTGCTCATCGGTGATGCTTACCCGGAAATCGCCGCCGGCAGCAGTGGCCAGCGTGCTTCCTGTCTGCCCTGTTTCCCATACGTACTGGTAGGTGTCAGGAAAAAGGTAGATGCGGGTGCTGTCACAGTTCTCTTCGATCGCCGATTCGATGCCGGCGGGCGAAAAGCCGAAGACGTCGAAAGTTTCCGTTACAACACACCCCAGGGAGTCCTGTGCACTGAGGGTATAAACGCCTATGTCGGCCTGTTGAAAATCGTAAAGGATGCCGCCGGGTATGGCATTGCCTCCGGCCCCCGTCCAGCTCAGCTGGCTGAAGAGGCTGTCGTTGCCGAGGCGGAGGAACAGGGTGTCGCCCAGGCATACTTCCGTGAAAAGCACCTCGGGTTCAGGCGGGATATTGACGGTGAGTTGCAGCGTATCGGTATCCTCACAACCTTCCTCATTGAATGCATGCAGGATATAGGCCCCGGAGTCGGCGCCCTGTACATCGGGCAGGCTGAGCGAGGGGCCGTCGGCGGTGCGTCCGTCCGGGTATTCCCAGAACTGGCTGACGCCTCCGTTGCCCTGCAGGCTGGCGGCAGCGCCCTGGCAGATCATCTGATCGGCGCCGGCCTCGGCAAAATCGGGGTTTTCCACCAATACGGAATCCAGGTACAAGCAGCAATCATCCTCCACGCGCAGGTAGTACATGCCCTCATTGCCCGTCAGCGCCAGTTGCGCCTCAGTTTCGGCGATGCTCCAGCCATTGGAATTGGACCACGCTACCTGTACGGCGCCGGAGAAGCACTCCTGGGGCAGTACGGCCCGCAGGGAAATGCTGTCCTTTTGGCAATCCACCTGCACTTCCTTGCTGACGACACAGGAACGCAGCGGTTCCGGGCAGTGGATGTGGGTGGAAAACTCGGTGGAGGTGCTGGTTGGGTTGCTGAACACGACGAACTCCGCCTGCATCCCTTTGGCGCAAAATGGCAGGCGGCCGCTGAGGCGGCCCACGCCGCTGAGGGTCTGCAGGTTGGCGGGCAGGGCATAAGGCGGCTGGCCCTGCGATTGCAGCCACAGGTTCATCGTATTGGCATCGCCGACGCCCTGTACCAGCAGGGAATCGTTGTCTACCAGCGCAAAGCCGTCGACACAGCCGATGCAATTGCCGAAGGCGATACTGCCCAGCTGCTTGCGGCTGCCATCCGGCATAAGGGCAAACACCCGGGCGCGGTCGACCTGCTGGCCGCCAAAAGCGTTGATGTCAATGTAATAGGCCCGCAACAGCGTATCTTCCGCGAAATATTCGGTGTACACCAGCGTATCCTGCGAAGGCTGGGTATTGCCCAGTTCATCCTGCGGGTCGATATAGGAGACGCCGCACTCGTCCAGCGCCAGTACAGCCTGGCCCGGCATGCCGGCCGGCAGGCAACAGAGGGGTAGCCATAAAAGGGGTAGCAACCAACGGCTCTTCATAAAACGGAAAATTGGCTCGTTTCCACAAGGGTTTATCGTTCGTCCACAGTCTTTGGTGGCGTTCGCTCAATAAATTAAAAATCACGAACACCCCAGGACCCATCCAGGCCATCTTAAATGCCAAAACCATCAGAAGGGGTTCAGCGCCTTTGAAACAGGCCTCAGCGTACAAGCTCAGGACATATCTCAAACAGGCTCCAAGTAAAAAGATCAGGCTAATAGGAGATTATGATTTAGGGCGGGGTAAATGTACTACTTTTTAGCCTTATTTTGCAATCGGATCGGCAGCCTTAACGAAAAACGGATGTAATTTTTTTTAATTTTAGAGCGCTAAGCTCCTGTTAAAACTATGGCGCTATTTCGTTCCACCGTTGAAAACACTTCACAGTTCGCGCGGGCCTTCATCACCACCATCTTCGCGCTGGTGCTGGTCGTGACGGGTTTGTACCTGTATCAGAACCGCTGGGAGGAAATATCGCAGCTGCCCATCATCTACGAGCTGAGCGGCGCCTACCGCTCCGGGCTGGAATCGGTGGGAGGCATCTCGGCCGAAGCCCTGCGGCGTTTTTACGAAGTGGAGGCTTCGGAGGATGAATTCCACGAAACAGAAAGGAAAAAGCTGCCCCGGCGGATGGGGCTGCCCTCCACCTGGAGGGGGGAAGACATCCTGGCCAAGATGGAGAAAGCCGGTTTTTCCAAAGGCAAAATGCGGGCGGCCCAGCAGTTTGTCGCCTACATCGATGCGCACAAGGAGATCGCCTGGCAGGAGATGTACACCCACAAGGTGCCTGCCAGCATCAAGCTGGCGCAGGCCCTGCTGGAGTCGAGCGCCGGCCGCTCCCGCCTGGCGGTCAGGACCAACAACCACTTCGGCATCAAGGCCCGGCTAAGCCCCCGCGCCCACGAGAAAATCCGCAACCAGCGCAAACACGAACTGAGCGACGAGGACTTCCTCTTCATCGCCCCCGCCGTCGGCGTCTTCAACTTCCACGACGACCACGCCTACGACCGCTTCGAGGCCTACCGCTCTGTGGCCGACAGCTATGCCCGCCATACCCAGCTGCTCACCCGCCCCTGCACGCCTGGCCATACGGGCTGCTACAGTTGGATTTGGCCTGCCTTCCCCGTCGGCCGCGACCACGATATCACCGAGGCGGCCCGCACCTTTCAGCGCGCTTCCGGCATCGCTCCCCGCAATTTCTTCAACGGACAGACTACCGTGCCCTACTACGCCGCCTGCGCTGCCGGCCTGAAAATGGCGGGCTACGCCACGAGCAAGACTTACCACCAGAAACTGTGGTACCTGATCGACACCTATGAGTTATGGCGGCTGGACCTGGCGCTGTTGAAGGGGCTGGAAGAGGAGTAAGGGCATGAAATAGAACGCGGATGACGCGGATAACGCGGATTTTGCGGATTTGCCAAGGCTCTTTGCCATGCTTCTGTGCTGTAACCGGCTTTGGCTCCTGGTGAAGGCGATGGGGGGCACGCCCACCGGTTTGCCAGCCTGAGATCCGCCCGATCCGCGCAAACCCGCCTTCCATACTACGCCGCCGGATAGAACGCGGATGACGTGGATGACGCGGATAACGCGGATTTTGCCGTGCCGACACCTATCTCCTGGTTTCTGGTTGCGCCGTGCCCACGGAACAAGGGCTTGAGACTGGAGATCCCGACAAAACCAGCCGTGGAATAGTATAAATGAACCATGAACAAGCCATTTTCACCGCGCCACTACCAGCTTCCCCCCCCTCACCAACTCCCCATCCCGAAACACGCTATAAAAATACAAGCCCGGCGCCACCCCCGAAAGCTCTACCCGGAACTCCCGGCCGCCCGGCCCCAGCGCCTCCTCCAGCACCGCCTGCCCCAGGGCGTTGTACAATATCACCCGCCCGGGCCACCGCAGCGCTTCCTCAAACACCACCTTGAAGTAGCCGGGCGCCGGGTTAGGAAAGACATAAGCTTTGGGGCCGGGGTAAAGCCCGGCCTCTTTAGTTGCGACGACAGGCTCGCAGGGTGGCGGCGGATCTTCCCCCTCCACCAGGGGCCCGAGGCGGTAGTTGGGGAAGTGGGGAAGGGAGCGGAGATGGTTAAATGGCAATTGAATGGCATGTTGTTCAAAATTGCAGGCCAGCCCCGGCTCGTCCGGGTTGTGGATGACGTGCAGGACGTCGACGGTGGCAAAGGAATTGATATAGATCTTGCAATCGGGAGCGAGCTGGGCATTGAAAAATTTTGTTGGAAATGGCGATTGATAACCATCGTATTCGGCAACCGTAATCCGGGAAGAACCGATATCTTCGGCTTTTAAATCAAATAATGTTTTTCATGCCGGTGGGAATTAGAAGGGCGCCTTCAAGCCGGTTTGGCCAGAGGCGCCCTAATGCTTAGCGAATAACGGCCAACTTCCGGGGCTCATAAACCACCCCCGCGCTTCCTACCCGGCAGTAGTAGGCCCCGGCTTTGAGTTGGTTGGTATTTACATAAAAAACTGTCTCCCCGGCCTCTAACTGTTGCGTCAAATAAACCCGGCCGTAGGCGTCATACACAGTAAACAGCGTATTGTCCTTCAGGGGAGCGTGAAGCCTAATCGTGATTTGATCTCTCGCCGGGTTAGGGGCCAGTTTGAAACCATCGGTAACAACCGGCGAATGAGGTTGTTGCGGCCTTGCTTCCGGCGCCGGAGCACACAGCGTTTCGTCATCGTATTTTACCAAAGGATCAACCAGGCTGTATAAGCTCCGCGCCCTGAACACGGCGTCCCCTCCGGATAGCGGGCATTGCCCGGCTACCTCCAGCAGTTTGTTTTCCTGAAACAGGGTGAAAGTATTTTTTCATCATGACGCGCAAGTTTTTGAGGGTGAGGAAATGAGGCGCCGCCCGGCCTTATTTGCCGCGCCTGCCGCGCTGGTGCTATAAAACGGGGTGGAACCGATTAAAGATACGCTTATTTAGGGTACACTTACAAGGGAGGCAATGTTAAAAAGAGGAGGCAGCTTCTTATAAAATACCGGCGCCATCTCCTCAGCTCCCTGCCGTTCCCTGCCCCAATACCTCCTTTCCGTACTTATTGCGGCAATACCTTTCTCACTTGGCAGAACTTCCCTATCTTAGATAGCTTAAATTAAAAAGTTTTTCATATCACCACACAAAAAAATATAACTCATGAAGAATCACTACTCGCAATCGAACAAGGGAACGGGAACAATGGGCGGCATGATGCGGCTCCTGGGTTTTGTATTCGCGCTGATCCTCGTCATCGGCATGCTCGATAAGGCCGGGCTTAAGGTCAGCCTCGAAGGCCAGCAGAGTAGTCCTTCAGATAAACGATATTTAGAAGCTTCCGCCGGGGAAGCCTACGGGCAGGAAGAGAGCGGCTCTGATCCCGTCTACGTCAGCCCGGACGAGCCGGCACAGCGCTACCACCAGGATTACAGCCCGCGCTCCTATCAGGAATATTCCAGCCCGGCGCCGGCCCGCGGCGCTCAGCCGGGCGCTTCCGCCGACGCTTTCATCAGCCGCTTTGCCGAAACCGCCACCGTGCAGGCCCTCAACCGGGGCGTGCCGGCAGGGGTGTCCCTGGCGCTGGGCATCGCCAAGCTGCAGCAGGGAGAGCGGATCGACGACTGGCAGGATTTCATGGATAAGGTGGTCATGCCCCTGGCACAGATCAAGGCGAATGCCGCCCGCGACGGCCTGCAGGCCTATTTCAAATACTCCGCCAACAGCAGCCGCTGGCTGGAAGGCCTGAGCCGGCAGGGCGATTACTCCTACAATGCCCTGCGGCAGGCCATGCAGCAGTACCGCCTCGATACTTACGACGCGGAAGTGCGCACCGCCCTCACGGAAGGCACCCGCGTAAATCCCGAAATGGAACGCCGCGCCAGCTACGTGGCCGATGAGGTCGCCTCCCATATCGTCACCCAGCGGACAGCCTTTGAGCAGCAGCAACGTTCCGGCCGGAAAGCCTCGGCCAGTACGGAACGCTGGGAAAATTACTACGACGAAGTGGTCGGCAGGGAAGTCGCCAAAGAGGTCGCCAAGCGCAAACTGAAGACCGGCCAGTACATCACCGATGAAGATATGGGCCGCCTCGTCCAGGAAGCCAACGCCGAAACGGAGAAAGTGCTCAAGAGCAACCTCTCCTTCCTCGGGCGGGATATCAACCGCGACCATCCGGACGCCGCCGAAATGCTGGACATCACCAAGCCGGGAAACTCCCAGGCCAGGCAGGAACTGTATCAGCGGAGGCTGCGTGAGCGGGATTTTGTGAGTAATCAGTAAGAAGGCCCCCTGGCCACTTTGCGGATTTTGTACGGCCGTTTTTTCTGCGACTCAAAATAGGTGCGCATCTGTATCTCGATGGCAATACCGGTTGTCACCAGTTGTATGCCGGCGATGACCAGCATCAGGCCCAGGATGAGCAGGGGCTTCCCCCAGATGTCCCGCCCCATGATCTTGAGGATGATGAGATAGAGGTTGATCAATGCGCCGACGCCGAAGAGCAAAAGGCCGGTGTTGCCGAACAGATGCATCGGCCGTTGCATGTATTTCTTGTAGAAAAGCATGAGCAGCAGGTCGCTCAGCACCTTGAAGGTGCGGTTGAGGCCGTACTTCGACTGGCCGAACTCCCGGGCATGGTGCTTCACCGGCACCTGCGTGATGCGGGCGCCTTCCAGGTGGGCCAGAACCGGGATGAAGCGGTGCAGCTCGCCGTAGATGCCCAGGTCTTTGGCGATATCGGCGCGAAATACCCGCAGGGCGCAGCCGTAATCCCGAAGGTTCACCCCGGAAGCATTGCGGATGATGAAATTGGCGATCTTGCTGGGGATCTTGCGCAGGAAGACCCCGTCTTTCCGGTTTGCCCGCTCGCCGGCCACCATGTCGTAGCCGCCCTCTTCGGCCAGCTTCAGCATCATGGGGATGTCGCTTGGGTCGTTTTGCAGGTCGCCGTCCATGGTCGCGATGAACTCCCCTTCGGCCTGTTCGATACCGGCCATGAGGGCCAGGCTCTGGCCGTAGTTTTTGCGGAATTCCACCACCTTCAGGCGGGGATGGCGGATGCTGTACAGTTCCCGGAGGGTGTTGTCGGTGGAACCGTCGTCAACGTAAACAGCCTCGTAGTCCAGGCCCTCCAGGGCTGAGGTGATGCGTTCCATGAGCGGCCGGATGTTCTTCTCCTCGTTGTACACCGTTACTACTACTGATAATTTAAGAGACATAGGCTGCTTCATTTTAACCTTCCAATGTCGTACGTCAGTTGTCCGTGGCGTACTTTAAACTCTCCCACCTTCTCGTATGTCAGGCCCGGGTAGGCATTGGGGTCTATGATGTAAAGGGTGCTTTTGTCAAATTCCTCCGTATGCCGGCGGACGATCTCCCCCCTGCCGTTGATCAGGTAGAAGGAATTGGTGGGTTGCATGACGGTCTGTTTATAGACGGCCATTTTCTGCCCTTTGAATTTTTCCGCCGCCTCCAGGGTGCTCTGCCGGCAGAGGTTGCCAAAATCGTTGTTGTTCCGGTCGGGCAGTACGAACCAGTTGAGGCCGGTGCGAAAGAGAAGCAGCACGGCCACCATCACGAGCAGCCGCTCCGCTTTCCATTTCCAGTACAGCCAGGTAAGGCCGGCCAGCCCCAGCCCCAGGGCCAGGCTTACCGGATAGCGGCAGGGAACCCCTTCCGGCCGTTCGGTGAAGAAGGGCGCAAAGGCTGCGAGCGAGGCAATGATGCAGAAAGCCAGCAACAGAGCATGGATCGTCCGGTATTGCCAGGTGCGGCCGGCCTCGTGAATGGGGTGCAGGTAAAGGAAAGCGGAAAAGATAAGCGGCGCCAGCATCAGCAGATAGCGGGGGTACACCTCGGGCGACGTCCAGTACACCAGGATGTTGGCCAGAAAGGCGATCAGGTTGAAGGTGATGAAGCTGTCGGCCCGAAGGAGCGAAAGCACATCCCGGCGAATAAAATAGAGTGCCATAAGCGACCAGGGCAGGAAGTGGTAAACCATTTCAAAGGGAAAAAGGAAAAAATGGCCTATGGTATTCCAGGCGCCGTAGTTGACCACCGTGCGTTTGGAAGATTCCCGGAACAGGGTGGCGAACACGTTCTCCACGCTGTTGTACTGATGATACAGCAGGTAATACCCCCCGACGATGAGCAGGAAAACCAGCCCTCCCAGCAGGTGCTGCCAGGAGAACAACTTCAGGAACCGGCGGCGGCAGGCAAAATAAACCAGGAGAGTGGCGCCCTGAAAAACGACCGACGGGAGGCCTTTCATCAGAAAGCCGGCGGCAGTGAGCAGATAGGAGAGCAGGAAAAGCATCAACCAGTTCTCCCGGCGGAACTGATGGTAGATCACCATAAAGGCCGTAAATACCACCCAGGAAAAACAGGTGTCGATAAGGGCCAGCATGGAATCCCAGAACAATACCCGCCCGCAGGTGATAAAAAAGAAGGCGTTCAGGAAAGCTACTTTACGGCTGTAGTGCTTACGGAAGAAGTAAAAGACCGTCGCCGCATACCCGAGCAGGCAGAGCACGGTGGGAAGGCGGGCGGCAAACTCGTCGATCCTGCCCGCAATTTCGAAGAAAGCCAGGAGGATCCAGTTCCAGAGGGGCGGCTTGTTGTAGTAGTAGTCTCCATGCATGGTGGGCGTGACGTAATTGCCGGAGAGTTTCATCTCCAGGGCCACCAGGGCGCGGATACCTTCGTCGTCGATAAAAGCCAACCGGCCCAGGTTGATCAGCAGAGCAGGGGCCAGCAAGGCCAGTATGCCTGCGTACAGCCAGGGCCGGTATGTAGCGTTGCGGTTATTCAATCTGCTGTTACTTTTTCCAGGAAGGCAAAAGTACAGCTTTTTTTATCAATCAGCCATGACCTCCTCCAGGGCGAGTTCAGCGCGGAAGGTGTCGAAATCGTCGCGCTCGATAGTGAAGCCCTTCTTCTCGAAGAGGGCCAGCATGCCCTTGTTGGAGGCCAGCACGGAAGCATAGAGCTTTTTGATGCCCATATCCCGTGCGATGTCAATGATGTAATCGGTCATCTGGCCGCCCAGCCCCTGCTGTTGCCAGGGGTCGGCCACCAGGATGGCGTATTCGGCCGCCTCGCCCCAGGCGTCGGCAATGATGCGCACCACTGCGGCCATTTTCTTCACCCCTGCCTCTTCCACCTCGGCGATGATGGCCATTTCCCGGTCGTAGTCGATGTGGGTAAAGCGGGTGAGGAAATCGTGGGTCACCTGTGGCACATAACCGAAGAAGCGGAAGTAGAGGGATTGCTGAGAAATGTTTTCCAGCATATGAGCCTCCAGAGGTTCGTCTTCCGGGCGGATAGGCCGCAGGTAGGCCACCTGGCCCGTATGAAGCAGCACCGCTTTGCTGTACTTCTCCGGATAGGGCGATATGACGAGGTGGCTGTAGGGCTTCCGGGCATCGTGCTTTTCCTTTTCCAGGACGATGTGGGCGTCCAGCGCCATGCCTCCTCCGTCTTCCCTCATGATGAAGGGGTTGATATCTATCTCGCGAATCTCCGGGAAGTCCATCACCAGGTAGGCAAATTTAACGAGGATCAGTTCCAGCGCTTCCAAATCCACGCCCGGCATGCCGCGGTACCCCTTGAGGAGCGGGAAGATGCGGGTGCCTTCCATGATGCGTCGGGCCAGCACGCGGTTGAGGGGCGGCAGGCCGAGCTTCATATCCCGGTATATTTCTACGGCCACGCCGCCTTTGCCGAAGGCAATGACCGGGCCGAAGATGGGGTCTTTCTTGGCGCCGATGAGCAACTCGAAGCCTTTATCGGCCATTTTCTCTACGAGCACCCCTCTGAGCTCTGCATCCGGCCGCTTTTCGGCGGCGCTTTTCATGATCTGCTCGAAGGCCGCGCGCAATTCCGCCTCATTAGCCAGGTTGACTTTCACGCCTCCCACATCGGTCTTGTGCCCGATATCGGGGGAGGCGATCTTGAGCACTACGGGATAGCCTATTTCCCGGGCGAACCGGACGGCCTGGTCGGCAGTAGGCGCCACTTTGAAGCTTCCCGCCGGTATGCCGTAGCTTTTCATCAGCTCTTTGGCCTCGTTTTCCATGAGTTGCCGGCGGCCTTCATCCATTATAGTGTGAATGATGGCCCTGGCCACGTCCGTTTTCAGGTTCAGCTGCTGCGGGATGGCCGGCGGCGTTTCGTACAGCATTTCCAGGTTGCGGGAGTACTGGTACATTTTCAGGAATACATCCACGGCGCTTTCCGGATAGCGGTAATGAGGTATCTTGCCCCCTTCCAGGACATCCCGCCCTTCCCGTACATCTTCTTCTCCCATCCAGGATGCCAGGACGGGCTTGCGGTATTTTTTGGCTACTTCCACCACGGCTTCGGCCACCTGCGTAGGATCGGTAACGTCCTGAGTGGTCAGTATAGCCAGTACCCCGTCGACATTGGGGTCGGCCAGGCAGACGTCTAACGCCTGCTTATAGGTCTCGGCGGAAGCATCCCCCAGTACGTCGATAGGGTTGTTGCGGCTCCAGTGGGGAGGCAGAAAGCTGTTGAGCTTTTTCATAGACTCCTCCGAGAGGGTGGCCAGTATGCCTCCGTTCAGCATGAGGCTGTCGGTGGCCAGCACGCCCGGGCCGCCGGCATTGGTCACGATGGCCAGGCGGTTGCCGTAAGGCCGGGGTTGCATGGCCAGCGACTGGGCGCAGTTGAACAGTTGGGCGATCGTGTCCACCCGGATGATACCTGCCCGCTGGAAGGCCGCGTCGTAAACGGGGTCATTGCCGGCCATGGAGCCCGTATGGGAAAGCGCTGCCTGCCCGCCTTCCGTGCTCCGCCCCGCCTTGAGGATGATAATGGGCTTGGAACGCGCAAAGGCCCGCGCCGCGCTCATGAATTTGCGGGCGTTGACCAGGCTCTCCATATAGATCAGGATGCAGGAAGTGCGCTGGTCGGTACCAAAATAGACGATCAGGTCGGCGAAATCCACATCGATCATGGATCCAATGGAGACGAAGTTGCTGAATCCAACGCTCTGCTCATTGGCCCAGTCGAGAATAGACGTACACAGCGCCCCGCTCTGTGAGATGAAAGCGATATTGCCCAGCAGGGCAGTACGCGCCGCAAAAGTGGCGTTGATCTTGAGGTGAGGGTTGATGAAACCCAGGCAATTGGGGCCGATGACGCGCATACCGTAATGGCGGGCCTTATGAGCGATTTCCTCATACATGCGCTGCCCCTCTTCGCCGGCCTCCTTGAAGCCGGCCGAGATGATCACCAGGCCGCCCACGCCGGCCTGTCCGCAGTCTTCAACGACCTCAGGCACCGCCTGGGAAGGCGTAACGATCACGGCAAGGTCGATCTCTGTCGGGATATCCCTGACATTCTTGTAACATTTCTCGCCCTGTATCTCCTTGTGATTGAGGTTGACGGGGATGATCTTTCCCTCGAACCCTCCGGCCAGGAGGTTCTTCATTACAGAATAACCCACACTTTCCTTCCGGTTGGAAGCGCCAACTACGGCAATGGCCCTGGGCTGGAAAATCTTTTTGAGTCTTTTTGACATGTCTTTTGGCTTACTTATTAAAACAGTGTTTCACGTTCGTCGGTAATACCCGGCTCAATCTGGCCAGGCTTATATATTTTATACTGTCTTTTAAGTAACCCTGTTTCACCTAATAGAACATCACCAGAGGCTAAAATGATATTCAAAGTTGGTCAAAAATAATCAAAACTTCCAATATGGCTTCAGGTGGGCCATCACAGAGTGCA
>CAZAXA010000031.1:0-23029 GCA_964488965.1 uncultured Phaeodactylibacter sp. | reverse complement strand
CTTCTGAATTGCGGGTTGTCCAGCTGAATTTATGCAGTCGTTCAATCGGCAGAAAAGTTTTCATTAATCCGAGCAGCAGCATCATTGCGCCTAATAGTGTCTGTACGATCCAAAGTGTTATGTTCATGGCTGAGTTTTTATTAATTCATTATTGGTGAATGGTTGTGCAGAATTTTCCAACCCGCTATCCAGTTATAGTTGTTTTGCATAGTCAACTGAATGAGTAAAAACTGCATACTTTCCAAGGTTCTGCTCACGGATAGATTGCCTGCGATGACCGGGTTGAAACCTGCAGTTTTCACTAAATCACGAACGGCCTCCAATGCCTCTTTGTCATTGCCCGCAATAAAGCAATCTACTTGCTGGCCATTGATAACCGGTTGGTTGAAATCATCGGCAAATGTTGTATTGAATGCTTTGATCACTTTAGCATTGGGCAAAAGCGTTTGCAGTTCTTCAGCTGCGCTTGTGTTCTGTGTTGCCAATCCATCAAACGTCTCGTTTAAAGGATTAGAAATGGAGATTACAATTTTTTGATTGGCCACGCTTCTAATATTTTCGGCCACCTGTTTCTCGGCCCGGTAAGGAACGGCTGCAATGATGATGTCGGCTTCCCAAGTGGCCTCAAAAGAACAATCAACAGCTTCTACATCGGCAGATGGCGCGTTATATTTAATATCATTCATCAGAAGCTGGATTTTACTTCGGTCTGTGGAATGGAGAAGTATTCTGTAGTTTCCTTTTGAAATACTTCTTGCAATAGCGGATCCCATTTCTCCTGAAGCCCCGATTACAGCTACGGCTTGCTTTGTTTTCATATCCTTTGTTTAAATAACAGAACAAAGCTACCCCTATGCAATGACCTTGTCATTGCGTGTAATCAAGAAAAATCATTGATTATGATCAAGGTTTTTTTTGATCGTTCCTATTTGTTTTTTGAAATTCTTTTCCGAACGCGGCTGAGTGTCTCGGGAGTAAGCCCCATGTAAGAGGCGATCATGTGTTGGGGTACTCTTTGAATGATGTCGGGATAATTCGTGATGAGATCTTGGTATCGTTCTTCCAAACCAAGGCTAATGGTTGAGGTTATCCGCCTCTCCAATTGAATATAGGCTTCGGAGGTTGCCTGAAAGATAAACTCCTGATATTTTGCAGATAGCTTACGTAATTCATCGCTTGCCGGCCGGCTAATTAACACCAATTCCGAATCTTCGATAGCATCAATATTATAGATAGAAGGCTCATTGGTGAGAAAACTGTACAAATCCGTCATAAACCCTCCATCCAATGCAAACTGTACGATATGTTCTGTGCCATCTTCATGGACACGATATAAACGCAATGCACCTTTTTCCACAAAAGCCACAAATTTACACACGTCTCCTTCCTGTAAAAGGTATTGCCTTTTGCGAAGCTTCTTTACAGTTAAATAACTTTTGATCGATTCCTGATCTTCCTCCGTAAGCGGCACTCTTTTTTTGAAATTTTCGAAATATCGGTCGTACATAAGCCTTGCTTAAAGATGGTGAAGTTTACTTCGAGTTATTCAAGGTCAAACGAGTTTAAAGAGAACGTCTGCCTGCCGGCATTTAAAAATCAGCATTTAATCATTCTTCTGCCCCAACAACTGCCCGCCGGCAAGAAAAGGCTGATGATAGGAACGCTTGCCCGTCGCTTTGTACAATGCATTGGCCAGCGCCCCGAAAACAGGGGGGAAGGGCGGTTCGCCCATGCCCGTCGGAGCTATTTCGTTTTGTACAAAATGCACATCTATCTGCTTGGGCGCCTCATTCATCCGGATCATGCGATATGTATCGAAATTGCTTTGCTCCGGTACGCCGTCCCTGAAGGCCATGGCGCCGTATATGGCGCAGCCGATGCCGTCCACAACAGCCCCCTCGGCCAGGTTGGCGGCTGCATCCGGGTTGATGACAATACCGCAGTCGATGGCGCAGCAAACCTTTTGTACGATGGGCCTGCCGTTCTCCACCACTATATCCAGCACATGCGCCGCATAGGAGTCGTGGCAGAAATAGGCGGCAACGCCCCGGTGAACGCCGGGTTGTTGCTCTTTGCCCCAGCCTGATTTTTCCCGCGCCAGTTCCAGCACGCCGGCGTAGCGGGCAGGGTCGTAATCGTTGTTTTCACCGACGGGCTTATTTCTGGCGCGTTCCAGGAGTTCCAGACGGAACCCGATGGGGTCTTTGCCGGCTGCTTCCGCTACCTCATCCAGGAATGACTGTTCCACTCCGGCGATGAAGTTGGACCTGGGCGCACGAAAGGAGCCGACGGTGATATTGGAGTCAATTGACCATTCTTCGGCGAGATAATTATCTACGGCGCCTGCCGGGAAGCGATCTGCATACAACGGGCTTTCCGGGATACCCCCGGCCTTCACATGGAAAGCGGCCAGGTTGTTCTCCGCATCTAAAGCGGCCCGGTAGGTGGCATGGTAAGCCGGGCGATAAATGCCGGACGTCATGTCGTCTTCGCGGGTGTATATGAGTTTAACCGGCGTTTTCATCCTTTGGGAAATGAGCGCCGCCTCCACCAGCCAGTGGGCGTAAGACCGCCGCCCGTATCCTCCTCCCAGGCGCGTCATCTGTATATCGATCTTCTCCAGGGGCAGGCCGAGCCGGGCCGACAAGGTTTGTTCGGTATATTCCGGTTTCTGCAGCGGCCCGGCCAGTTCGGCCTTCTCTGCCGTCACGTGGGCAAAAAAGTTCATCGGCTCCATGCAGTTGTGGGCGAGGAAGGGGGCGGTGTAGGTGCGCTCGATAACCTTTGCGGCATTTTTGAAGGCTTGCTCCGGGTCGCCGTCCCTGCGGCGCACCTCCGCCGGCTTGGCGGCCATTTCCGCCATTTTTTGCACGTGTCCGGCAGAACTTTCGAAACCGGCGGGAATGCGTACCACCTGTTTCGTGCCAAAACGATTCATGGTTATGGTAGAATCGGGTATGGGCTCCCAGTCGATCTTTAGCGCCTTTTTGGCATTCAGCACTTCCCAGGTAGTGGCGCCTACAACAGCAACCACTTCGGGGAAGGTGCAGGTATCAAAATATTGCCTTTCGTAATCTTCCTCAAGCACTTTAATGGTGAAAATATCCCGTATACCCGGCATGGCCCTGGCTGCAGAATCGTCCACCGATTTCAGTTTCATGCCGAAGGCCGGGGGGTGGGCGATCATGGCGATGAGCATGCCGTCACGGCGGTAGTCCATTCCGAACAGCGGTTGCCCGGTAACGATTTTCCTGCCGTCCACGTTTTTTCGGGAGGTGCCGATGATCCTGAAATCCTTTATGTCCTTTAATTCTACCTCTTCCGGCACGGGAATCTTGGCGGCGGCGGATGCCATCTCTCCATAAGCTGCTTTTTTCCCGCTGCTTTTGTGATACAATGTGCCCGCCTCGGTAGTGACCTCATTTACAGGTACGTTCCAGGCTTTTGCGGCAGCCTCCCGAAGCATGAGCCGCGCGGTGGCGCCGGCCAAACGAAGGCTCTGCCACCCCTGCCGGATGGCCTGGCTGCCGCCGATGAACTGGCGGGTAAATGCTGCGGTGTTGAGCGGCGCCTGTTCCACGATGACGGTTTTCCAGTCTACATCGAGCTCTTCGCCCACGATCATGGGCATGGAGGTTTTTACGTTCTGCCCGCCTTCCGGGTTCGGCGACATGATCGTAACCAGGCCGTTGTCGCCGATCTTCAGGAAAGCATTGATTTCAAACCACTCCTCAGGCATGGCCAGCGCCTCTTCCGGACTGGGGCTGCAGGAAGCCAGCCAGCTGAAGCCGAGCAGCATGCCGCCGCCGGCGAGGGTGGTGGTTTTCAGGAAGGAACGGCGGTTGCAGGTTGTTTTTATGAGTGGCATGACGGTGGGTGTTGGATGGATAAATTGTTGCCTGCCTGCCCATACGGGCCCGTAGTGGCCAGGCCGCCTGGCGTCTCGCCTGGCGGGCAGGCAGGGATTGTTGTCCTTTTCGACAAGTTCAGGGCAAAATTGGATTGTCAAATTGTTATATGCTGTCCTGTCTCTGTGGATAAAAATAAGAATTTATGCCCGTAATAAATAATGCCAACCAGTGCATATTACAGCCCACCGCCCGTTTCACCTGCTCAAAGGCGATCACCTCAACCGGACAGCCGAGCGGATACGCACCAAAACACTGCTCTTCTTTTGGGAACACCCGGTTTTTGAGCAGGGAGTAGGAGCATTGGCATGTCGATAGTTTTTGGAATTATTGGGGTATTAATCATTGGTGGAATTTCAGAAAGTGGAAGCGGGGCATTTATTGGATTTATAATTGGTGGAATTGTGAGTACTTGGTTTTCGAAGGATTAATAACGAAAAGATAGTATGCCGAGAAAAAGACATAGCCGTCAAGCTGCCCTAAACGGGCAGCCTGCAACTATGCTAACCGTTAGTCTGCTTTTGCTTAATTTTGAAGCAATACAACCATATGAACCCAATTACCGATACCAGGTCAGGCCTTTTAATTTGTTTATTATCTCTTACAACCCCGGCGCCGCGTAATCCTTATCCACATCATCCAGCACCAGCACCAGGTCCGTACGGTGGCCCGGCACCGGCGACCAAACATAGGGCGGGGCGAATGTCTGCCAGCCTTTGTTGTCAAAAACGCCGATTTCTGTTCCCTTGCCCGTTCGGGGGTCAAACCATGCCGCCCGGATTTTTTTACCTGAGATCTTCCCCATGTTCACCGTGACGGGCAGCCCGTGCGCCGTGTAAAAAAAGGCGTAACCCTCCCCCCTGATCGCCGAAATATGGTCGAAGGCGTTGTTGCCTTCATCCGCCAGCAGAGATTGGTCGGGCGTGCGGCCCTGTGCGGGGCGGCTTTCCATGAGGCTCTTGAGATGCCGCATTTGGTTGGCGGCGGGCAGATCGAGGGATTCCTGCCAGTTGTAAAGATCACTGAAAAAATGCTCGCCCTTTTCCGAGAAAAAAATGACTGAGGCGCTGCCGTAGGTATGCCCGCAGGCCCCCGCAAAGACGCTTTGGTAGGCGGCCCGGCGCACATCCCAGGCGCTGGCGTATCCCAGGTTTTTGGCGTCGAAACAAACCGGCATGGCCTCATAAATGGACTCGCCGTTGAGGAAAGGCTTTACCGGCAAGCGCTTCCAGTCGGCTTCCATGCGCTGCCAGACGGGCGTGTCGTCGCAATGGCCGGTTTGCAACATGTTCAGATCCAGCCAGTCATCCTCATGGAACCATTTGGAGGACGAGGCCTCGATATGCTCCGGCTGAGGGTGAAAAGTCATCAGCGCCCGGCTGTTCCCCCCGGCGCCTTCTACCACGCCGGCCGCCATGGCCCGCCAGATGGCGGCGTCATGCGAGCCGTCCCGCGGATTCCGGTCGCCGCCGATCACCCAGATGATGCTGGTGCGGTTGCGGTAGCGGGCGCCGATCCACAGGCCATAAATCCTGGCGTTTTCCGGGTTGAATATTTCCGGGCCGACGCCCCAGTTGTCCTTGAATACCTTGTCGCCCCAGCTGGGCAGCAGGGCGATGTACAGCCCGTGTGTGGCGGCCATGTCGATCAAGGTGTCCATGTACCGGAAATAGGCTTCATTGGGTTGGGTGGGGTCCGAATTGTTCAGCGGTAAATCGCCGTTGCGGTTGGGTACGTTGAGCACATCGAGTTCGGCCAACGCAACGGCCTGTATGACATTGAAGCCCTGTTCTGCCCGCTTGCGGAAGTATGCCTCTGCTTCCTGTTTAGTGGTGCGGTGAAACAGTTCCCAGGCCGTGTCCCCCAGCCAGAAAAAGGGTTGGCCGTCCACGGTGGTGAGGTAGCGGCCGTCGTCGCTGGCTTTTAAGGGCTGCAGTTGGCCCCGGCTGGGTTGGGCCAGAAAAAGGAGGGCTAAGGCCAACAAGTAAGGGATACGGTTGAGTTGCATAGGCCAACTGGGTTTGTTTAAATATTAAGCAACCGATATTCATTGGGCGACAGGCCAACTTGCTGCTTAAAGAACCGGGTAAAATGTTGCGGATATTTGAAGCCCAGGGCATAGGCAATTTCGCTAATGGACTTACTGATGTCAAAAACCTTTTCTTTAGCAAGGCCTATTACTTTATCCCGTATATACTCCTGGGCAGATTTTCCTGTCTCTTTCTTCACCAGGTCGCCGAAATAGTTTGCGGATAAATTAAGTTGCTCCGCGCAATATCCCACGGTAGGTAAGCCAATGATCTGTGGCTTATCGGATTGAAAAT
This sequence comes from uncultured Phaeodactylibacter sp., assembly GCA_964488965.1. Taxonomy (GTDB): domain Bacteria; phylum Bacteroidota; class Bacteroidia; order Chitinophagales; family Saprospiraceae; genus JACJXW01. Next base: position 16,797 of record CAZAXA010000031.1, on the reverse strand, counting down.
AGTCGTGGAGCAGCCTCTCAAACCTGGCTAATATATCTTTATTAACGTTGTCCCGGGTTACAAACTGCCGGTCATAAAAACGGATACAGTAATTCAGGAACAACTCAATATTGCTTACGATCAGCATTTTGCTGTGTTTGTCAATGCCTTGCTCCAGTTCAAACAAGATCTTTTTAAAGCATTCCAGCACAATCTGTTTTTCCCGCCTGGAGATATGCAAAGCTTCATTGGCATCATAGGCGAAAAAGCTGTAATCCCGGATATGTTTACCCAGTGAAGAACCCCGAATGAAATCAGGGTGAAATACCAGCGCCCAACCATTCGGCTGTATCGATCCCAAACGCTCATCCAGGCCGAAAACCTGCCCCGGCGAAATGAAGATCAGCGTTTCTTCCTGATAATCGTAGTGACTGCGGCCATATTTGAATTCCTCGCACTTCAAGTCTTTTAAAAAGATAATGTATAGCTCTGAAATGTAGCGCCTGGCCTGAATAAGCTGCGATTTCGACTGGTCTAAAACGCTCACCAGGGGATGCAGCGTCTCTTGTCCTCTTTCCGTGTTGAACTGGGTGACACTTTCTAGCCTTATCATTTATCCTGGATTTTCAGCTATGACTCCTTCAAAAATAGGATAAATATTTCGATGCTGTTTTGGATATACTCCCACATCTGTAATAATGGTAAGAGAAACCGTAATCTGTATAAGCGTTGTACAAAAAAATAGAAAGACCTTTGTGTAGGAGGCAGCGAAAAATAACTTCCCCATTTGGAAACCGAGACTTGACAAGTTTTGAAAACTTGTCAAGTCTAAACGGGAAATTGTTTTTCTCAGGACCCGTAGTTTATTAACCCCCGGTGAACCCTACAAGTTGAAACCCTTAAATTGACTGTTATGCTCAAAATTAAATACGCCATAACACTAATTGCGGTATCCATTTTCCCCCTGTGCGGACTTGCGCAACAACAAGATACCATAACACAACAACAGGACACCACCCAAAATGCAACTACTTTTTCAGGTTCTCTGGGCCTTACCAATAATGGATTTTCCATTATCCCTTCATTTTCTCTGAATAGCCCCGCTGTACTTTTACAGCTTTCCTGGAAGAAAAAAAAATTCAGTACAGACCCTGATATTCGCCTCACGCCCGGCGGGAGGAAAGGCAGTATGATCTTTTGGTTTAGGTACTATCCTGTTCAAAAAGATAAATTCAGTTTGAGAATGGGAATTCATCCTGCCTTTCTCTTGCAAACCAGGGAAATTACGGAGAATGGCGCCACTTCCGAAATCACGCAAATGAGGCGTTTCATTGCCTGGGAGCTTTCACCCAATTATCAGATAAAAAAGAATTGGGGAATTGGCATTTATTATTTGCAAGGCAACGGTTTGCAAAAAGACGGCCCCCGGACGACTCACTATGTCAACTTAAACACCAGTATTTCAAATATCAAAATAGGCGGAAGCATCAGATTAAAGCTGATCCCCGCAATTTATTATCTGTACGTGGATGGCCACACCGGCAACTATTTTACGGCAACCGGTATTTTATCACATACAAAACTGCCTTTTACCCTGCAATCAGATATCAATCAAACCTTCAGGGCAGACCTGCCGGGGAATAAGGATTTTTTATGGAACATTTCAGTCCGTTATAATTTCAGCAAAAAATTAATGGCGATAAAATGATGTATTAAAAAGAAAAATCGATATGAACTTCCTGAGAATAGGATTTTTAGCCCTCTTGCCTGCCCTGGCCGGTATGGCATGCAGCAAAATGAACCAAAATGAAAAGGGATTCAAGGCTGACGATATGATGATCAGAATGGCAGAAATCGAAATAGACTCCGCTTATTTTGATGAATACATCGCCATTCTTAAAGAAGAAGCAGCAGCATCTGTCAGATTGGAACCGGGCGTCATTTGCATATACCCCATGTTTCAAAAAGAAAACCCAACTGAGATTAGGCTTTTGGAAATTTATGCGAGCAAAGAAGCCTACGAATCCCATTTGCAAACACCGCATTTCCAACATTATAAAACGGCCACCCTTGAGATGGTCAAATCATTGAAGCTGGTAGAGATGGAGGCAATAGACGCAGGAACAATGCCCCAAATTTTTAAAAAGCTTAACCCATAGCATCTCTAAGTTGTCGCCCTCCCCATTCTTAATGACGCCGCTTGGATATTCCCGAAGCTTTGTCGTAACTTGCTGCTAAGAACTTATTCTGATGTCAGATCAGCCACAACCCTCTTCATTGGACCGCAGGTTGGCCGCCATCATGTTCACCGATGTTGTCGGGTATACCGCTTTAATGCAAAGGGATGAAAGCAAAGCTTTGGGCGCCATCGAAAGACACCGGCTCATCCTTGAAAAATATACCCGGAAACACAATGGAAGTGTGTTGCAATATTACGGGGATGGGAGCCTGAGCATCTTTCCTTCCGCCCTGGAAGCAGTGGAATGCGCCCTTGAAATCCAGAATGAACTGGTACAGGCCCCCAGAGTGCCTTTGCGCATAGGCATTCACCTGGGTGATATTAAATTCCAAGCTGGATCAGTGTTCGGAGACGGCGTAAACCTGGCTTCCCGGATCGAATCGCTGGGCGTTGCCGGGGCGATCCTGATAAGCGATGCGATCTATTATCTCGTCAGGAACCATTCAGAAATAAAAACCGTCCCTCTGGGAAATTTCAGGCTGAAAAATGTGGACCACCCTGTGCCGGTATATGCATTGGCCAATGATTTTCTGTCCGTGCCAAAACCGGAGGAGTTGCCGGGCAGGGTAAATGCGTTTCCAGGAAAATCCACATGGATTGTCGCAATCGCAGTGTTAATGATCCTGATATTGGCAGGCTATGGGTTGTTTTTCCTGGAGAGGGGCCGGCACGAACTGAAAGACAGGTCTATCGCCGTACTTCCATTTGAAAACCTGAGCAACGACCCCCAGCAGGAGTATTTCAGCGACGGCATTACCGATGACGTCATCAATCATCTTGCCAGAATATCCGCACTAAAGGTAAAATCGAGGACGACTACGGAACAGTACAAAAAACCGGATAAAACCATCCCGGTCATTGGCCATGAACTGGGCGTTTCCTATATTCTTGAAGGAAGCGTGCGGAAAGCCGGCAATAAGGTCCGGATAGTCGTACAACTCATCGACGTAAAAAACGACGTCCATGTCTGGTCAGAAACCTTTGACCGGGAAATAACGGAGATATTCCGGATCCAGAGCGAAATTGCCATTGAAATCGCACAGCTTCTGGAAGCCAGCCTTTCTACAGAAGAGAGGCGTTATATAAGCGGCAGGCCGGGAGAGAAGGGGCGGCCTGCCCATATTACAGCCTATGATTACGTGCTCAGAGCACGCGATATCTGGCGGAACTGGAATGATGAAAAAGACCTTGAAAATGCCCTGGAATTGGCCGATCAGGCGATCAGAATCGACTCCTTATACGCCCCCGCCTATGTCCTGAAAGGGAATATCCTGCATTATGGAATGAGGCGGTACGGGGTGCCGACCCAAATCTGGATCGGCCAGGCGCTTCAATTGGCCGATCAGGCGATCCGGCTAGATTCAACGCTTGCGGACGCCTATCTGCTACGGGGCCGTATTTTTAACAGCCGGGATGGAAAAACGGGCGAGGCGAAGGAGAACCTGAAAAAAGCATATGCCCTGGAGCCGGGAAACCCGGATGTGCTTGAAAGCCTGGGAGGAAAATACCTGGATCATGGTGAATATGAAAAGGGCATTTCGTTCATCATCCAATCGATAGAGCGAAGGTATTCCATTAAGGATCCGGAATACTACCTGGAATGGGGGAACTTATATCATTATTCAGGGAATAACTTCGAACAAGCAGAAGAATTCTATCAAAAGGCCATAAGCCTGGCCCCTGGATGGATAGAACCTTATTATCACCTTGCCCAGCTCTATCGTTACTGGGGAAAGTATCGACTGGCCGGGGAAACCTTATCGCACGCCCTGGATATCGCGCCATCTGACCAGACGGCCATCGACCTCATGGGCTGGATAAACCTTTTAATGGAAGGCCTGGAAGACGCCGCCAGCTACTGGTGCATGTATGAGGATCTTGAACTACAGTTTCCCGACACCTCCCAGTATGTGCCCTTCAGGCACCGCCTGGGCTATGTTCGTTATTTACAGAAAGACACCGTATCGGCGATTCGCCTCATGAAAGAACAGCTTAAACTGGATATTGAACGGCAGCAACAACTTCGGGGATATGGAGCATGGGCGGATAGAGGATTTTATTACGACCTTGCCGCAACGAACGCCTTCCTGGGAAACCGTGAAGATGCTCTTATCTGGCTTGATAGCGCCTATCACCGGGGCTTCGTCAATTTGTGGTATTTGAAAAACGATCCGCTCCTGAATAACATCCGCAAAGCGCCTGAATTTCAGCGCATCCAGCAGGAGCTTTCTGACAGGCAGCAAGAGCAGGCCAGGGCCTTTAAAAAGGTGGTGGGAGAAAACAAGCCTCCGCACCTACTCTAAGTCATCGAATCTGTTCTTGATAAAAGGCTGATGATAATGCCGTTTTCCGGTTGCTTTGTAAAGTGCATTAGCCAAAGCTGCAAACACCGGTGGGTAGGGTGGCTCGCCTAAACCAGTGGGAGGAAACCCGTTCTGTACGAAATGCACCTCCATATTCCGGGGCGCTTCGTGATGGCGGATCATCCGGTACTTGCCTAAATTGGCTATTACAGTTGAAATTCGAGTAAAAAATTTTAAAGGCTTTAAAACTAAAACCCTTCCCGCTCCCCCGTAGCAGGCATGCCCGAATAATGAACATGGACAAGCCGCCATTCGCCGCCCGTTTTCTTTAATACTTGCGTTTCCCTTCCCTTTGTCTGGATAGGGGCGCCATCTGCAAAAGCGGCGTCGAATACCCAGTAAAACTCAAGCACAGCCATGTCGCCATATTGCGTGATGGTTTCATCGGAGCTTTTTAAATCCCGTTGGTTGAACCTGCTGCCGAACATTTCATAAATGCCTTTTTTGATGTTTTCCCAACCTTTTTCGTGTCCCCTCGGATGAATGAACGAAGCCCTGCTGTCTGTCAGCCAAAATGTTTTCGCCAGGGTGGTGTCCGCCTGGTTGATGGAGGCTTTGTAGTTTTCCAAAAGCGTTTTTATGGCTGCGTTGTCGCTCTGTGAATGGAGCGAATTATCCGTAGAGTTGGAAGTGCAGGCAGCGAAGCCTGCAACCATCATAAAGACGGCAATAATGTTGTGTGTTTTCATAATGTTCAATTTAAAATTTGCCATTTTCATTTTTCCAATTTTCCCTGGCAGGAATGGCTTCAATCACGTCCCAATGTTCTGCAATCTTGCCATTCTCCACCCGGAACAAATCATAAAATGCATTGTGGTTTTTCCCGAAATGGCCTTCGCTCACAACCAATACAAAATTGCCTTCTCCGAGTACCTTATGTATCCTGTCGTATTTCAGGAAAATGCCTTGTTTGCCGAGCGCCTCCAATGTAGCGCCAAGCCCTGAAAGCTGATCGGGAATCTGTGGGTTGTGCTGGATATAGTTGTCGCCATCAAAATAGGCTGCCAGTTTTTCCATGTTGCCATTCACTAAGATATCTTCCACAAAATTCCGAACGAGCGCTTTATTGGCATCGGTTTTATCCATTTCTTTTATTTCGGTTGCACCGTCAATCATGGTATGTCCGCTTGGATTGGGGTTGGCTGGCGTTTCCTGCAGGTTGTCCCAATGCTCCACGATTTTCCCATTTTCAAAGCGAAAAATGTCAAACCCGATTTTGGGCCCAAAGAAATTGTAGTCGGTGTGCGTGAACACAAAATCGCCGTCCTGAAAGGCACGCACTGTATTCACTTTGGCAGAGTTGGGCGGAAGTTGCTGCAACAATGCGCCGAAACCGGCCAATCCGTCAGCAACACCGACGTTGTGTTGGATGTATTTTTCCGGGTTGATGTAGGAAACGGGGGCGGTGTCGCCTGTTTCGATGCTTTTCAGAAGCGCCACTACTTTCTGCTTGTTTGAAATTTCCATTTTTCCTTCTTTTTGAGTTTGTGTAACGGAGTTGTTATAGTGGGCGCAGGCGGAAAATCCTACTCCAAGGATTACCACCGCGCTTGCAATTGTCTTATAGCATTCTTTTCATATTAAATGACAATGCAAAAGTGCTATGATACACAAAACCCTAAAAGGTAGAAATCGCCCTTTGAATGATACTTTTAAGCCAGGGCGTGATTTTCCCGGAACTCGACAGGCGTTAATTGGCTGTGTTTTCGGAAGAACTTTATGAAATTGGTGGGTTCGTCAAATCCCAGGCTAAAGCCTATTTCCTTTACGCTCTCATTCGTATAGGCCAACAGGCGTTTCGCTTCGAGCATTACCCTTTCGTCAATAATTTGTTTAGGTGATTTTCCCCATATTTTTGAGGTCGCCTGATTGAGCCGCTTTCCGGTTACATGCAATTTTTTGGCATAAATGCCAACCTGTTTCCAGTTTCGATAATGGTGTTCCAGAAGGCCTTTGAAAAGCATGACGTAGTCGAGGTCGGCGCCCTTTTTAACTTCGATGAAATCTTGTTTCCTTCTTTCTCTTTCGGAGAGCAACAAAAAGTTGTGCAGTAAATTTTGGAGGATTTCCGGCTGGCAGGCGTCTCTTTCGATTTTTAGTTCTTCTTTCATTAGGTCAACCAACCTGTAGAACAGGGAGGATTCGTTTTTCAACCGGATTTGTGAAACGGCATACAAGTCGTTGAACAATATACTGTTGCCCAGGAATTTGGAATCAAAATCTGTTTTGCAAAAAAACGAGTCTGTAAACAGTATGGCAATGCCGTCAAAAATGGCATGGCTGTCAAAACTATGCACCATGTCTTTGTTAAGGAACAATACTGAGTTGGGCTCCATACTGACCGGCTCAAAGTCCACCAAATGGGTAGGATGCCCTTCCTGAAACCACAATACATGGTAAAAACCTGTCCGGTGAGGGCTTGTCAACAGGTTTTTGTGCTTTTCATACAGGCCTTTTAATCCAACTATTTCAAACTCGATCGGCAGTCCCGGTTTAAATTCGTATTTTTTGATGTCGTCAGTCATTGGCACAATGTACTGAAACCGTCCTGTAAAAGTGAATTTCACCGGGTTTTGATTTTTTTGCCGTTCTCATCGCCGCCATCAAGGTGGCCCATTTTTCAATTATTATAAGGCCCATTATTCAACTAATATAAACACATGCACGTAGCCGTGGAGTACTACCATTCGAGCGGCAATGTGAAATCGTTGTTTCGGTTTGTCCGCTCTCCATCGGCCCAATCTGTCGGCAGTTGTCCAGATCGAACCCCTTTGAACGCATTGAATGGAAGTTGCGGCAGGTTCAGAGATGACGGATATTCCGGCCCAAAATGAATGGGGGTGGAAGTATTTTCAATTCCTGTATCGACTCCTTTCAACCACGTCTCAAACCATTGAAGATAGATTCCCGGGTCAAGTCCCTGTGCATGGCCCCAATTTCCCATAATAAGCTGGTACCTGAGAGATACCTTCCTATCTTTATCCATAGGTTCATAGGCCGCCCAGTGCACTACCTCCTTTCCATCACGGCCGTCAAGGGCTGAAAATTGTTGAATTTCCCCTTCAGGCCCACCAGTGCCCCGCGGCCTTACCAGATTTATGGATTCCCTTACCATTATTACGGATTGGCCTCCGTGGCCGGGCATAGCAGGGAACAAGGCTGTATCTTTGTTTTGCCAAAAGCACAAAGCACATGAAGAAAATATTTGACGCCAGCAAATCCATCAGCGAGATCGCTTATGAACTGGGCTTCAAATACCCGCAGCACTTCAGCCGGTTCTTCAAACAACAGGAGGGGTGTTCGCCGAATGAATACAGAACGCTAAATTAGCTCAGGCTCCAAACAAGCTGTCAAAAGTATGCACCGTTACTTCGCTGCGCTGCTGAGGCTGGCCGCCGCCGTAAATCAGGTGCAGCTCCGTGTCCGGTGCTGTTTTTTTAAAATGGTATAGGCCATCGAAGAAGGCGGGTTGGAGGGTCTTGCCCATTTTTATTTCAAAAGCCTTACGCCTGCTGCCTTCGTCAAAAAGGAGGTCAATTTCGTGATGCTGGCTGTCGTTCCAGAAGTAGAGCAACTGCCGTTCTCCCCGGTTGAAGTAGCGCTTCATCATTTCCACGATGACAAGGTTTTCAAACAAAGCCCCCCTTGCGAAGTGTACGTCCGCTTCGGATGCCGAACGGATGCCGAGCAGGTAGGCAGCCAGCCCGGTGTCGTAGAAATACAGCTTTGGCGATTTGATGACTCGCTTGTTGAAATTGTTGTAGTAGGGCGGCAGCCTGAAAACAAGATAGGAAGCCTCCAGGATGGACAACCATGACGTCACCGTTTTATTGTCAATGCCCGTTTCCACTGCAAGGCTGTTTTGGTTGAGCAACTGCCCCGTCCTGCCTGACAGCAACTGCATAAAACGTTGGAACAGCGCCAGGTTTTGAACATTCACCAGCTGACGCACGTCCCGCTCCACATAGGTCCGGAGGTAGTCCGCATAGAACGCGGCAGACGGTATGTCCTGCTCGTATTGCCTTGGGTAACCACCCCGGTACAAAAACTCGAACCAACCCGGCAGTGCATATTTGCCCGATTGGATTTCGGAATAGGAGAAGGGGAGCAAATCAAAAATTGCTACCCTGCCTGCCAGCGATTGGGTAATGCGCTCCATGAGCAGGAAGTTTTGCGAGCCGGTCAGGATGTACTCACCGTTGCGCTTTCGCAGGTCAGTATAAGTTTGGAGGTAGGAAAACAAATCCGGCACGTACTGAACTTCGTCGAGGATGACGCCGTTCTGCCAGGTTTCCAGAAAGCCCCTGGGGTCGGTCAGGGCAAACTGCCGGATGTCCGGGTCTTCAAAGCTGGCGTACTGGTAGCCTGGCCGCAGTTGCCGGGCAAAGGTGGTCTTCCCCGATTGCCTCGGCCCGGTAATGGTGATGGCAGGGTATTTTCCGAGCATCCTGTCCGCCTTTTCGAGTAATTGCCTTTGTATCATTTTTTGCAAAAATGGAATTGAATTCCAAAATTACAAAAAAATAAAAACTGCCGCATCGAATTTGCCTACCTTTGTAAAAAATGAAACCCATGCACCCGCTCATTGCCCATTTTCAACAATACCTGCCGCTAAGCGAAGAAGAAAAAGAAATGATAGCCGCCCGGGCAAGCCGTCGCCAGGTCAGGCGGCGGCAGATGATCCTGCAGGAAGGGTTCACCTGCAGGCACTACACCTTTGTGGTTCAGGGCTGCTTCAAAATGTACGGCCTGGACGACAAGGGCGCGGAACACAACATACAGTTCGCCGCCGAAAACGACTGGATTGCCGACATCGGCAGCTTCCACTCCGGCAAGCCGAGCGGGTTCTTCATCGAAGCCATCGAGCCGTCGGACATCATCCAGATCGAGCAGCAGGACTTGTACTTTTTGTACCTCAACATTCCCAAACTCGACCGCATTTTCAAGGTCATTATCGAGAACAAATTCGTCGAACTGCAGAACCGGGTGCTGCAAAATATCAGCTCTTCCGCAAAGGAGCGCTACTTGTATTTTCTGGAACAATATCCTCACCTTTCCAACCGCCTGCCCAATACTCAAATCGCTTCCTACCTGGGCATCACCCCGGAGTTTTTGAGCAAGATCAGGAAGGATTTGGCGGGAGGATGAGCAAAGTCTCAGAGGAAAATTTTCGCGTACTTATGCGTATTTTTTTGCGTAAATGCCATTTTATGGATATTTTTGCGTAAAAATATGTGGTATGGAATCCGTAAAGTCTTTGGAAATCACACCCGAAATCCTCAACCTAATCGCCGAGATAGACGAGTTTAAAGGGGCATGGCGCGCTTTGGGAAATTTGGCCCCCGACACCCTGCTGCGCTTGCAAAAAGTGGCGGCCATCGAAAGTATAGCCTCCAGTACCCGCATAGAAGGGAGTAAATTATCAGACCGGGAGGTTGAGCAGTTGTTGCTAAACCTGAAGGTTCAAAAATTCAGCACCCGTGATGAGCAGGAAGTGGCGGGTTATGCCGATTTGATGAACACTATTTTCCAACACTACAGCGATATCCCCCTTTCGGAAAATTTCATCCAGCAACTGCACAGCCAGTTGTTGAAATACAGTGATAAAGATCAATGGCACAAAGGCGCTTACAAGCAATTGTCAAACCATGTTGTCGCTACTGATTCAGCCGGGCAGCAAATCGGGGTTGTTTTTGAAACGGCAAGTCCGTTTGAAACACCTTCAAAAATGCAGGAATTGGTGGAATGGACGCAAAAAGCCTTCAATGAAGGGCGCTTGCACCCGCTCTTGGTTATTGCTATTTTCATTCTTTGCTTTTTGGCCATTCATCCTTTTCAGGATGGCAATGGCCGCCTTTCTAGGGCATTGACAACTTGCCTTTTATTGAAAGCCGGTTATCAATATGTGCCATACAGTTCACTGGAAGCCGTTATCGAACAGGAAAAGCAAGCCTACTATTTGTCCTTGCGGCAAACCCAAACAACACTCAACCTGCACCAAACAGATTGGCAACCTTGGCTCCTTTTTTTTCTGAAATCACTCAAAAGGCAGAAGGACAATTTGGAATTGAAAGTCAGCCGGGAGCATATTTTATTGACCCAGTTGCCCGAATTGGCTCGCCATATCCTTGAAATAGTGAAGTCAAGAGGGCGGATAACGATGGGCGAATTGGAACTGCTAACCAGTGCAAACCGGAATACGCTCAGGAAAAACGTTGAAACGCTGGTCAAAAACAGGCAATTACGACAAAATGGCGTCGGGAAAGGTACCTGGTATTCTTTACCATAACGACAAGGGCACGGAACCCCCTTAAACTATCTTAAGGGTATTTCTTAATGTAGTTCATTGGCTGCGGCCTGCCCGGCGGTGCAACTTTGCATTGCTTTTTAACCATAAAATTTAACGGCAATGAAAAAGTCAATCTTTAGTCTGATTACCATCCTTTCTTTACTGCTTTTGGGGTGTACAACTCATGCACAACCAAACGACAAGGCGGCGGCAGAAAAATTGGTGCGTGAATATTTCACTGCACTGAATGCTGCAGACGCAGCTAAAGTGGTTTCCCTCTTTACTGCGGATGGCATTCTGCTGCCAACGGGCGCGCCTACAGCCAGCGGTACGGAGCAGTTGACGGGCAATTATCAATATGTCTTTGACAATTTCGCATTCGATTTGAAAGTAACCATTGAGGAAGTAAGGGTGCAGGGTAATTATGCCTCTGTGCGTTCCATTTCCAAAGGTTCACTTGTCATCAAGGCAAGCGGACAAAAGGTAGAAGACGATTTCAGGGAATTGTTTGTACTGCAAAAGGTGGATGGCTCCTGGAAAATTGCCACGTATATGTACAATCAAGCGAAGTGATTTCCATTTGGTATCGCCTCAGCTTTGCACCATTGTTTCATCAAAACAAGATTATGATACAAAAGACAATTCTAACGGCAGTAGTTCTTATAGTTTCTGTTTTCAGCCTCAATGCCCAAACGATACGATTTGAGGGCAGAGAATTTGAAATGGCCAATGTAAAAGCCTCCGTGGTGAAGATAGGCGGCAAAAAAGCATTAAAAGTAGAGCGGGATTTAGCTGCCTTGCCTTTCGACATAGAAAGAATGGCAGCCACCGTTGACGAACCGACTTTTGTAAAACTGAAAGATATGGATTTCAAGAATGGAATAATTGAGGTGAAAGTATTGAGTCGTTTACTGAAAACAGCTCCGCCGTTTGCTAGGGGCTTTATCGGCGTTGCTTTTCGAGTTGATGAACAAAACTCAAAATATGAGTCTATTTACCTTCGCCCAACCAATGGGCGTGTCGATGACCAGTTCAGGCGAAACCACACTATTCAGTACTTCGCTTACCCGGATTACAAGTTTGACCGACTAAGGCAAGCAGAGTTCAAAGGGCAGTATGAAACATACACCGACATCGGCTTGGATGAATGGATAACGATTCGCATTGAAATAAAGGACAAAAAAGCGGCGCTTTACATCAACAATCAGAAACACCCTTCTTTTATCGTGAGTGAAATGCTGGGCAGCTCAAAATCCGGAAGCATCGGGCTATGGGTGGACATTGGCACGGAAGGGTATTTCAGAAATTTGAAAGTGACTATGCAATGAGTTTGAACATAAAAAAACACAATTGAAATGAATTTGCGACTGTTTTCAGCCATTCTTATACTCGTTAGCTGTCTAAATGCTTATGGCCAACAACCATTGCGAAGAATTTTCCAACCGCCCCATGTCGTCAACAAAATCCCTTACGGCGCCAATGAAAAGGCCGGGAAATACGTGCAGGCGGGCGATGCCAGAATATATTACGAAGTATATGGGGCCGGACAGCCCATCGTGCTGCTGCATGGCGGCGGCTTTGGCGCCACCATCGAAATGGCTGATTTCATTGACAAACTGAAGCCAAACTATCAGGCCATAGCCATTTCGACACGGGGCCACGGCAAATCGGAAATGGGCAATACGCCCCTTACCTACGAGCAAAAAGCCAATGATGTCATGGCTGTTGTCAATGCGGTGACAAAAGAAGCTGTCATCGTACTGGGCTTCAGCGATGGCGCCTACACGGGCTACAAGGTGGCAAGCATGTACCCGGAGCGGGTGAAAAAATTGATAGCCATTGGCGCGGGTGAGCAGGCGCCAGGCTTGCGCAAGGTGATTTTAGACACAAAAGAGGCTTATGGCCTTGACAGCGCCTACTGGAAACAACAACTGGCGCTGATGCCGGAGCCTGAAAGATGGCAGGAATACTGGACGAAAATGGCCGGCTTTTACAACACCATGACGGCGAGCAAGGCCTTGTTCAGCTCCATAAAATGCCCTGTGCTGCTGGTGTCTGGAGAGCTTGACCGCAATGCGCCTCTTCCAAGCATCATTAACGCATACAACATGATTCCCAATTGTCAATTGAGCATCGTTCCAAATGCGGGGCATGTCGTTTTCCTGGAGAATTTTGCGGCGGTATGGGCGAGTATGGCGCCGTTTTTAAATTGAATCCTATTCAAACCCCAATGCCAGAATCGCTTTATGGCTGATCTTTATGGCCTCCAAAGGGGTTTGGCCGAAAGTCCTGTCCTGTTCGACAAAATAGTATTCCATGCCTGACAGGCCTTTATGTTTCAGAATCTCGGCAAAATTGATCTTACCCGTTCCTACCGGCGCAAACCTGCCCTGTTCGTCCATATCTTTTACGTGCCAGGATTTGAAGCGCCCCGGCGCTTTTTTAAAATAATGAACAGGGTCTGCTCCTGCTTTCTTTACCCAGTACAGGTCTAATTGAAAATTGAGGTGGGCAGGGTCGGAGTTTTCAATAAAATAATCCATGGGCACAATGCCTTTTGAATTTTTTTCAAACTCCATATCGTGATTGTGGTACAGGCATTCCAATCCGGCCGCCGTACATTTTTTCGCGATGGTATTGATAATGTTCATGATCTCTTCCACTTCTTCGCTCATGCCCAGTTTCATGGTTTTAGGATCATATTTAAAATGCCCCATCGGAGGAATGGGGATCACAAAATATTTAAACCCGGCCTCCTTCGCTGCAGCGATCATTTCATCGGCATTGTCCAAAGTTACGCTTCCGTGATGCGAACTGATGGGTACCAAACCAATCTCATTGAGATAGTTTTTGAACTCGGCCGGCGCCATCCCATAAAATTTCCCTTCCGAATAACCTGCCGCTTCAATGTATTTGTAGCCGGTTGCGGCTACTTCTTTAAGCACGGCTTTTGGATTTGCCGCAAGGGTATCCCGAAGGGTATAAAGGGCAAGGCCGCCCATTCGCTTCAAAGGGGTATTCATTTCCTGCTCTGATTTTTTGCCTGCATCGCGGGCGCCGTGGAATCTCAGTCCTGCATTGTTGCAGGATACCAGGCATAGAAAAGACACAGAGAGGATAAGTGGAAAAGATAAATTGGCCATCATCGTACTATTTTTTAAAACGCCTGTTCATTCAGCTTCTGAAATTCCCTGCCGCGCCTGTGCAAGGTACAACTTGAAAAAAATTAAACCAATCTATCTCTCAGGAATTAAAAGAGGACAAGCAACAATTTGCAGGGCCGCCGCCGGCAGCAGGGCCTGCGCCCGGCGGATGGTTCGGTCGCCGGCTTCCGAGAGGCCGAAATATTTCACTTTGCCTTCGGCAATCAAATCTTTCACCATGCCTGCCATGTCCTTGATGGATGAGCTTTATCGAGTCTTTTTTCTCCCGGAACGGAGCGCAGCCGAAGCTCATGCCCATGCAGCCCAGGCCGGTGGCGGAGACTTCGAGGCGGTTGCCAGGTTTGCGCTTTTTCATGTTGCAGTAATTTTTAGTAACTGTTTAGGGCTATCTGGAATGCGGGCCTGTGGCCCGCGACGCAGGCCAAACCTCGCCAAAGGCTCTTTGATTATCATTTCGCGGGCCACAGGCCCGCGTTCCATTAAATATTCAACCAATACGTCAGCTTCAGGTTAATGGACCGGAACCGAGGCTCGAAATGGCTGGTATAATAGTTGTCGTTATAGACCAGATACAGGTCTGACAGCGGCGCAAAGCGCCATTGCAGGCGGGAGTTGACCCCCAGGTTATCGCGCTGATTGCTGTATTGAATCAGTGTGGACCAAAACAACTTTTTACTGAAGGTAACCTCCATTCTTGGGGTCACCAACCAAATATCGGCATCGGCATAAGGTTCCGGCAACCGAATGCCGTCATAGTTCACCGCTACACTGAATTGCGCCCATGGCTGAAACCGATAGGCTACCTGTCCGCCCAGTGACAGCGCCTCTCCGTTGAAAAAGCCTCCGATAGTGGCATTCGCGCCATAGGCCAACAGGTTGGTATTGTTGGACAGATATTCAAAAGCCAATTGGTTAAAGTAATAGCCCTCATCGCCTGGAATGGGGGCCGCCCCCTCCGTGCGGGTGGGGTCAAAAGGGGCGGTTAAAAAAATGAAGTTGTTGGTGAAGGAAGCTTCAGCCGTGGCCTGGTTTCTGAGAGCGGTTTCCCAGCTTATGCTGTAGAGATGGTCCGTTTTTTTGTACTCCAGGGAAGGCCTCCAATAAATGATGGACAACAACCGCACCCCATGGGTATTGAATATTCCCTTTTGAGGATAAAAAATGCGTTTTATGCCGTTGCCCCATTTTAAAATATCCTTCCTCGGCACAAACCCCAGATCGGCGCGGAACCCTTCATCGATATAAACCAGATCTTCGATGATCTGCCATTCACGAGGGTTGTAGGTAACCGTGGCCTGTGAAGAAAGATTTCCTTTGCTGTCGCCGGGCTGAAGGGATTTGTGCAGATAGAATCTTCCATTCCAGATGTCATCTCCGGAGGCCAGGTTGTAATCGGCGCCAATTACCCTGTTGTATTTGTCGGAATGATCCAGGTAATCTTCATCGCCGAAGGCCTGCCGGTTCACCCAGAATACCCCGACATTCGAACGCGTGCTCACCTTGCGTTGTACGGCGAGCATCATATTGTTAAAGGAAGGTATCTCATTGGTTTCGTCCCGGGCAGTTTGAATATTGAGCGCGCCCAAACGCCAATCCCGGTTCAGTTTGCCACTTAAGCGGACTCCGCCAATAATATCATTTTGTATCAGGTTTTCGTTAGCATCTCTTGCCAGGCCGATCCGGCGGGAGAAAAAGGGCTTGGCCTCATTGAAATAATTGCCAAAACTTTCAAACAGGTCGCTGTTGTCGATGAAAAACTGCCTTTTTTCCGGAAGGCGAAGTTCAAAACGGGTCAGGTTGGTGAAGATATCGTCCACCTCAACGTTGGAAAAATCCGGATTCATGGTAATGTCCAGATTCATGCCATTACCTATGGCTATTTTGGCGTCGCCGCCTGCTTTAAAATCGGCGTCGGATTTTTTTGCGGCGTAATTCCTGTCGGCCAGTGCATTTACATAAGGGATCAAAGCCAATGGCGTCCTCGATTTGCCCAGGGGGCGTTCAAAATGAAGTTCGCCCATATAGGCCAGGCTGGAAAGCAGCTGGTTCTGTGGAACCCGAACCCAGCTGCTTTGTTCATTCGACTGATTGTCCCAGCGATAACTGCGGAATCGCCATTGGGCCGAACCTTCCGGGAATTTCAGCGAGGTGAACGGAATGGCAACTTCTACTACAAAATAATCCTCAAATTTAGTGGTTTCAGCCTGCCATTTCACATCCCAGGTATTGTTGAAGGTGCTTCCGCCCTCGGAAACCAGGCCTTCACGAAGCACCCCATAAGGCGTTATCCCAAAGAAGTAAGCGGTATTGCCATCGCTGAATGTGTCAAACAAAAAGGAGATATTATCATTGGCCGCCGCGTTAAAATCTCTCTTTAATGAGGAAACCACATAGTTGCCATTGGCCGCTTCGGCGCGCACACCGATATACAGCGTCGTCTCAGAGTACAGGATTTTAAAGCTGGTTCCGTAATTGGCTTTGACGGAATCGGTGGGGAAAAACTGTACAAAATCCGAACTGGCCTCGGCGGTTTCCCAAACACTTTCATTCAAAATGCCATCCAAAGTGATTGCTTCCGTAATGAATTTGGCGGTAAGCCCCTTGGGGGCATTCTGAGCGGAGAGGGGAAAGGCAGGGAGTAATAGGGTAAAAACGTACAAACAAACAACCGATGAGCAGATAAAGGCATTTTTCATGGCAGAAAGATTAAAGGGCTACCCGTCTAAGGTTGGACAACAGTGTTTTGTTTTTACGAGAAACGGG
>CAZAXA010000030.1:22663-23712 GCA_964488965.1 uncultured Phaeodactylibacter sp. | reverse complement strand
GGTTGAAGCCGCTCCCGGCATTCAGCCGCCACCGAACAAAGTTCAAGTGAGCGCGATTTCAAAGCCCGACCACTGACTCCACCGCCGAACTGGCTGGTAAAATAGTTATACAGCGCCTGCTCAGCCGGCGGCAGGGCTATCATGCTTCGCCGGAGGCCAGGGGCAAAAGCTGTTTCGAATGCCACAGCGAACACAATGGCCGGAATTTCGATATGGCGCGCTTTGATGAATCTAATTTCGACCACCGCCTTACCGGGTATGAACTAACCGGTGCGCACCGTACAACCGATTGCCGCCAGTGCCACATCCCGGATTTTATCGATGAACCGGAGTTGAAAAAGAGGAAAGAGACTTTTTTGGGCCTGAACCGGGAGTGCGCTTCCTGCCATGAAGATTACCATCAAAGTACTTTGTCAAACGATTGTGCGCGCTGCCATGCCACAGAGGCCTTCGCGCCGGCCGGCAAATTTAACCACAATCAGACGGGCTTTGCTCTTTTGGGCCGGCATAAAGAAGTAAAGTGCATTGACTGCCATCAAAAGGAAATCCGCCGGGGGAAGGAATTCCAGGTTTTTGCCGGCGTGGAATTTTCCAATTGTAACAATTGCCATACGGATGTTCACCAGGGCAACCTGGGCTCGGATTGTAAGCAATGCCATACGGAAGCGTCTTTCCTCTCTCTGAGCCAGGCGAGGAGGTTCAATCACAGCCAAACCAGTTTTCCCCTTAGAGGGGCGCACCAGCGGATCGATTGTGCCGGTTGCCACAACATGAGCGAATCGCCTTCCCGGATTTTCCAGGATCGGGCCGGCCTTGACGCCAATGACTGTAATAGCTGCCACGCGGACGTCCACGACAATAAGTTTGGGAACCGTTGTGCAGATTGCCACAATGAGAAGTCCTTCCGGAGCGTCAACACCAGTAACTTTAATCACAGCCTGACGGAGTTTCGGCTTCGGGGAAAACATGCGGCGGTGGATTGCCGGCAATGCCACACGGAGAGCCTGTCGGCCCCCTTGCCTCACAATACCTGCGCGGCCTGCCATGAG
>CAZAXA010000030.1:0-22653 GCA_964488965.1 uncultured Phaeodactylibacter sp. | reverse complement strand
GGGTTTTCACGGCCTCCCCCCCGGTTCGCGACTGCGGAGATTGCCATACTGAAGGCGGTTTCGAAACCCCTTTATTTACTTTTGAGGACCACAGTAAAACAAAGTTCCCGCTGAACGGGGCGCATCTGGCCACGCCCTGTTTTGCCTGCCATCAGGAGGATAATAAATGGGCTTTCCGGAATATAGGAGAGCGTTGCGTGGATTGCCATGAGGATATCCATAAAGGGTATATCAATACAAAGTATTATCCGGCCCAATCCTGCGGGAATTGCCATGTGGCAGATAGTTGGGAGGAAAACCACTTCGACCACAGGTTGACAGGGTTTGAACTGCAAGGGGTTCATGCCCGGCAAAAATGCAGCGCCTGCCATGAGGGAGTGAGCAAAAATTCCCCTCCTGGTAGCCATAAAGGCTTTACCGGCCTTACGAAAGCATGTGCAAGTTGCCATGAATCGGTACACGGCGGGCAATTCCGGCAGAACGGAGGGGCGGACTGTGCTCGTTGTCATGGGTTTGAGCGCTGGCCCATCAATAATTTTGACCACGACAAGACGGCCTTTAAGCTGGAGGGCAGGCATGCGGAGATCGAATGCAGCGCCTGCCACAAATCCATAGAAGGTAATGGAGAAATTTTTACACAATATAAATTCGAAAGTTTCGAATGCGTAGCCTGTCACCATTAATCCTGTTTCTGGGGCTGGCGCCTGGCCTCAATGCGCAGTCCCCTCATGGCGCTGATTTTAAGATCAGCTGTTCCGACTGCCACTCTTCGTTCAGTTGGGCCATTGATGCCGATACCCTCTCTTTCAACCACGCGGCCACCGCTTTCCCGCTGGCGGGACAACATACCCGGGTGGATTGCCGGCAATGCCACCAAACTCTCGTTTTTCCGGAGGCGAACACCGAGTGCATTTCCTGCCATACGGATATGCACCGGGCCACCGTTGGGGCGGATTGTGCCCGATGCCATACGCCGGATAACTGGCTGGTGGATAATATCACCGGCTTGCATTACGACAACGGCTTTCCCCTGCTCGGCATTCACACTACACTGGACTGTGATGAGTGCCACATGTCGGCATCGTCCCTGGAATTCAACCGGATCGGTAATGAGTGCATGAACTGCCACCTGGACGATTACCTTTCCGCTGCCCATCCCAACCATCAGGGGGCGGGCTTTTCCACCAATTGTGTGGAATGCCACCGTGAGGATGGATTCGACTGGTCTTCCGAAAGCATCGACCACGGGTTCTTCCCCCTGGAAAAAGGGCATGACATCGGGGACTGTGCCCGATGCCACAGTTCGGGAAATTTTTCCGCTACGCCAACCGATTGCTTTGCCTGCCATCAGCCGGATTACGAAAATACTTTTAACCCCAATCATCAAAGCGCAGGTTTTGTAACCAGTTGTGCGGAATGCCACACCACAGACGTAGGGTGGATGCCCGCTGAATATGCTCAACATGACGCTTTTTTCCCGATTTACAGCGGCGAGCATGGCGGCGAGTGGGCGCAATGTGCCGATTGCCACAATAACCCCTCGAATTATGCCGAGTTCATGTGCATCTCCTGCCACGTCAATCCCGAAATGGATGAGAAGCACGCGGGAGTGAGTGGTTATGTTTATGAGAATACGGCCTGCCTCGCATGCCATCCTGGCGGCAGTGCGGGCAACAGCTTTGACCACAACAATACGAATTTTCCGCTGACAGGGGGGCACATGATTGCGGATTGCATCTTGTGCCATGCCGATGGTTACCAGGGAACGCCAACGGAGTGTGAGGCCTGCCATCTGGCCGATTTTAACAACAGCGCCAACCCCAGCCACCCGGGGCTGGGGCTGCCGCGCGATTGCGCCTCCTGCCACACTACCAGCCCGGGGTGGAACCCGGCTTCATTCGACATTCACAATAATTACTATCCCCTTCACGGGGCGCATGCGGGCATTGCCAATGACTGCGCGGCCTGCCATAACGGAGATTACAACAATACCCCCAATACCTGTTATGGCTGTCATGCAGATGACTATAACCAGGCTGCTGACCCCAGCCATACCGCCGCTCAATTCCCAACCGACTGCGGGATCTGCCATACCGAAACGGCATGGGCGCCGGCAAACTTCGACCACGACGGTATGCATTTCCCCATTTACAGCGGGAAACACCGGGAAGAGTGGAATGAGTGCGTGGATTGCCACACCACTCCGGGCAATTATTCCGTGTTTAGTTGTATCGATTGCCACGCTCACAACAATCCTCAGCAGTTGGCCAATGATCATAATGAGGTTGCAGGATATGTATTTGAGAGCAATGCCTGTTTTGAATGCCACCCGGCAGGTGACGCGCACTAGTGGACGCCCCCGTTGTATCAAAAAGAATTTCAGAGCCAAAATAGCCTGGTTGAAATGAAAAATTATCGAATTCTGTTGTTTTTTGTACTCACGGGGCTTGCCCTTCGGGGGCAGGCGCAGGTGGTTCTGGAAAAAGGGGCGGTATCCTTTGTATCTTCCCGGAATGTATATGTGAAATTTTCGTCTACGGAAAATATCAGCATTGGAGACTCCCTGTTCATCAGCCTGAATGGCAGGCTGATCCCCGCTCTGGTGGTCGGCAACAAATCCTCTACTTCTACAGTTTGTACCCCCCTGCCGGCCCAAAAGATGCAAGTGGCGGACGCGGTATTTGCCAAAATCAAGGTAAAAGAAGAAAAACCGGAAACAAAAGATAATAAGGCGGAGGCCCCCCCCTTGCCTCCGGCGGAAGACAAAAACAAAAAAGCCGCCGCCGAAAAGGCAAATCCCGTGATAACGCCGGAGGAGGATGAACATAGGCCTGTTCTCAGGCAAGACATCGGAGGGCAGATTTCGGTGGCCTCCTACAGCAGCCTGTCGGACTACCGCAATACTCACCGGATGCGTTATGCCTTTTCATTTTGGGGAGAGCATCTGAAAAATTCGAAATTTTCGGCCGATAGCTACGTGGTGTTTCGTCATACCATGAATGAATGGGAACAAGTGCAGAACAACCTGAGCAATGCCCTCAAAGTATATTCCCTGGCAGTAAAGTACGATTTCAATCCTGCCTCCAACCTGACTTTCGGAAGAAAGATCAACCCCAGGATGTCGAGCCTCGGAGCGATCGACGGCTTTCAGTACGAACAGGGGTTGGGTAAATTCATTTTAGGAGCGGTCGCGGGGGCCAGGCCGGATTATTCCGATTACAGCTTTAACCTGAACCTGCTGCAGGCCGGGGCTTATGCCGGTTATGTATCGGGCAGCCCGGCTAATGTTCATCAGACGACCTTTGGTTTTCTCGAACAAAGGAACAAATCGGCCATTGACCGCCGCTTTGTCTATTTCCAGCACATGGGCGAACTCCTGCACAACCTGAACCTCTTCGCTTCCTTCGAAGCGGACCTTTATGAAAACGTCAACAATCAGGCGCAAAGCGATCTGCGGCTAACCAACCTGTTTGTCTCCCTGCGCTACCATTTGTCCAGGAACTGGAGGTTTTCCCTTTCTTATGACAACCGGAAAAACATCATTTATTACGAGTCGTACAAAAGCTTTATCGACCGCCTGATCGAGGATGAGACCCGGCAGGGCCTGAGGTTTGGAGCCAGCTGGCGCCCCTTTGCTTTTGTGACGGCGGGCGCGAATGCCGGCTGGCGTTTCCAGAAAAGCGATATCAACGTATCCCGCAACCTGAATGCTTTTTTGAATTTCAGCCGCCTTCCGGGGCTGGGCATCCGGGCGTCCCTGACCGCCAACTTGCTGCAAACCAACTACCTCGACAGCAGAATGTTCGGGGCCCACATATCCAAAGATATCATCAGAAACAAGTTGGACGGGGATTTCTATTTCCGAATGGTAAACTACCGGTACAGCAGTACGGAAACTACCGTCCGGCAAAACATAGCCGGGGCGAGCCTTTCATTGGCGCTTCTGAAACACCTGTCCCTGTATGTTTATTATGAAGGAACCTTCGGCGCCCGCCGCCAAACCTTCCACCGGTTCAATACCCGGCTCATTCAGCGGTTTTAAGGCGCTCTTTGCCATGCAAAAAAATAGAATAATTTGGTCTCAGTGAATCAGATCAACAAATCAGCCTTAATTATGAAAATACAGCATTTGAATATTGTACTGATCTTAATGGCTGGGTTTTTGGCCGTTTCCTGCAACTCCAAACCCCGGGTTATCGAAAGCGAATCATCTGCCCAACAGGCCGACGCGGGTGAAATGGATGGCCTGCCGGGAGAGCCTCTGGTTTCGGATGCCATTCCTGAAGAACACAGGATAGTCGTGGAGGAAGTTCTGAATACGGACAGATACACCTACCTCAACGTTACGGAAAACAGCGAAAAGTTCTGGATCGCCATTCTCCGGACTGAGGTGAAGGCTGGAGAGGTTTGCTATTTCCGCGGCGGGATTATGAAAAAGGGCTTTTTCAGCCAGGAATTCAACCGCGTTTTTGAAACGGTGTACCTGGTGTCCGAATTCTGGAAGCAACCTTCCGGCGAGGCCGGGCCGGGCCGGGCTCACGCCAATATCCGGGGAGGAGCAGCCCCTGGCCTGGAGGTTGGCAGCATTAACAGAGCCGAAGGGGCGGTTAAACTTTCGGACCTGTTTGCCAACAAGGAAAAGTACAATAACCGTAAGGTCAAAGTAACGGGCAAGTGCGTCAAGGTGAATCCCCGGATCATGAACCGAAACTGGGTTCACCTCCGGGATGGTTCCGGCAAGGGCGCCGACCTGACCGTAACGACCATAGAAGACATTCCGCTGGGAATGGTAGTGACCATGGAAGGGACCATAGCGCTGGACAAGGATTTTGGCGCGGGCTACCGGTATGATGTGATCATGGAGGACGCTGTATTGCAATAATTTTCGGTTCGTTAAAGCATTTCTGAAATGAATGTCCTGAAAAATATTCTTAACAAGCTTTTCTCCACGACTGCCGCGGGCCTGTATATGATCCTGTTTGCGGCGGCCATCGGGGCAGCTACTTTCGTGGAAAATGATTTCGGAACGAGTTCCGCCCAGAAACTGATCTTCAAGGCCTGGTGGATGGAATTGTTGCTGGTGATGTTCGGCGTTTCTATCCTTGTCAACATATTTCGCTTTCGTTTGGCCCATCAGAAGAAGTGGGCGATATTGGCCTTTCACCTGGCCATTCTCGTCATTTTACTGGGGGCGGCCGTCACGCGCTATTCCGGCTTTGAAGGCATGATGCACATCCGGGAGGGGAGTACATCCAATTCCTTTCTGTCGGCGGAAACTTACCTCGTGTTTGAAGGCCGGCGCCAGGGAGAGAAATACCGTTTCGACGAAGCCGTTCTCTTCGCCACCCTGGGCAGCAACCATTTTAAACGCTCCTACCTTCTGGGCGGGCAGGAGGTGACAGTAGAAGTGCTGGATTTTATGCCCAACCCTCAGGAGAGAATGGCCAGTGATGACAACGGCCTGCCCGTGCTGAAGGCCGTCATTGGGGGACCGAACGGCCGGGAGGAATATTTTATCAGGTACGGAGACAGGAGTATGGCCGGCGGCACTTTGTTCAGTTTTGGAAGGGAAGAAGACCCCCGTGCCTTCAACATCAAATATGAGGATGGCAATTTATTTTTCAAGGCGCCCACGGCCTTTGCCCAGACGGTGATGGCGACCCAACAGCAGGATGTGCTGCCTCCGGGGCAGTACCACCCGCTGACGCTGCGGAGCCTTTACACCAACGGACGGGAAAGTTTCGTCTTCGGCGACTTTTCCCCTAAGGCGCGGGTTGAAGTCTATTCCTCAGGGCAAAAAATGGAGAGCAGGAGCACGGCAGGCTTGAAAATACGGGTGAGCAGCGCCGCCGATGTACAGGAGGGTTATATTTACGGCGCCCAGGGGGCCGAAGGGCGGCCCGGGATATTTAAGGTAGGCGGCCTCAGCCTGTCCGTTGCTTACGGGGCAAAAACAGTGAATCTTCCCTTTGCCCTGCGGCTCAGAGATTTTATCATGGAAAAATACCCGGGCACGAACAGCGCTTCTTCCTATGCCAGCGAAGTTACTTTGACCGATCCCCGCTCGGGCCTGGAAAGAGAGGAAAGGATTTATATGAATAATATCCTGAACTACGATGGATACCGCTTTTTTCAATCTTCCTTCGACCAGGATGAACTGGGTACTTACCTGAGCGTAAACCACGATTGGTGGGGCGCCCGGATTTCTTATCTGGGGTATGCGATCCTCACCCTGGGGATGATCCTGACTTTCTTCAGCAAAAAGAGCCGGTTCCGGCAACTGGCGAGGGATTTACAGAAGCAGCGCCAGGCCAGGGAAGCGGCCGCCGCTGTTTTTATCGGGCTTTTCCTCTTGTTTTCCGTCCCTGCCTCAGGCGGCGCCTCCCCCCCGCTCAGAGTAAATGCCGTGGACATCGGGCATGCGGAAAAATTCGGTTATCTCATCGTGCAGGATCACCGGGGCAGGATGAAGCCTATAAACACTTACTCCAGCGAAATCCTGAGAAAGCTTTCCCGAAAAGAATCCCTCTACGGGCTTACGGCAGAACAGGTCATTTTAGGCATGGCGGCCCACCCGGGAGACTGGCGCCATATCCCCCTTATCAAGATGGGCAGGCACGAGAAAACGAAAGCGCTGATTCCCATCGACGGCAAATTGGCCACATACAGCGACTTCTTTGATGAACGCGGCCACTATAAACTGGGGGAATATGTCAGGCAGGCGTACGACACTCCGGAGAAAGACAGAGGCGTTTTCGAAAAGGAAATGCTGAAGCTGGACGAAAAAGTGAACATCTGCAATATGGTATTTTCGGGTAGCTTTCTGAATGCTTTTCCCATCCCCGGCGATGCGAACCACAACTGGGAATCGCCGGCCGATGCCGCTCATCAGCACGAGGGGCACAACCATGGCTCTTTTGCCCGAGATTTCTATGCGGCTTATATTCCGGCCGTGCAGGCGGCAATTCACGAGAATGACTGGGACACGCCCAACCGTATGGCCGATAAGCTGAGCCAGTATCAAAAGCAGAATGGCGGCGCCATTATGCCGCCGGAGGGAAAGGTGAAAGCGGAACTGTTGCTCAACCGTCTGGACATTTTCAGCCGGCTGGGCAAGGGATACGCCCTGCTTGGGCTTTTGTTTCTGGGTTTGCTGTTCACTTCGGTCTTTAAACCGGGCGTCAGTCTTAAAATGCCGGCCGGGATCACCCTCGGGCTTTTCCTTCTGTGTTTTGCCCTGCATGCCTTTGGCCTGGGGCTGAGGTGGTATGTTTCGGGCCGGGCGCCCTGGAGCAACGGCTATGAATCGATGATCTATATTGCCTTTACTGCCGTACTGGCTGGAGTGGTCTTTGGCAGAAAATCACTGGGCAGCCTGGCGGCGACCTCCATACTGGCTTCCACCATACTCATGGTGGCGGGGCTGAGCTGGCTCGACCCGGAGATCACCCCTCTGGTCCCCGTCCTGAAATCTTACTGGCTTACCATCCACGTTTCAATGGAGGCGGGCAGTTATGGCTTCCTGATGCTGGGCGCCCTCATCGGAGTGCTCAACCTGATCTTCATGATATTCAGAAACCAGAAGAACGCCCTGAACGTCGGCCGCATCATCAAAGAACTGACCCGGATCAGCGAAATGACGCTCATCGGCGGCCTGTTTATGGTCAGCATCGGCACCTATCTGGGCGGCGTGTGGGCCAACGAATCCTGGGGGCGGTACTGGGGATGGGACGCCAAAGAGACCTGGGCGCTGGTTACTGTCCTGGTTTATGCTTTTATTCTTCATATGCGGTTTATTCCCGGTTTGAGAGGGGCTTATGCGTTTAATGTCGCCTCCCTGTTCGGATGGGCTTCGGTGCTAATGACCTATTTCGGGGTCAATTATTACCTCTCCGGGCTGCATTCCTATGCTGCCGGCGACCCCGTTCCGATCCCTCCCTTCGTCTACTATGCCGTTGTCATTTTAACTGCGGTCAGCCTGCTGGCTTTCTGGCGCAACCGGCAGTACCAACGAGCAGGCGGGAAAATTTCTGATTTTTGATTTTCGCTTTGCACGGTTGCGGAACCTACCCCGTGTCTTTGCTTACCGGGCAGCTTTTTTTCTCAAATCCAGGTTATACTGCAAGCCTGCCTGCAGGGTATGGTTGCGTTCATGGAGGATACCGTCCGCTTTGACCACATAGTGGTTCAGATAACCGAGCTGTACATTGCAATTTTTATTGAAACGCCAGCCAAGGGC
Source organism: uncultured Phaeodactylibacter sp. (assembly GCA_964488965.1). Lineage (GTDB taxonomy): Bacteria > Bacteroidota > Bacteroidia > Chitinophagales > Saprospiraceae > JACJXW01. The sequence goes on along the minus strand of CAZAXA010000030.1, from coordinate 14,414 downwards.
AAAATACAAGCGGTTTTGGTCGAGGATATTCCTGCCTATTCCCTTTCCAAACCCAATAAAAACTTCATCGTAAAAGCTAATGAACAAGGTGTTGTCTTTTAGTTCATCCCTGTTTAGCGGTATGGCCAGAAAAAGGCGGTATCGGGCGCGGTTGGCAAAGTTGTACCTGCCATCCATGCCGTCGCTGATGCTTTCCAGGAAACGCTGCTCCAGCCGGTAGCGGTGATGAAAATAAAGCCTGCCCGTATTGTGCTGAAGGATAAGTTGCTGCCATAAGCGATGTTCGTTAAAGGCAGATGCAATAGGCTGCTTTCCATAAGGGAAAGACTTTATCCACCCATATCCTGCTGTGAAGGTGATGGTTTCATTGGCATGCCAGTCCAGCCCGAGCCGCATCAATGATTGCTGCCAGCCGGTTATCCAATTGTTCCTGCGCCATTGGTATTCGGTGTGGACGCTAAACTTTTCGGAAATGCGGTGATTGCCGAAATACATGTACCAGCCGTTGTAATGGGTATCGATATTTTTGTCCTGTTGCGCGGCAAGGCCGGCCGGCGTCAGATATGCGCACAGCAGCAGGGGGAGCGCTGAGGCTACCCGTCTAAGGTTGGGCAATGAGGCTGACGATCGGCTGCCCCTAAGCCAGGGCACGGTGGGAAACCGCACCCTGGCGTGGAATCCCAGGTGGCGCATTCCCTGCGCCTCCTGGGTTCTGCCTTGGCTGCTGTAGAACCTTAGACGGGTAGCCATCGCTGATATTTTGAATAAATTCATTTTTCTGTTATATGTTTTAAGTCTTCGGTTTTGGCCAGGAATTTACAACCTTTGAGGGTTCGGAAACCTCAAAGGTTGTAAAGCTCTGGAGGGGTCAACCTTTCACCGCCAGCACCACCACTGAGAATGGCGGCAGGTTCAGTTCGATGGTATTGCTGCTGCGCTTAAACTGCCGGAATCCGGAAGGCTTCACCTTATCCGGCTGTTCGAATGTGTTGTGATCCTGGAGCTTTCCGGATTGCAATATCTGCCCTTCCACGGAAGTGACGGGCATACCCCGCAGTTCTATGGAGACGGTTCTGGTTTCCCTGGAATCGATATTAGCCAGTGAAATGTGAACTACTCCGTCCTTATTTTTCGATGCGGAAACCGAGAGGGCCGGCAGTTTTTCTTCGCCCAACCGATAGTCGCAATTCTCCAGGCTCGCCGGCAGGAGCAAGGCATCCTGATGCACGTTGTACATCTTCATGACGTGGTAAGTGGGCGTCAGCAGCATTTTCTCCTCATCGGTGAGGATGACAGCCTGTAATACGTTGATGGTTTGCGCCAGGTTGGCCATGCGCACCCTGTCGCAGTGGTTGTTAAAAATGTTGAGGGTCGCAGCGGCGATCATGGCGTCGCGCATGGTGTTTTGCTGATAAAGGAATCCCGGGTTTGTACCGGGTTCCACTTCATACCAGCCGCCCCATTCGTCAACCACGAGGGCTATTTTCTTAGCCGGGTCATATTTGTCCATAATCGTGGAGTGTTTCTGCACCAGTTCTTCCATCCTCAGCGCCCGTTCCATTATGGTAAAATACTGTTGTTCGGTGAAGGCTGCAGCCGAGCCTTTGTCATTCCAGTCAATGACCGAATAATGGTGCAGCGCCAGGCCGTCGACCATCCGGTGGGGGATGTCCCGCATCAGCACTTCGGTCCAGTGGTAATCGCTGGAACTGGCGCCGGAGGCTATGCGGTACAGCCCTCCCGAATTGGTCCAGTCGTTCATAAAGGTGGCGTATTGGCGGTAGATGTTGGCGTAGTATTCCGCCGTCATGTTCCCCCCGCAGCCCCAGGTTTCATTGCCGACGCCCCAGTATTTGACTTTCCAGGGTTCTTCCCTGCCGTTTTTCCGCCGGAGATCAGCCATGGGGCTTATCCCGTCATGGTTGACATACTGTATCCAATCGGCCAGTTCCTGAACAGTCCCGCTGCCAACATTGGCCGACAGGTAGGGTTCGGCGCCCAGCATTTCACACATATTTAAAAAATCGTGAGTTCCGAAGCTGTTGTCTTCCGTAACCCCTCCCCACCACGTATTAACAATGGCAGGCCGTTCCGCTTTGGGGCCTATGCCGTCTTTCCAGTGGTAGGTGTCGGCAAAACAACCTCCCGGCCAGCGCAGGTTGGGGGTCTTGAGTTCTTTGAGGGCTTGCACTACATCGGTTCGGACTCCGTTCTTATTGGGGATGCCGGCCTTGCCTTCCCCGACATAAAACCCGCCGTAGATGCAACGCCCAAGGTGCTCTGAGAAATGGCCGTAGATGTGGCGGCTGATGGTGTCTTTGCCCTGGCCGGCGTTGATGACGGCCTTCCCGCAGGAGGTTTGTGCGGAAAGCCCTGCGGGCAGGAGGAGTAAGGATGTGATCGAAAGAATAGGAAGTAAAAGTCTCATAAGGATTTATTTTTAATGATTTTTTATCTCCAAAAGCGGCCTCCAAACATACTCTGAGTTGCTGCCGAAGGAGATCATGGGTTTCCCGGTGGTTCTCCGGGAAGCCTTAATTTATAGTTTTATCAAAGAAAGGACACTAACCCCACCGGCGCCTTCTAAGGCCACATAATAGGTTCCTGCGGGTAATTGCGATATGTCAAATGATCGAGTGTGTGTGCCGGCCGGCGTCCAGGCGGCCGGTTGAAGGGCCTTTATGCAACCTTGGGCGGCATCCAGCAGCATGATGCGCAGCGTTGTGGCGCGGGCAATGGTGAATTGCAATACGGCCAGGCCGGTTGTGGGATTTGGGGAAACTGAAATATGTTCGAGCCCGGCCGGAACCGTGGTAGCGTTCAGGTTTTCATTCAAAACTCTTGCCAGGAAAATATGAGGCGGCGTGGTATCGGTTTCGTAGAAAAAACCGCCGGTCAGAACTTTGCCGTCAGGCTGGATGATCTGGCCGCTGAGGCCGGCGGCTGCGCCGATGCGCAGGGCCCCTGTTCCCGTGCCGTTAAAACGGGTATCCAATGTTCCGTCGGCCAAAAACCGGAAGACAACGGCCTGGTACGGCGCAACGGAACCCGTTGAGCTCGTTTCAGTGAAGGTCCCGGAGGCGATGAATTCCCCGTTTTGAAGGGCGTCTATCTGGGTCAAAATGTTTTCGTGGCCGAGTGAGAACGTTTTTAAGCCACCGTTTCCGAACGTCATATCCGGCGTCCCGTTTGCTTCCAGCCTGAGCAGGGCGAATTCGCCGTCGGTATTTTCACCCACCCACCCGGCAAGCAGGATTTTCCCGTCGGGAAGCACGGCGAGGCCGGAAATAGTTTCGTAGTAATGGCCGAACCATTGGGAAAATACGCCGTTGATACCGAAGGCGGGATCCAGGTTCCCGTTGGGCAGCAACCGGCAGAGCAAAAACCTGGCGTAAGGATTTCCGCCGACTTCCGTGCCGCCGGTCAGTATTTTGCCGTCTGGAAGTATGGCAATACATGAAGGTACGCCGGTTCCGGCAGTAGGGAGAATGGTTATGCCGTTTTCGCTGAAAGAACTGTCGATTTTTCCATCCGGGTGGTAACGCGCCCAGGCATAATGCAGCCCTGACTCATATCCCTGGCCTACGGCCAAAATTTTACCGTCGGATTGGAGTGCGCCGAATTGGGAAAAGGCGCCGAAATTGCCGAACCGGGTGGTAGTAATTCCCGACTGGCCAAATGTGGGGTCGAGCGAGCCGTCGGCATGCAACCGCGCCACTGCAAACAAGGGTGTTTGAAACGGCGAAGCAAAATCCTGTGATTGTCCGATAGAAATAAATTTCCCATCCGGAAGCTGGATCAGGTCGTTGTGATACCCTACGGTATCGGAAAAAAAGGGTAGAATTCCCTGCGTGCCGAAACCGGGATCCAGGCTGCCGTCCGCCCGGAACCGAGCCAGGTAAACAGAGTCGGTAGTTCCTCCTGCGAGCAAAATTTTCCCGTCCGGCAACAATTCCATATCGCGCAGATTGTTACTGAAACCGTAAGGGAACTGCACAATGCCGTTCAGGCCGAAAGCGCTGTCCAGCGGCGCCGGTTGAGCAGAAAGGCTGCCCCCTAACAGCAAAGAGAATAACAGGCACAGTTCGAAGGTTTTAACTTTCATGGCAAAAGGTTAGAAGTTTCGAGCCATTCCGGCTTGATCCAAATCTAAAGGAAAGTCATGAAAGTATCGTTCTGTACTGCGGGGTTTTGGCGAAAAAGTATGCAGCTTATCGAATGGGATGCCGGTTCAGCAATCCGGGCAACAGACATCCGGCACTTCAGTAAGCGGCGAAGTCCTCAGTATCCGGTGATGGCCCAGCTCGTCGCTCACCGGGCTGGGGTTTCCCGGCGCCGTAGTTTGAGCGCCGGAAAATCCGGCGCTGTTGACTCTTTCCATAAATTCCCCCTTTTTATCCTGAGGGGCCAGCTTTTCAGCTGCAGTGGCAATTTTGGGTTGATTGAGCCCCGTAATGTGGCTGTAAATATTTGTGATCTGCGGGAGGGTTTCGACCACTAGAACACTGAGGGGGGAATCCTGGGGAAGCCCCATCAACGCCAGGAGTTGCCGCACTTCGCTGTTGGTCCATACGGTAGTGCCATATTTGGTGGCGTCTTTGTTCTTTTTGCTGAAGTCCACCAGTTTGAAAACATTCACAAAGTTGGAAGTATTCAACTCATAACTGAAGTGGTTGGCCGCAACTTCGGTGAGCACCTGTAGTTCCTGCTCCGAATATTTTTCAAAGACATTGGGTTCTTTTTCCGTTTCCACCTGCACCCGCCAGTCGAGTTGCCGGTCATCCAGCAGTATGTTCCGGTAATCCCGGTTGTCCGCCTGTTTGGCCTGGGCGTATAAGAGCGCCCATAGCTGGGTGCGGGGCGGCTTGGCGGTAACGTTTTTGCCGTTGTGGACAGCTACGGCATAAGGGGCGGTGACCCATAATTTCTTCTCATCCCGGTTGGGCATGCAGGTGAGCGTCGGCGCCGGGTGCTGAATGCCGGTAGCCCTAAGCCGCCTGCCGAAACGCCCCTGAGCGGTCGTCCAAACCATTTCCCCTGTATTGGCATCCCTGAAATGGCCTACCCGGAATTCATAGGTGAAAAAGCCGAACATTTCATCGGCGTTGGCGTGCAGGCCCGGCGGCAGGGGCAAAATGTAATGCCGGCTGCTGGTAGTGCTCTTTTCCATCGGTTGCATGGCGTTCAGGCCTGCCAGGTCGTTCGTTGCCCCGGGAATTACAACCCGGATCAGCTCCGGGGCGATGGGCAGGGCCGGTTCTTCCGGAGCTGCCAGCAATTCGGGATTGTTGTTGCTGATCAGCTGGTCGGGCGCAACGGCCAGTACCCGGGCAAAATAAATGTCGTTGGGGTCTTTCACCGGCTCTTCAAATTCGATCCACAGCTGCCGCCTCCGGGGTTCCGTAGCCGAATAGGCCTCGTTCCTCACGTAGGGAGAAAAGGCTATTCCCGCCGAAACGATCTTCGGAACCTGGGCCGGCGGAGTGGTGATGGGCAATTCCAGTTCCAGTTGCTCAGGCGCATCCTGTTGTTGCGCATGGCCGTCCTTAAAATGGGCCTCTATAACGTAGCTAAGGTTGATGGTATCCGGAAAATCGGGTTCTTCGCCATTCTCCGGCCTGTCTTTTTTGGGTTCTACGCCATCGATGAAAATAAAACGGGTGGCATTCCGCCAGGGATTGTGCAGCGATTCAAAGGAGGCGGTCCGGATCATTTCGATATCGCCCACTACCGCATCGGTAGATTCGGCGGTTGCATCCCGGCCGAATTTCTTGGTGCGTTTTATGACAAAACTCCTGGTTTTCAGGGCGTCCCACATCCAGTCGCGGCCTGTTTCAAAGCTGATGCAACACAACCAGTGGTTGATCAGGTCGCCTTTGGAAGCGAAGGTGATGGACGAGTGGTCCGGCGACAGGGTGTGCCTGATGCGGCTGGAACAACCGAAAACCACCCTCTGCCCTTTGGGCGCCGTCAGCGTCAGGCCGGTGCTTTCGACATTCAGCTGATCGGCAAGCTTTTGTACATTTTGCTGCTGATCGGTATTGGGCTTGCCGAATAACAGGGTGGCCAGGCGGCCGTCAAAGGCGTTTGCCACATCGGGTTGCATGAAAATACCCTGTATAACCGGGACGCCGGGCGTTTGGATGAGCAGGCCGGTTTCGTCTTCGCTGGCTTTGTATGCTGTTAGCTGGAAGGGCGCCCCGAAGCGGTTGTCCAGGTGTTTTTGGTTCTCGTTGATGAAGCCGTAATACTGCTCATTATTCTCTTTGTCTTCACAGACGGCCCTGATCGTCAGCCGTACGGTACGGCCGGTTGGCAGCACAAGCTGGGGCAGGTTGTCTATATCATCCGGCAGGCCCAGGTCATTCACCACATCCACTTCGCTGCCGCTGTGCAGGACTTTGACGTCTTTGTATTCTACAGGAATATTTAAAACGGCTTCGTAGTCGTCATCCTGGTTGATGGCGGGAAATGCCCGGTAAGTAGTGTACAGGTGTACGTAGTCATCTTTGCCCGAAATGCTTTCCAGCTTATCCAGCTTCAGGGATTCGATTTCGATCGCTATCTCCAGGCGGTCCACGTCCGGGTCGGCAATGCCAAGGCCTACGCGGTGCTCAGCGTTGATGCTGTGGTCGCCGGGGTTGACGTCGATGCCCATATTCGACTGATCGATCAGGCGTTGCACCGGGCTGGCGTATTTGCCGGTGTAAACGACTGCCGGGTATCCCAGTTTGGGGCGCCGGACATTCAGTTCGGCGATCTCATTGGGCGTGTCGCTGTTGACGAAGGTATTGTCATCATTTCCTGTAGGATCCAGCTCCAGTATTCGCGGCTGGTTGGGAGAAATATACCTTTTGAACCGGCAGCTTGCGGTATCCGACGCCGTTTCATTCACCGGGCTGGAATCCGGCGGCGGTGCGCCGCCGCTCAGGTCCAGCATCCTGACGCGGAATTCATAATTATTGCCATAGCGCAGTTCCGTATTGATCGGGCCGGCATTGTATATTTGATTCAGTTGGTTCTGAGCAGGGCCCGTAACCCCCGTGCCGGTGTCGTTCACCGGGTCCTCCGGGTCGGCGTTGATGTCGATGTTGGTTGTCTGGTAGATCAGGGCGGCGTCTTCATTGGGCAGAACCATACTTTTTCCCACCCAGTTGGCAAAATACATGGGCAGCCAGTAATTCAGGTTCTTGCGCCCGTCCAGTTGCATGGGATAAACCTGATAGGGCAGTTCTCCTTCAAAAGCACCCAGTTGAATGGCATCGGCCGGGTTTATCGGATTGCGGGCCAGTACCAGCGGTTGTTTGCTCTGTACGATATTGAGCGATTCCCATGGATTTTCCGGCTCTGCCGTTTCGCGCACGTCGACGCAGTAGCCGAAAACGCCCAGGGGCGCCTCCAGGCGGCCGCTCAGTTCACCCGAAGGGTCGTCCAGCATTTGCCGGATGTACCAGATCAGGATTTGCTCGTCGTCCCAGCCGAGGCGGATGCCGGCGTCCTTCACGGGGTGGGCGCCGTCGTTTTCTTCCTCCAGCAGGCTTCGGTTGGGCGGCTGCTGGCAATGCACGATCTTCGCAAAGCCATCGTCGTATTCCGCAGCTTCGATAAATAGTTTGTCATAATTTCCCGCCGGCGCCGGGTCGGGGTCGGCGGCCTGGGCTTTGAACAGGACGGGAAACAGTATGGGGGCGAATACCTGCCGGGCCTCGCCGGGAACCAGGCGGGGGATTCGGGCCGCATACCTCCGGATAAAGGCATGGTTGGCGTCGAACTGATCCCGGTAATCGCTCCCATCCGCCAGGCCGATGTACAGCCATCCTCCATTGGGGAAGTAGTTGGCCTGGATGGGCAGGCTCGTTTGATAGATCATACCGGCCTGCCGGGCAAGCAGAGGCTGCCGCATCAGGTAGGCCAGCGCTTTACCCCAGCTGATCGCCTCCGGGCTGCGCTGAAAGCCCGGCACTTTCTGCGCATCCTTTACGGCGCAGTGGTAACTGTCGTCCGTAACGGCGTTTGGAGTGCGGGGGGTAGTAAAGTTGAAGGCTTTGCGGTAACTTTTGGGCAGGTATTTCCGGACCGTCAGGGCCTCCGGCCGGGCATCTTCCGGTTTGTCATTCAAGGGGTTGTTGACGTTCAGGTTCGTGTTAAGCACGCCCGGGTTGGTGATGCTGAAGTGATTGGCCAGGGCCTCAAAAATATCCCGGGCATTATCGGGCATGGCCGTATTCAGCGGGAGGGCCGCTATAGGGGCGAAATTGTGCGGAAAGACGCTCAGGCTGTCAAAAATGTTGGCCGTAAACGATAACTGAGCATCCGCAAAGGCTGCCGCATCCGGGATTTGGGGGTGCTGTTCGATGGCCGGCGCCAGCGGGTTTTGATTACGGGGCAAAACGACTATATTGATGGACAACTCCGCTCCGTCAAAGAACTGCGGGAAGGCCAATATGGAAAATCGTTGATTTGGATTCATGGTACTGGTTGTTGGTTGTTGGTTGTTGGTTGTTGCCTGGGGGCGCCGTCAGGCGATCTGCCGCTGCTCCTGCCAGGAGGTGCTGAAGCTGATGTTGATGACCAGGAAAATGCTGATATCCAGCCCGAAGGTGACCTGGCAGGCCAGGTCGGTACGCGAGCCGCTGCCGATGGTTTTTTTGGAAACCGTGCCTTTGGCTTCGATCGTTATGGTGATGGATACCAGGCCGCCGAGAATTTCGGCATGCCCTTCGAAGAGCATGAAGGCGGTGACCTCGATGATGCCGCTGGCCGCGAAAATTTCCACCCCTACCACAAACAACACGCTGACATTACCTGCCACCGGCAGCCCGATCACGATCTGTGCGCCAAAGCCGAACTTCATGCGCAGGCTGGGCCCGATCCTGGTGTCGGCGGCAATGTCCAGGTTGACCTGCCCGATGGCATAAACGGTGGCGGCGGACAGGGAAACGCACATGACGGAAAGGCGGCCGTAGAACCCCAGCAGGCCGCCGGCGCTCGGCAGCAGCTCGTTGGCGTCGGTCGTCACCTTGATCGCTGCATTGAAGTAGGCCCCGATAGTCAGGCCCGCTTCCAGTTTGAAAGGCGTGTTAGGGTCGTTGTACACCGCGTCCGGAACCGGAAAACGCAGTACCGGTATTTCTTTTGTTGCTTCAAACTTGTATTCCCAGCTGCCGGCTTTGTTGCTCATGGCAAGCTTCAGCCCGCCGGCCACGGCGCCGGCATAATCGCCACCCTGCAGCTTTTGCAGGATCTCCAGGATTTCGATGACCGGTTCGAGTTCCGGGGCGAATTCTATTTCCGGCTGTGGGTAGGCTGCTTCCGAGCCTTTTTTGGAATCCCAGTTGCCCCGGATGGTGATCAGCCGGTTGATGCCCGCCAGGTCGACGACCAGGCCGATATTGCCCATTCGGCTCTTCCAGGTTTCGGCAACATCGTTTGCTACGGAATTGATGTTGAAATCGAGGCTGCCCTTTTGCTCTCCATTGCCGGATTTGGCCTTGTACTCTATATAAATCCTGAAATTGCCGTCGCCGACATCGATCAGTTCGAACTCCTGGTCCGGCAAATCGAACTCGGCCACTTCCTTCAGCAACTGATAGCCCTGTTCCTTGGCGTTGTTCACGACATCCGTCACATCCATGAGTTCCCATACGTCCTTCCCGATGTCCTGCAGGCCGCCCTTGAGGAATTCCGTGCCGTTCCTGATCAGGGATATCGCATCGCCCAGGTCATTTTCGGCATTGCCGATGTTGGGGAATACAGCCTTGGAATTCACGATCCGGAAGGCATCCACGAAGAGGGGAGGCGTTTTGCTGAAGAGCTTCTTTTTGCCTTGTTCGAAGGAGGGGGTGAGGAATAAGGCTTTTTGCGTATCGGTACTCTGGAGGAAGCCGAAGTTGAGTGTGTCCTCCGCCGGTTGCCGCAGCAATTCAGTGGGGTTGGCGATCCGGAGCAGGGCATCGGCAATTGGCGTATCCAGCTTCTGGCCGTCGCCATCCCGCACCAGCTTTCCTGCCCGGATAACGGGAACGCTCAGGTTGGCCGGCGCCGGGCTTACCTCGCCGGTATCGCGCTCGTGTTTCACCATCGACCAGGCCCCGTCCTTGGGCAGCAGTACGCTGCCCCGGCCCGCTACGGCAAAAGCGATATCCGTTCCGTTTGCGCCGAAGGAATTGTTGAAGTCAAAGCGGTTGAGCCGCATCTTCTGCCCGCTGCCCCCCAGGTCCACCTCGCAGTCGATAGGCCCGCCGATGGAGTTCAGTTGCTGGATGACCAGGTTCCGGAGCGCGCTGCTGGAAAGGGGCAGGCCTTTTGGGGAGATCTGGACATAGCCAACGATTTTTTTGGAGGGCGCCAGCTTCCGGTCCACTCCTTTGATCTTTTTGACGGAAAATCCGGAAACGGCATTTTCGATGTCGACATCGGCATTGAAATATACCGGCTGCAGGGAAAAAGCCAGGCTGTCGTCCGGCGCCGTATTGTCGACGAGCAGGCCGTCCTTGTCCACCATTTTGGAAGAAGTCATGGTGGCGTTGTAAACGGCAATATCGCCGGCTTCCTGAATGTCTCTGATGTTGTAAAGGCCTTTCACGATACCGGGATGGATTTCGTATTTACCCAGGCCCGGGTCGAAGGCAGAGCCGGGGTCGGCGGCGCTGAAGGTGGGCATCTGGTATTTTTTTACCTGCCCGTTGTCGATAACGTTGACGTAGTAGTTCAGGAAAAACTCGCCGTCGCTTTCAGCTTGCCAGCCGGTATCGAAGCGGTAGGCATAACCGCTGCCGGCCCGGAATAAGGTGATCGTCCGCACCACCCTGATCGCCCAGGGGTACATGATGCTTTTTACCTGGATGATCTCGTGGGCGCAGCGGCCGACAAAGACATCGAAGCGCGCCTGGCTGGTTTCGGCGATGGTGGCGAAGGGGTTGAGCCAGTTGCTGAAGGTGCTGGCCCCGTAGCCGCTCAGGTCGATCCGGGTGAGGGGCACGCCACGCTGGCTTGGGAAATCGGGCGGCAGCGCAAAGAAATCCTGGTTGAATATCTTGGTGACGCTTTTGCCCAGGGTGCTGTCTCCTTTGGCGGAACCGTCGAGTTCCAGTACGTTGTTGACCTGCACCGTACTGCCGATGAAGCTGTCGCTTTCTCCGGGGAGGAATGCTTCGCCGCCATTGAGCTGTAACTGCAGGATGCCTTTCATATCCGCTGCGAACTCCATGGCGTTGAGCAGGAATTCCGAACCCCGGCGGGTTAAAGTTTGATTGTTCTGCTGGTCGTGATAGCGGTACTGGTTTTGCAATAGCGCCGCCGTTTTTATTCCGAACGGAAGGGTGAAAAAAGCGAGGGCGCCGAAATCATCGTCCTGTTCGAAGTTTTCCAGGAGAAAATCCGTAAGTGGCAGCGGCGCCAGCGCCACAGTGTCCGTACTGGCATTCAGGATGTGCATCGGCCCGCCGTCATTCGGATAATAATTGAACCCTACCGACGGGTCGCCGGGGTCGGCTCCGGGTTGCGGCGGTGTCAGGTTGAAAACCGGTTCCCAGGAGATTTGCGGCACGGCAAAGGCCCTGACGTTGATGGCGGGGCTTACTACGTCCAGCCCTTTCACCTGAATGGGAAAGCCTGTATTGGGGTTTTGAGTGTTGACAGGGACATGTGTGGTGACTCTTGTTTCGCCGCGCAGGGCATAGGCATTAAAGCTGATGCCAAACAGGCCGGCATTGGTGCTTACGTCAAGGAGGGCGAAAATATCGCGGGTATAACGGCCCGCAAACTCATCCCACTGGCGGCCGTAATTGGCGAGCGGTTCTTCCCGAAGCGCCGAACTCCGGGGAGAAGCGGCTGCCGATTCCCCGGTTACCGCCGTAAACAACCCGAATTGGTTGTGCACATTGGCTGCCTGCGGGCTGCCGGCCGGGTTTTGAACGCCGGAAGGGGCGTCCGCCTCAGCCGATGAGTCCAGCGAAATGCCGGCAAATTGGTTTGCCAGCGGCGCCAGGTGGAAAGATACGGCCACCTCGTCAAAGCCATCCGTTTCTGCCGGCGGTTCCCATTTCACGCGGCAAACCAGCCAGGAGCTGATATGGGTATTCGGAACGAGCGCGGCGCCGGTTGTCCGCCCCGCAGTTCTGCCGCCCAGTATCTGCCTTCTCAAAACCCCTAGATTGGCAGCATAGGGGTCGGGCAGGGTAGGCAGATAGGCATAAAGCCCGAAGGCCAGGAAAAAGAACCCCTTTTCCACTTTGGAATAATCATCTGCGAGCGTCCCGAAAAGCAGGCAGCCGTTTGGCTGAGTTACCTTGAAGAGCGCATTGGACATGGCCAGGGCCATCTGGCCGGGAATGATGGGGCCCTGGTTTTTTAGCTGAGCTTCGTCCAGTATGAGGTTATCGTCGAACAGGTAAATCAGTTTGTTGGAGCTGTTGGCTGCCACCAGCAATAGTGAATTCAGGGAACGGACGGCGGGCGGTTCTCCCGTTACCCGCACCGGCCGGTCGACCTGAAAATCGGCATTGGCCAGGCACATGAACAACTCATTGCCGCCGGCGTTGCTGAGGTAGAAAAACAGGGTGGGAGAGGGGAAGGCCAGCGCTACGGTGGTTCCGAACTCATTAAGTTCATCTTTCCAGAGGCTTAGCGATTGGCTGGCCTGAAGGTTGGCTGCCGCCGGTTCGGCCAGCAGGATCTGGCCGGGTTGGACGAGGAAAACCGGGTTGGATAAATCGAGGCCGCCGCCTTTGAGCCCCTGCCACTCCTCCCTCAGGCCAGGCCCGCATTGCACCATCATCCCGCCGATTCCGGAAGCAGGGGAGGGCTGGCTGATGTCGATCGTGGCTACCGGCAATGCCCATCCGCTTCGGATGATGGCTGCCGATTGGCTGATGAAGTTGAATTCGGAGGCGTTATCCCGGATTTCCATCGAGGGCTCCGAGGCGTCGAACGGGAACAGGATTCGCTGGAGCGGAGCATCATAGGTTGCCGGCTGCTGGTTGTTCCAGGTGAAATTTACGGATTGCCCGTATAGCTCCCATCCGGCGGCCCCGGCTTCGTCGATAATGCCGCCCGAAGCGGAAAAATGGAACTCCAGGCGTTGGGGCAGCCGCAAAGCCATATTTCTGGCGTCAATGCCGAAGGGGCTGCTCTCGTCGGCGCCATCCGCTGCCGGTTGAAGCAGGTCCAGTTGAACGGAGATGGCGGTGGCAGGTGAAACGGTAAGTTTATTGTTAATCACCTGGGCCTTTTCGCTGAACCTTGCCCTGCCGCCGTTAATGGCCAGGCCGGTGTACGTCCCTGCCGGAGCATTGGAGGCCAGTACGCTGGAATGAATCCAGATGCTGCTCCCGGGGGCGAGATTGAGGTTCCTCAACTGGTTGAAGCCTATCGGCAGTTCGAGGTTGACGGAGATAGGCTGCCCTTGTCTTACCCGGAACAGCAATACCGGTTCGGGATTGCCCTGAATGTAGAGTGCGATAAACTTTTCGATGGCGTAAAAGTCGAACCAGAATTGCCTGCCATCTTTGTTCAGGAAAGGGCCTACGGTATGATTGATTTTGGCCCCGGCCGCCCAGGCGGGTACCGAACCATAGATCATCTGGTCCCGAACGGGAACTTCCCGGACGAAAACCCTCAGGGAAGGTTCCTCTTCCATGTTTTCCGCCAGCAGGCTGAGCCTGTCCATGCGTTGTGGAGCTATCTTGTCATCAAAGAAAAGGTCCGATCTTTCGATGGAGAGATCACTGCCTTTAAGGAGCCTGAGATCATTGGGGAGGTAAGTTTTTGCCAGAGAGCTGTAGAGCCTTTCCAGCCTGGATCGCTGCTCTTCAGTTTCGATGATAAGGTGCCCGGCTAACCCGCGAAGGGTGGCATTGAGTTGGTCAATATCCATAACGTTTCTGGGATGAAGAAGCCTTAGAATTGCCTCTAATGCTTCCGGGTGTTAATCGTTAGGATCTCATACTGGACATTTCCTTCAACCCGCTTGCCATGTTTTTGAATTCTTCGTTTGGGTAATACAATATTTCAAAAAAATAACTTCAGGCGCAATTTTTTTTTTTAATCCCAGGCAATTATTCAGCAAAGCTGAAGCTTTGGAAGCTATTCTTTTCCAGGATTTTTCCAAAACCACGACAACAAGCCGTCAGTAATGCAAACAGAACGCCAAAGTTTTTAAGTGAGCGGCCCGGGAAACCTTTCTTCCGGCCTCAGCCCGCTACAAACACCAGTGACAGCGGTTTCCCGCTCTCCGGATGCAGCGGCTCCCGCAGTTCCCGGAGGTTCAGGCCCAGGCGGTTGAACAAGGCCACCCAGTCGCCGATGGAGCGGTAATACCATTGGTGAGGCTCCCGGTAATCGCCCTTAAGGCCCGCCCAGCTGTCGGTTTCCCAGTGGCTGACGTAGGCTTTGCCCTGCTCCAGCAGGCCGAA